>NZ_JBSICF010000002.1:0-548935 GCF_056156705.1 Acinetobacter sp. Li1LvA2
TGTGACCCGTGATTTAGGTTTGCCAGATGATTCTGACAAGGTAAATCCAAATGGTGGTGCAATTGCATTAGGTCATCCACTTGGTGCATCAGGTGCACGCCTAGTGACCACAGCCCTAAACCAGCTTGAACAAACGGGTGGTCGTTATGCCTTGTGTTCAATGTGTATTGGTGTAGGCCAAGGTATTGCATTGATTATTGAACGTGTTATTTAAAGGGAAAGAACTAATGCTATTTTATGTACGAAAAGATGTGATTTTACCTAGCCATTTATCTGAGCAGGAAATTGAAGATATCAAAGCAAGAGAACGTGCTTATTCTCAAGAAATTCAAAGACAAGGTAAATGTCGCCATTTATGGAGAATAACAGGGCAGTATGCAAACATTAGTATTTTTGATGTCGAAAGCAATGAAGAACTACATAACTTATTACAAGGTTTACCACTTTACCCTTACATGAAAATTGAAGTGATCGCTTTAAATAGGCATCCATCTTCAGTGAGGGAAGGTGATTTTTAACTATTGAATTAAATGATTGTTTATGAAGTATCCATATGTAACCTCAGAAATCTGTAACCTTTTCATTTTTCTAAAAGGTTACATCCTGAAAGCCTTACTACATAAGGCTGTAACCTCAGTAACCTTTGTAACCTCTAAAATTTAGTTTTTTCTTAAACTTAAAGTGAGAAGAGAGGTAGTGATCAAATTCATAGTAAAGACAGTAGAAATATTTTTGTATCATGGCTTGTATCACAGATATATTTTGTTTTTATAAATAATCTATTTTCAATTACTTGTTGATTTGTTTGGTAGTGGATATACCTACCAAGATTTATAAAGGGTTTACATCGTTTCATAACGTGTAGGCCCTTTTTTATGCCTATTTGTTGCATTCTATATAAGGTAAGCGAAGAGGTACGCTATATTTTATAAATAAAATAAATATATATATTAGAAAACTTGATTAATTTTATTTTTCGTATACAATGAACTTAACTAGAAAAAGTCATGTTTGGTAAATCTTCTCTAAGTACCGCAGTATTAGTCATAATCCTTCGTTTTTTTAGATTTTCAGCTCCATTCTTTATTATTTCGATGTTACTCATAACCAATAAAATGGTTTAAATTTTTAAAAAAACTAGGATGTATTATGTCTAATTCAAATATCATGAAAGGTACTGTTAAGTGGTTTAACGAAGCTAAAGGTTTCGGTTTTATCCAACCAGAATCAGGACCAGACGTTTTTGCTCATTTTAGCGAAATCGCTAACTCAGGTTTCAGAACTCTTGCTGAAGGTCAACGTGTTGAATTCAGTGTTACACAAGGCCAAAAAGGCCCAAATGCTGTAAATATTGTTGCTCTATAAATAATTATAAGCACTAATAAATAAAAGCACTAATGGGTGCTTTTATTTTGGTTTTTAAATAATTTTAAAGTTTTTTTAAGATTATAAGTAAATTTTAATTTAGGATATAAATTGTTAAAAATAAATGACTTAATTGCAAAATCTAAAAATGGTACAGAAATTCTAGTGTCTTTAATTCCTCTAAATAGAATACAAAATACACGTGAAGGTTTTAAAACTGTTGAAGTTGGAAAAAGGGTTCTCCTTTCCTCTGGAGTTGAAGTTGATTTAAATTTAGATGGGCGTACCTTTTATGCGTCTATAAATCAACTATTTAAATTAGATTATAGAGTTAGTTAAAACTCAGTTTGCTATTGGATATTTAGGCGGGTCCATTATTTCTGCCATAATTTTATTAGGATATCGTTATGCTTAAACAAAATATCAGTGTTAAAGACCAGTTCGGAATTAAATACGTCATTCAGGCAACTGTAGATAATTATTTCGCTAATACTCAATGTTTTTCTAATTTGAAATACATTACAGTTGAAGGTGAAGATATACGACCGAGTTTTGAAATGTTTTTTCAAAGTACTTTAAGTGGTAAAATTTTTAAAATTGATAAGATAAATTAATTTATCAATATAGAACCTGTATATGACAGGATAGAGTTCTTCAAAAATATAAAACTCTCATCGTTCTAGAGCATATTGTAAATAATCAATTAAACAATAACTTTAATAATAAAGCGCAGGTGGTGAAAGCCACACTAGCGTATTCCTACTTCACAAAACCCAGCTTTATAAACCCGTATTAAACAATAACCAACTCATTATTTATCCTTACTTTTTAATGATCTAATTTAAAACAAATGTCATTTTGTGTGCTTGACTGCTAAAGGGCAGAGCACTATCCTTTGCCTGCTGGCCACATTGCCAGCCGGCTTTGACAGGCTGTTCTTTGAGTACATTGAAAAAATCTTTTTTTAATGTAGACCCGTTCGTCTCCCTTTTTGTAGCGGTAGGACGGAAGGGGGACGCCTTTGTGCGTGCTGGGTTCTCAAAGCCAGTCTGTCAACCCTCTTTCGTTCTGCCACCATAATTCTATAAATGTCTGGCAGAACTCCCTATAAAAAGGAGTTGGCTTTGCACATTCTTAATTTCTTGGCAGCCTTTGCCAAAAGCTATAACGACACGACTTAAATTAGATCTATCAGCTTGTTAACCTTTAGGGTTTTCAGGCTTTAAGTCATTACGGCTCAAAAAAACTTGTATCAACAATAAAACTTGAGATGTGCCAAGCACAGTCTTACGGCTTTGCTATGCCTTTTTTTCTCCCAAAAATTATCTCACTTAGAAACAACAAAAATTTATAACGGTAAAAAATATGCGAAATTTAGTTCTCCCAACGCGCGCCATAAAAGTTGTTAATACATCAATTCATTTGTTTCACCATCACGGATTTCATACCGTGGGCATCGACAAAATTGTGAAAGAGTCACAAATTCCAAAAGCGACTTTTTATAACTACTTTCACTCCAAAGAGAGGTTTATTGAAATCTGTTTAACCGTGCAAAAAGAGCGCTTAAAAGAAAAAGTGGTTTCAATTGCTAACGAGGTCAACCCCACCAACGTAATTGTTCAATTAAAGAAACTTTATTTCTTACATACCGATTTAGAAGGGCCGTACTATTTATTATTTAAAGCCATTTTTGAAACGAAACTGACTTATCCCAAAGCTTATCAAGTGGCAGTGAGATATCGAACATGGCTCATTAATGAGATTTATAGCCAGCTTAGAACACTCAAAAATGATGCAAATTTTCAGGATGCCAAACTCTTTTTATATATGATTGAAGGCGCAATCATTCAGCTTTTAAGCTCGGATGTGTCAATCGAGCAAGAAAAGGTGGTGGATTGTTTTTGGAAGGGGGAATTTGTGGTTAATAAAAAATGCATAGCTGTATGTGATTCAAAAATTAAATTATAGAGCGATCAGTGATAGGCTGAAAATGCTGCTTTAACGAGTCTAAAAAAAGCTGAACTTTTTTTGGAATTTTTGATCCATACGGCGTGGTTGCATAAAAATAAACTGGTGATGAAAAGATGTCCTGCGAACAATTAATAATAATGCCGGCATCTTCATATTTTTTTGCTAAAAAATCAGGAAGAAATAAAATACTTTGGTTCTTTTGGCAAAAATCTAAAAGAATTTCTATATTATTGCAAATGAGTTGAGGGATTGAATCAATGAAATTATTTTTTAAATCTGATCTTGAATATAGCGATATATTATATTTTCTTAAATCCTCTATGCTTTTAGGTTTTCCATTTTTATTTAAGAATGCAGGTGTGGCATAAAAGTTTCTTTTATAAGTATCTAGTAGAAAGATGTTTTGTTCTTTAATTTCTTCTTCAGTTTTTAAAAGAATATCAAATTTATGTTCGTTAATATGTATTGAATTTTCTGAAAATAAAAGATCAATTTCAATATTAGGGTATTGATTTAGAAAATTAGAAATAATCTCTGAGAAGCATGTTTGTACAAAAGCATGAGGAGCACTAATTTTTAATATGCCTTCAGGGTACTTTTGATCGTAGATGAAGTCATTGGCAGCTAAATCTAATTCTTTAACAATGACTTTACAACGTTGATAGAACTTTTCCCCTGAGCGGGTAAGGTCCATCTTTCTGGTGTTACGTGTAAATAATGATGTACTAAATAGACTTTCTAAATAAAGGATTCTTTTAGAAACTTGATCTCTAGTAACACCTAATTTTCTAGAGGCATGACTAAAATTTCCAGTTTCTACAACACTTATGAAAGTATTAATACAGTCTATTTTATCCATTAAATTTTGAAAGGCTAAATTGGTGTGCCGCTAAACTATATTATGATTTTGTACTTATCAATCATTGTATCTTTTGAGGATACAGTTTGTATTTAAATGAATATCTAGTAGTTTACAGTTATTTTTGATTTTATATAGGCTGCTAATTAAGTTTGTTTTGGAGTTGTTTAAATAATTATTTTAAATATCTAAATTAAAATCATGGTTCTTGTAAATATTAATATTTTTATAACTTTATAGGGTTGTTAAAAATCGAAATACCAATGAGGTAAATAGATGAGTGACTTAATTAATAATAATCCTGTGTGGGTAAAAAAGATCTTATCAATTCGTGGATTGCTGTCACTTCTTCGAGTTGCATTAGTTTCAGCCTATTTAGTCGGCGGAATGAATAAATTCATCGGATTTCATGCGGCGATTGATGAGCAGGCAAGTTTCGGTTTACAGCCTGCTTGGCTCTGGGCATCTACAGCGATTGTGATTGAAATTGTGGGTTCGCTCTTGGTTATTTTTAATCGTTTTGTCTGGTTGGGAGCAGGTGCTTTAGGCTGTCTAACCGCCATAGCGATGCTGGTTGCAAACGATTTTTGGAATCACACAGGTCCGGCATTTTTTAGCACGTTTAATAGTTTCTTTGAACATCTTGGCCTCATTGCAGCTCTAGTGATGGTCACCATTCTTTCTAATCAACAAACAAAGTCACAATAAGTTGTAGTACTCAATTCTTACGGAGTCTTTTATGCGTAAATCATTATCAGCCTTGCTTTTAAGCACCATGCTAGTGGGCACAAATGTTGCCATTGTTCCTCAAGTTTTTGCCAAAACAACAACCAGTGTAAAAAGTGAAGCGCCTGGGGTAGCTCCTCAATACGATACAACGCATGTATATGTTAACCCAGAAGACTTCGATAAATTTACCGACAGCTTAGTGGCCACTTTTGGTGGGACTAAATCTAAACAGGGCATTTTTCAGGTGACGCCAACACCAAGCCAGACCATTTCCCAGCTTGTATTGACTCCAGTAGGAACACTGTCTGTATTTGGTTTTAAAACTCCAATTCCACATCCTTTTGGTTTAGAAAGAACAGGCTATTTAGTCAAAGACATGGACGCAGCCGTCCAGTCTGCCAAAGCGAATGGCGCAGATGTGATTGTTGATGCATTTCCTGACCCAATCGGGCGGGATGCAGTCATCCAGTGGCCGGGTGGCGTAAATATGCAGCTTTATTGGCACACGACTAAACCGAGCTATAACAAACTTGAAACTGTTCCAGAAAATCGTATTTATGTTTCAAAACAAAGTGCCGATTCTTTCGTTAAAAAGTTCGTCAATTTCTCGCATGGCAAAGTGGTTTCAGATAACCCTAAAGCGGCTGGTGTAGAGATTGGACGTCTAAATGAAACATATAGACGTATTCGCGTTGAATCTGATTTCGGCAAAATGACAGTGTTGGTCACCGATGGTCATCTTCCATATCCATATGGGCACGATATGACGGGTTATGAAGTCAAAAATTTATCTGAGACTTTAGATAAAGCCACAAAAGCGGGTGCAACAGTTTTGGTGAATGCCTATAAATCAGATGGTCGTGAGGCGGCGATGGTACAGTTTCCGGGTGGTTATATTGCCGAAATTCATGCCGCTACAAAGTAATTTATTCGCTTAATGATAGATAGAAACTGATACTCATATTGCCTATGGGCGGTGTGAGTGTAAAAGACGAAGTCTCTGCAATGACCTGTTTATTACCTTGGATAACCATATGGCTCAGCCTATTTCTAATGATAGAAAATATCGCATTAAGACCTCCGAAAATTATCTTAAAATTATAAAAATGAGCGTCTTGCTTACGGGGAGTTTATTTCTTTATGAATTTGCTCATGCAGAAAATGAAGCTTCAAATACAAATGCATGTCCAGCTCGTCCAAAAATCTCAACGAATCGGTGGCAAGAAAATTGGGATGTTTTAAAAAACTCGTGTGTACCAAAGAAAATAGGTGATGATTTTAAATATATACCCTTTGGCGATAATAATTATTTGTCATTGGGTGCGAATATTCGCGAGCGTTTTGAAATCAATAATAATGCGAGATTTGGCAGCGGAAATAATCAAGCCGATCGCTATTTAATTCAAAGATTACAAGTTCATGCAGATGCACGTATTGGCGATCACTTACAATTATTTACTCAGCTTAGTGATGCACGAGCGTTTGATAAAAAGAATATTAGCAGTACCGATCAGAATAGACTCGATGTAGAGCAAGCTTTTATTGCTTGGGTGAGTCCTTTAAACAATGGAACTTTTAAATTTAGAGTGGGCCGTCAAGAGATGGCTTTTGACTTGCAACGCTTTATTTCAAATCGCGAGGGGCCAAACGTTAGGCAAGCCTTTGATGGCATTTGGTCGGGTTATGAATATGGTGATTGGAGAGTTTTAGGCTATCTCACCAGACCTGTTCAAATTGAAAAAGATTCAACTTTTAACGACCACTCGAAACGTAATTTAAGTTTTAGCGGCTTTCGCGTAGATAAACAAAATGTGTGGGGAGGTGAGTTATCTGGTTATTACTCACGTTATGAACGAGATAATGCATCTTTTACAAGTGTTAAGGGCAATGAAATTCGAGACTTATACGACGTTCGCCATATGGGTAAAAAGAATAATATCGATTGGGATGTTGAAGGCATGCTGCAACATGGAAGGATTGGTGGACAAACTATTCAAGCATGGGGACTCAGTAGTATTACAGGGTACACATTTGCTGACCAAGCTTGGTCACCGCGTTTAGGCGTCCAGTTTGATATTGCCACAGGTGATAAAAACGCCAACGATAATGAACTCAATACCTTTAACCAGCTCTTTGCAAACGGCTCATACTTTACTTTGGCGGGTTACAGTGGCTACAGCAATATTATTCACATAAAACCATCTCTGACACTTAAGCCTTCCGATAAACTTACTCTGTTAAGTGCTTTAGGTTTTCAGTGGCGTGAAACCACCAATGATGCAGTTTATTTCCAAGGTAATAACAGCATGGCAAACACAGCAGGACAAGGTTCAAGTTGGACAGGGGCATATATTCAACTAAGAGCAGATCAAAAAATAAATTCTAATTTGTCTGTTGCTGCCGAAGGAGTGCACTTTGAAGTCGGAGATACGATTAAGAAAGCAGGTGGTAAAGACTCAAATTATTTAGGTCTTGAACTTAAATATGCATGGTAAAAATAGAAGAGAAAAATATGAGCACAGATATAAAGCAAATAAAAATTGGTCACTATCAAAATCTAGATATCGAACTCGTGACTTGGGACTGTGCTTCGGCCGAGGTTGAACTTTCTTGTGCTTGTATTTTTGAACATGAAATGAATAATCGTTCTTTTTCAGGCGGTTTGGCACATTTAGATGAAGCCCTAAATGGCAGATTAGATCTGATACGAAAAAATAATTGGTTTAGCGCAAAAATTGGTGATTCGCTTTTACTAAATCAAACGCCTTCAATCATACAAGCACCTAAAGTTTTGCTTATAGGCATGGGAGCGCCAGAAGATTTCACGATAGATCGAATCGAGACTGCGATAAAAACTGTTGTGAAAACAGCTCATCAACTGGAACTCAAAAGTGTGGCATTTGCCCCGAGTATTTTAGATACAGGTCTGAATCCTCCCGCTGGTTTAAATGAACTGATGTTAAGAAGTTTAAAAGAAGAGTTAGACAAACATCATCAGCTTTATTTGCAAAATTTAGTCAAAAAATCTGAAATTGAAAGATGGGTTTTTGATGCGGGTTTTCAAAATTATGAGGCTAAGGCTGAGCAATATATAAAGTCTTTTGCCAAAGTTTTTACTCAAGATGAACTCTGATTTTAAAAACAGAATTCGTAAAACGTTATAAAAAGAAAGATGTTTTAACTTAACTGCATCAGCCTGAATGATGCAGTTAAATGTAAAAATTAAGAAATTTCTAAAATTTTCTGGGCGATATATAAATCTTGAATCGATAGCCCTGAACTGTCATAAATTGTGATTTGTTCCTGAGACTGTCTACCTTGAGCATTTGCTAAAAGCACATCACCTATATTGATTAACGTTGCAGACTCAGGCGCATGTTGAAATTCACCAATGAGTTTAGACTGAACATTAAGATCGCAAAATAAACCACAATGTGAAAATAACTCTGGCGGAAGTTCTTGTTTGCCTTGTTTATCTGAACCCATAGATGAAATATGAGTGCCAGCTTTGACCCATTCTACTTTGAAAAGAGGAGTGTGGGAGGACGTTGCTGTCACAATAATGTCGGCTTGTTCACAGGCTTCTTTTGCACTCGTAATATTAAGCTGAATACCTAAGGGCTTGAGGACTTCAGCCATTTTTTCAGCTTTATTTAAGTCGCGTCCTACTATCAAAATCTGCTCGAAATTTCTAATTCTCGCTAGCGCCTCACATTCATATTTGGCCTGATTTCCTGTACCAAATATAGCCAATACCTTTGAATCTTTTCTTGCCAATATATTGGTCGCAACTGCATTAGAAGCGGCTGTACGAAATGCATTTACTTTGCCTGCTTCGATAGCTGCTGCCATTTTTCCGTTGGTCTGATTAAATAATAAAATGAGTGCGTTATGGCGAGGCAAACCATTTTTAGGGTTATCTTCCCAAAAAGAACCAACTTTAAGACCAGCTAAGTGCTGAGTCGCCGATGACTTAACACTAAAGGTATTTTTGCTATCAGACCCTTGACCATGAACTACAGCAAAACTTTTAGTTTCTGGTTGAGTTACGGCAATTAAAGCTTGGTAAATGGCATCATAAGCCAGTTCATGATTGATGAGAGCAGAAGATTCAGACTCAGAAATAAATCTCATCACCATCTCCAAAAGTTTATTTAAATTAAGACACGAGCAAGTCGAGAGACGAATAGCATGTCATACCTATCTATGACGTACTAACTGACATCATAGATAGACATTGGCTTTTATTAAGCGGATAAAAACTCTACATATTTAGAAATATCGACATTCCCGCCACTAATAATGATGCCTATACGTTTGCCTTTTAACTCATGCTTTAAATTACGTGCAGCAGCAAATCCGAGACATCCTGTCGGTTCAACCACCATCTTCATTCTTTCAGCAAAGAACTTCATACAGTTAATCAGGTCTTCATCTTCTACTGTCAAAATGTCATCAACATTCTTTTGAATAATAGGGAATGTTAATTTGCCTAAATATTGAGTTTGAGCGCCATCGGCAATGGTTTGCGGCGTATCAATATGAACAATTTCTCCTTTTCTAAAAGACATTTGTCCATCATTTCCTAGAGCAGGTTCAACACCATATATTTTACAGTTTGGAGAGAGCTTGCGAGCAGACAGGGCAGAACCTGCCAATAAACCACCACCACCTAAACATACAAACAGATAATCTAGGTTACCCACTTCTTCAAATAACTCTTTAGCAGCCGTTCCTTGACCCGCAATTACATGCGGATGGTCATAAGATGGAATGAGTGTCAGGCCATTTTTTTCGGCGATCTCTTTTCCAATTTTTTCCCGATCTTCTGTATAGCGGTCAAATTCAACAATATCGGCGCCGTATTCTCGCGTTGCTGCCATTTTTGAGGCAGGTGCATCTTGTGGCATAACGATTATGGCTGGAATACCAAGAGTTTTTGCTGACAGTGCAATCGCTTGCGCGTGGTTTCCCGAAGAGAAAGCGACTACCCCCGCTTTTTTTTGAGCATCATTAAATTGCAAAAGTGCATTCATTGCACCACGAAATTTGAAAGCGCCAACACGCTGAAAATTTTCGCATTTAAAGAATACTTCTGCTTCAAATTCATTGTTCACAGTACGTGAAGTTAAAACAGGAGTTTTATTTGCAAAACCTTTTATACGTTCAGCAGCGGCTGCGACATCTTCATAAGTGGGAAGGGTTAAATTTTTCATAATTAAACCTAATTCTATTCAATGTTTTTGGATGCAAGATTTACTATTGCTTAAGCAACGCACAATGTATTGACCTTATTTAGATAAAATATATATATTTAGATAAAATGTCTAATTTTATTTTCTAATGTGATAACAATGAGATATAAGATTCTGATTTACATTAAGTTTAAAATTAGATAAAAAGTCTAAATTACTATTGCATGCTTTACGCTAGGGTTTGAAATAGTAAGTAAGTCATTAGGAGGAAATACATTGGGCAATCGTGATAAACATTTACTCACTCAGCTAGATACAATTGCAAAGGGATTAAGTGAAACGCTATCTCCTTTTTGCGAAGTTGTGGTCCATGACTTAACAAATCCTGAACATGCCATACTTTCTATACATAACAATTTATCTGGTCGAAAAGTTGGAGATCCAGCAACTGAATTAGGTTTGGCTAGAATCATGTCTCCAGAATTTCCAAACCTTATTTCAAACTATGCAAATCAGTTTGCAGATGGCCGTCCCGCAAAAAGCACGTCTATTGGAATTAAAGATGAAGAGGGCCAGTATGTGGCTGCTTTATGCATGAATATTGATTTAACCCTATTTAGAGGGATGCAAAGCGCTTTAGAGCATTTCACTAAAATTGAAACTGATAACATTGTTGAAAATTTGGAGCCGAGTGGCACTGAAGCAATCCGGAAATATATCGATCAATTTGCCTCAAAACATGCCACTACACCGCGTATGCTAAAACTCAATGAGAGAAAACAATTAATACATGAGTTAAAGAATAATGGTTTGTTAGATATTAAAAAGGCTGTCGAGACAGTTGCACAACATTTAGGTATATCAAGAGCAAGTGCTTATTTATATGTAAAGGAAAATTAAAATATTTTCCATCATTTATAAGATTGAACATGATTTTTCTGAACTTGGTATTGCGTAACCTTTGTGCTTTTTAAAAGGTTATTCTGCCAATTTTTCTGTTTTATAAGTTGTATCTTATTTATCAAAAAACAACTTGTTTCTTCAGCATGACTCATTTAAATAATGAAATAGGAACACACACATCTCTGATGCTTTATGAGGAGGTCGTTATTTGAAGTTATTTATTATTATATTTATTGCAATTTTTTCTAGTATTGGACTGATCTGTTTAATTGCTCTACTCAAAAATCTAAAAAACAATTCGTCATCTGGCGAACACGATTATTCATCTTCTTCAACACATCATTTTCACGATAGTAGTCCTAGTCATCATAGCTCTAGTTATTCAAATGATTGTTCATCATCTTCAGATTCAGGTAGCTGCGATAGCGGCGGCGGTGGAGATTAAAAAAGCCCTTTTATGCAAAGGGCTTTTAATGATTTAAGGTAAATCGAACCAGATAAATTGACTATCTTCAGTTGCCTGAATCGTCGCTTTACCTTCAAACACGAAAGCATCGCCAGCTTTGACTTCTTGATCACCAATACGGATTACACCTGAAATCACGTGAACATAGTTCAATTTTTTAACTGGCTCAACGTTTAACTCATGTCCTTTTTCCAATACAGCTGATTTTATCTCTGTATTTTGGCGAATATGCATTGGTGCATTTGCATCAGGTCCTGCAATTAAATGCCATTTGTTTGGTTCTTTACGTGGGTCCAAATTAATTTGTTGATAATTTGGCTCGGCATCTCTTTCATTTGGAATAATCCAGATCTGTAATAAATGTACAGGCGTATCAGTGTTGTTGATTTCACTGTGGGCAACACCTGTGCCGGCGCTCATGAGCTGCCATTCACCTGCTTTAATCTGACCTTCATTTCCCATGGTGTCACGGTGTGAAATAGCACCATCTAGCACACAGGTTAAGATTTCCATGTTGTCATGCGAGTGCGTACCAAAACCATTATGCGCATCAATTCTGTCGTCATTAATCACACGTAATGCACTAACACCCATATATTTAGGATCGTACCAGCTACCAAATGAAAAGCTATGATAAGACTCTAACCAACCCGCTTTTACATGACCTCGATCTTCACCACGATGTAGATAAGTATTCATGATTTAATCTCCCAAATTTTTTATTTATCTCTTGAGAAATATATTAATGTTCTATGGAGACTAGAAAAATAGGCTAACTGCAACATGTCGTTGCATAATTGATATGGTTGTAAATTTTTTTATTGATCAATTTTTTAAGAATAAAAAAAACCTGCCATGAAGGCAGGTCTTTTAAAGAATATATGGATTACTCAAGGAATTTAACAGTTACGCCAGAACGTACTTTATTTCCTAAATCGTTTGCATCCCAGTTTGTTAAACGGATACAACCGTGTGATGCTGTTTTAGAAATTAAAGATGGATTTGGTGTTCCGTGAATACCGAAAGATTTTTTACTTAAACCAATCCAGATATTACCCACTGGAGCATTCGGGCCAGGTGGTAAAGAAAGAGGTTTTAAGTTTTTACCTTGTACGAAGTTCGAAGGTGAATAGCTGTACCAAGGGTTACGAGCCACACCAACTACCTTGTAAGTACCGGCCGGAGAAGGCGTATCAGTACTGCCAATTGTTGCAGGAAATGAGGCAATCATTTGGTTCCGGCTATTGAAGAGATACAATTGTTTTGCACCTTTATGGGCAATAATCAAATGAATATCTTCTGGTAAATCATTGCGTACGTTTGGAACAATGATTTTTTCACCCGCTTTTTTGAATGTCGCAGTTGGGTTAATTTTCTTTAAGAAAGCTTCATCAATATGAAACTTCTCGCCCAACATTTCGGTTACACGCGTGTAGTACAAACCTTTCATTTTAGCTTGTAATGCATAGTCAGAAGGAATCGACTCAGCATATGGGCCTTTTAGGTCAGCATCAGAAATTGTGTATTCAATAAATGCTGGCTTGGTTTGTTTAGCAACCAATGCATCCCAAGTTTCTTTGGTCAGGTCACCAGTAGGTGATAAACCATTCATTTGTTGGAATGAAGAAATTGCTTTTAATGTATTTTTACCGCTCATGCCGTCAATCGCACCTGGCGAAGCATGTGCATTATTGAGCATTACATGTGCACGCGCATAAACTGGAAGTTGGCCTTTACCAATATTTTCAGACCATTCTGCCGAGTTTAAGCTATCTAAAGTCCATGATGCAGCGGTTGTCGCAGGAGCCGTAGACGCAGTGCTGCTTTTAGCAACAGCTGGAGTAGACGCCGCGATGCCTGATTCAGCATTTGGGTCTTCAGTTTTCTGTAAATTTTGTAATGTTGTTGACGCTCGGTTTAAGTCATTTTGTTCTTGAGCGGTAATTTGTGTCGAAGCTTGAGCTTTTACAGTTGAAGCTGCATCTACTGCTAAAGGATCAATCGGATCTTCTACAGGAGCTGATACCTTTTTAGGGTTCAGGGGTTGCTCAGTTGTTGAAGCAGCAAAAGCAACATTAGCAATAATACAACTTAAACTCATAGCGAGTAATGAGCGAACAAACATGTAATTCAACCTTAAGAATTTTCATATAAGCAATAGGGGGGATTGATCTAATCTCAAAGTGCATAAAATTACCAATAACTCATTTCTATGAGCCCAAGATTGGTAATTTAGTGATTAAAAGAATATCCAATAACCCCAATGTAACATGTTGCAAGTATTGCAGAAAACCCCAAGGCTTGCAGTAGACTTTTGTGTAAATATGCATTTTTTAGTAGATTGACGAGTTTTTTGTGTGAAATTGAAATTATAAAAATGTCTCTATTTTTGATATGATGCTGCCACATAAAGAAGATAGAGATTGGTAATGACGACTTTGAAAAATGATCGTTTCCTCCGTGCTTTGTTACGCGAACCTGTAGATACCACACCAGTGTGGATGATGCGTCAAGCAGGGCGTTATTTGCCTGAATATCGTGAAACACGTTCAAAAGCAGGTGATTTCCTATCTTTATGTAAAAATACAGATTTTGCCTGTGAAGTGACTTTACAACCTTTGCGTCGTTACGACTTAGATGCAGCAATTTTATTTTCAGATATTTTAACTATTCCAGATGCACTCGGTTTAGGACTTTATTTTGAAACTGGCGAAGGCCCTAAGTTTCAAAAGACCGTACGTACCGAACAAGATGTCGCAAATTTACCAAAGTTAAATGCAAAATCAGATCTTGATTATGTGATGAATGCGGTAAGTACAATTCGTTCTGCTTTAGATGGTCAAGTTCCACTGATTGGTTTCTCTGGAAGCCCTTGGACACTTGCAACTTATATGGTTGAAGGTGGTTCAAGTAAAGAATTCCGTTTTACCAAGCAGATGATGTACGCTCAACCAGAAGTTTTACATGCTTTGCTTGATCATTTAGCAGACTCAGTCATTGACTATTTAAATGCTCAAATTGATGCTGGTGCTCAGGCCATCCAGATCTTTGATAGCTGGGGTGGGGCATTAGCACACCGTGAATATGTCGAATTCTCTTTAAACTACATGAATAAAATCATTGCAGGTTTACAACGTGAGAAAGATGGCCGACGTATTCCTGTTATTGTGTTCACTAAAGGTGGCGGTCAATGGTTAGAGCCAATGATCACAACAGGTGCGGATGCTTTAGGTTTAGATTGGACGACACCATTAAATACGGCTCGAACTACAGTGGCTGGACGTGTCGCTCTGCAAGGGAATCTTGATCCGGCTGTTTTATATGGTTCGGCTGCTTCAATTGAGAAAGCAGTAAAAGCGATGTTGGACGATGCCTACGCTAATGGCGAAAAGACCGGTTACATTGCTAACTTGGGCCATGGGATTACTCAATGGGTAGACCCTGCACAACCAAAAATCTTTGTAGATACAGTGCATGAGTATAGTGCTAAATATCTAGGATAGTTTTTGTGCAATATCTAACTTTACCGTTTCAATTTATCGGCAAGGCTGTCTCGGCAGCCTTGTTTGGTATTCTGCTTTTAATTGCTTTTGCTTTAACAGCACCGATGGGAAGCCATGAATACATAGGGTTCTATCGTTATGATTATTTACTCGTCTATGCACTTTTAATCCAGATCTGCTTACTCTATTTAAAATTGGAATCATGGGCAGAAGCCAAGGTTATTGCTTTATTTCACGTTATGGCGATGTGCATGGAAATATTCCTAACACATCCTGCGATTGCATCGTGGCAATATCCACAGCCCGCCGTATTTAAAATTTTAACTGTGCCTCTATTTGCAGGTTTCATGTATTCGGCTGTAGGTAGTTTTTTTGCACGCTCAATACGACTGTTTCAAGTGTCTTTTGAAAAACTTCCAAGTTTTGGAGCTATGCTATTACTAGCATTTTTCTCATATATAAATTTTATGAGTAAATTTTTTGTTCCAGACATTCGCTATATTTTATTCGCGATTAGTATTTTTATTTTTTGGAAAACAAAACTTTATTTCCAGTTAAATGAACATAAATTTAAAATCCCGATGTTACCTGTTTTGTTTACACTCGCGTTTCTAATCTGGATTGCTGAAAATATAAGTACATTTTATAAAATCTGGCTTTACCCAAGTCAGGTCGATGCTTGGCATATGGTCGGTTGGGGCAAGCTAGGATCGTGGTATTTATTATTAATTTTAAGTCTCGTACTCGTGCTCAAAATATTAGGTAGTAGGGATAATCAAGGTAACTGGAATTTAAGATAATTTTTCTTTTGCACTTTTTATCATATTGTTTATTTTTTAATTGCTAATTCACAACCATCTCGCTATCTTTAATAGCGTGTAATAAAAATTACACATAACAATACAACACATAAGAAACAATCAATAATCATTTTGGAGATTTACATCTATGTTAAAAAAATTAGCTTTAGCTGCTTTATTAGCAGCTGGTTCAAGTGTTGCAATGGCTGACAACGACGTAGGTTGTGGTGTGGGTACACAAGTATGGGCTGGCAAAAAAGGAGTAGCGCCTAAAATTCTTGCTGCGACAACAAACGGTATTTTTACTAACCAATTACTAGGGATCACTTTCGGTACTTTAGGCTGCCGTCAAGGCGGAACAGTAACAGCGCAAGTAGTTACATTCACAAATGAAAATGCAGAAGCTTTAGCACGTGATATGGCTGTAGGCCAAGGTGAAAGCCTAAATGTACTTGCTGAGTTAATGCAAATCAAACCTCAAGATAAAGACCGTTTCTTCAAAGTTTCAAAAGCAAACTTTGGTGAAATCTATTCTGCAAACAACCAAAATACCCTTCAAGTATTAGCATCATTACAAACTGTAATGGCTAAAGACGACGTTTTAAAAGCTTACGTATAAGTTTGAAATTGAAAACCCTGTCGTCTGGCAGGGTTTTTCTTATATTTAATGATAAAAATTGATGAGCTTAATGAAGTCATTTGTTTTAGTTTTTGCCTCTTTGGCAGTGAATATTGCGTATTCAGCAGATATAAATCCATCTATTCAAAAATATTGGTCAATTGCAGAACAGAAAAACTTAGATCAAGACATTACATGGCAAAGGCTCATGTATTCCAATAAAAACCAGAAAAGTGAAGTGACTTATTCTGGCTATTTCATGTCGGAAAATGGGAAAAATAATTTAAAAGAAGAACTGAAAGCGGATATCTCGGCATTATTTATGCCCGCTCAAGATAATCAGTCGATTCGCTGTAAATTTCCGGCACGCAGTCAATGGCTTATAAAAAAAGTAGGCATTCAAGAAAATGAATTGCCTCAAGTGAAGTGTTCAGAATTTGAAAACTGGATTGGGCAGATTAAGCCACATAAAGCGACATTAATTTATGCGACAGATTTTATGGGCAATCCAAGCTCCATGTTTGGCCATACTTTATTACGTTTAGACCCTAAAGATCAGCAACAATTAAATTTAGTTTCCTACGCTGTAAATTATGCAGCAACTGTGGCTGGAAACGACAACTGGTCATATGCATGGAAAGGTTTAACAGGGCAATATCCGGGTGAATATTCACTGATGCCTTATTACCGTAAAGTAAAAGAGTACGGCGATTTTGAAAGCCGTGACTTATGGGAATATGAGCTAAATTTAACACCTGAAGAAACGCGGTTTTTAGTGTCTCATATTTGGGAAATGCAGCATGTGAGCTTTCCTTATTACTTTGTGAGTGATAACTGCGCCTATCGATTGTTAGGGTTGGTTGATTTAGTAAAACCAGAGTCTCATCTGCAAGAAAAATTCACTCATGCTTCTATCCCGATGGAAACCATTAAATCGATGCAGCAGCAAGGGTTAACCAAAGCTCCTGTATATCGACCTGCTTTAGAAACTCAGCTATTGGCTCAAGCTCATCAGCATGGCGAATCTTTGGCGAAGGTAGCTCATCAAATTGCGATGATGCCCACTCAGCAGTCTTCTCAGATTTTAAAATCATTTACTGAGCAGGATCAGGCTAAAATTTTAGAGATGGCTTACGATGATTTATATCTTCAATTTACGAGCCGTAAAATAGAAGAAAGCGTTGCTCAGCCGCAGTTGCGTCAGCTTTTAGCTTTAAGAAGTCAGATTGATTTAGACAAACAGCGTCAAGAACCTAAAAGACCAACAAAAGAGCCAACTCAAGGTCACAATGCGCGTAATCTTTCAGTCAAAGCAGGCGAGGTTCAAGGAGACAAGTTTATCGAAATTGGTCATCGCCAAGCCTACCATGACTTAATAGATCCTCAAGGCGGATATCGTGCGGGAACTCAATTACTCTTTTTAAATGGCAATGCACAGTGGCGAGATGACCATTTAAAACTAGAACGTCTTGATTTACTCGAAGTAAATTCTTATAACCCGATTCAACCTTTTAAAACACCGCTGAGTTGGGGATTTAATTTAGGTTGGCGTCAGGAAGCGATTCATGATGGTACTTTTAGTGAAGAAAAACAGCATGGTGTAGCGAATTTTAATGCTCAAGTCGGATATAGCTTTGCTGACTATGAGCGCCAACATGTTTGCTATGGGCAACTACAAACCTATCTACAAGCCGGCTCAAATCTAGATAAAGGATGGCGTGTGGGAATGGGTCCGACTTTAGGTTGTATGAATCAGTGGTTTGAACACTTTAACTCTGTGGTACAAATTGAATTGCCCTATTGGGAAGACCAAAACCAATGGAATTTGAGAGTAAATACTCAGTGGCAATATGTGATTAATAGTAATAATACCGTTCGATTAAACTGGGATTATGAACAACAAAATCATCGAGATTGGATGAAATCAAGTCTAGGATATGTTTGGTTCTTTTAAAGAATAAGCCCATAAAAAAAGAGAAATGAGATTATTCATTTCTCTTTTTGTTTAAGCAAAAGATTATTTCTTTATTGCATTCAACACTGCATAGGCAGCTTTAATGCGTTCTTCATTTGGAATACGTTTATTGGTTAACATGACTAAACCAATATTTTGCTTTGGAATAAAGACAACATATGTTCCAAAACCGTTGGTCGAACCAGTTTTGTGGAACATCTTAACTGAAGGTTCTTTTGAAATAGCTGTCACTTTATTAGATTTCATTACGATTTGCTCTGAATTACTGTCTAATAAAGTCTGTAATGGTGCTGGATAAGAGAACTCTTCCCAACCTAATGCTTGATACATCGTACCCACTTGGTAGAAACCTTGATGTGTTTCATTAATTGCGCGTTGAATATCTGCTGGATATTTTTGTGGATTTAGATTGGCATTAACGAAACTCAGCATATCAGGTAAGGTCGATTTAACGCCGTACGCAGGTGCATCTAGCGGGCCGGGGTTAACTCGAATCGGCTGATTTTCTTGGTTATAGCCAAAAGCATAGTTTTGCATTTGAGTTTTAGGCACATTTACATAGCTATGTTTTAAGCCAAGATCTGGAAAAATGGTTTTTTCTAAGACTTGGTCGAAAGGTTTGTTCATAGACAAAGCAACAACTTTTCCAAATAAACCAATGCTTGGATTTGAATATTGTCGATATTCACCGATTGAGTTTTTAGGCTTCCAGTCTTTGAAAAAAGTTAAAACTTGCTGATCTGTTTGGACTTCATCTGGAAACTGTAAGCCAAGGTTGCCACTTGTATAAGTAGCAAGTTGAAGTAAATTCACTTGATCAATTGGTGTATTTTTTAGTTCTTTCCAATATTTTCCGGGTGTGTCATTAAAAGAGATTGTTCCTTTTATTTTGGCATATCCGCCAGCTGTAGCAGTAAATAATTTACTGACTGAACCGAGCTCAAAAATGGTACTGCTATTTACGGCTTTTTTATCTTGAATGGATTGTAGACCATAATACATTTCATACTTTTTATTATTTTGGATGATGCCAACAGCCATACCGGGCACATCATATTTTTCTAATAAAGGTTTAAAATTTTGATCAACCAGTTTCTTAATTTCTTGCTCTTTGGGTGTATTCTCTGCATAAATTGAGGTATTAAAAATAAAAAGAGGGGATAAAAGTAAGCAAGAAATTTTGTTAAATCGCATGATTAACTCATAAATTATTTAAAATTAAAGATGTGTACTTTTATAACAAAAATCACATAATTTGATTGTTATGTTTTATAGAGTAAGTGCTTTATCTAAATATAAAAAAAGCCCAACTGAGTCGGGCTTTTTTGCAGTAGTCACCAGATTAGTAGCTTTCTGGTACTGCACTTAAAAATTCACGGCGTGCTTCTTTGTCAGTTTTAAAATCTCCGACAAATGAAACTGTACGAGTTGTAGATTCCTGTTTACCTACACCACGCATCATCATACACATATGTGCAGAATCGATAACGACAGCAACACCACGTGCGCCAGTCACTTCAGCTACAGCTTCAGCGATTTGCTGAGTTAAATTTTCTTGAATTTGCAAACGACGAGCAAACATCTCGGTAATACGCGCAAATTTAGATAAGCCAAGAACTTTGCCTTCTGGTAAATAGGCAACATGAACACGGCCATAGAACGGGAGGAGATGATGTTCGCAAAGCGAATAGAATTCAATATTCTTCACCAATACCATTTCATGGTTATCTGATGGGAAAACCGCATTATTGGTGACTTCTTCTAAAGTTTTACTATAGCCAGAAGTTAAATATGAAAAAGCTTTAGCCGCACGCACAGGCGTATCTTTAAGGCCGGGACGATTAAGGTCTTCACCGACGGCAGTCAGAATGTTTGCGTACGATTGCTGCATTGACATAAGGCGTATAAATTTACTCTATTAGACAAGCTCGGCATTGTATCAGAAACATGACCTGATGTT
Organism: Acinetobacter sp. Li1LvA2; assembly: GCF_056156705.1. Classification (NCBI taxonomy): domain Bacteria; kingdom Pseudomonadati; phylum Pseudomonadota; class Gammaproteobacteria; order Moraxellales; family Moraxellaceae; genus Acinetobacter; species Acinetobacter sp. Li1LvA2. The sequence goes on from NZ_JBSICF010000002.1 coordinate 20,346, forward strand.
CATAACTCGTCGCACTATATTTATCCTGTTCGGCGCGCATTAGATAAATGGTGAATAAATTTCATGTTTTTTATCGTTAATAGTCAATTATTTGAGCATGAAATGTGCAACTAATATGGTTAAGTTATAAATGATCGCCTGATGGCATCATATTTGCAAATATGCCGTACTATAGAGCATAAGGATAAAACATGTCAGAACGTCCAATCACCTTTTTTTTTCGTGGTAGTCAGCAACAAGTAGAAAATGTATTACCCACCATGACAGTCTTACAATTCTTGCGAGAATATACTCAAACGGGTAAGACTCGGCAGACTGGTACAAAAGAGGGCTGTGCTGAGGGCGATTGTGGTGCATGTACCGTAGTGATTGGTGAGTTGGTCAACGACAACCTGCAATTGCGCAGTGTGAATGCGTGTATTCAGTTTTTACCGACTTTAGATGGTAAAGCCCTATTTACAGTAGAAGATCTGCATAATTTAATGCCTGCACAAGATGGAACACTTCACCCAGTACAACAGGCAATGGTGAACATGCATGGTTCACAATGTGGTTTTTGTACGCCCGGTTTTATCATGTCCTTATGGTCAATGTATGAAAATGAAAAACAACCTCCAAGCAAAGATCAAATCAGCGATTATATTTCTGGAAACTTGTGTCGCTGTACAGGCTATCGCCCTATTTTAGAGGCAGCACAAAAAGCATATGACTATCCGCGTGTTTTATTAAACCGTCAAAAAATAATTGATGTATTAAAAGAGATCAGAACGTTACCTGCGTTACATTTAAATGATCATGGTCAACAATTCTTTGCACCAAAGAATTTGCAGGATTTTGCCGCATTACGCTTACAGTTGCCGCAAGCGCGTATTGTTGCGGGTAGTACAGATGTCGGTTTGTGGGTAACAAAGCAGGGGCGTGATTTAGGCGATATGCTTTATATCGGTCAGGTGGAAGAGCTGAAAAAGATTGTAGTCACAGACCATGCTTTAACGATTGGGGCAAATGTCAGTTTAAGTGATGCACTTATCAAAATTTCAGAGTTTTATCCTGATTTTCAAGAACTACAGCGCCGTTTTGCTTCTATGCCGATTAAAAATGCAGGAACCCTAGGTGGAAACATTGCGAATGGTTCGCCTATTGGCGACTCAATGCCGGCATTAATTACCCTAGGTACACAATTGATTTTGCGTGTAGGTGAACAAACCCGTGAAATTGTCTTGGAAGACTTTTACCTCGATTATCAAAAAACAGCATTACAGCTTGGTGAGTTTGTTGAAGCAGTTGTTATTCCGCTTCGTGAAGGGCAGACGCGTTTTAAATTTGCCAGTTATAAAATTGCCAAACGTTTTGAGCAGGATATTTCTGCGGTATGTGCTGCTATTTCATGCGAGTTAGATGCTCATCATGTCGCTCACAATGTGAGAATTGCTTTTGGTGGCATGGCGGCTATTCCCAAACGTGCAAAATATGCAGAAGCTATATTGGAAGGTCAGCAACTTACAGCAGAATTGATAGCTAAGGCTCAAGAGGCATTGTCGCAAGACTATCAACCCTTGGATGATGGACGTGCTAGTTCGGCATATCGTTTGCACGTCGCGAAAAACTGTTTACAGCGTTTTTATGTAGAAAAAGTCCTGTCTCAAACGATTACTCGTGTGAGTGATTTGATTGCTATGGTGGAGATATAACATGAACCAAACCATTGACTTAAGAGTTTCTAAAAAATCCGCTAAAGCAGGTGATTCGATTCCACACGAGAGCGCACATTTACATGTAACTGGGCAAGCAACTTATATCGATGATTTACCAGAGCTTGAAAATACCATGCATCTGGCGGTCGGATTTTCAAATTGTGCCAAAGGTAAAATTATTAAATTTGATTTGGATGCAGTACGTCAGGCTAATGGTGTCCATGCAGTTTTTTCGGCAAAGGATATTGATGTTGAAAATAATTGGGGACCCATTGTAAAAGACGACCCAATTTTTGCCGAAGAGCAGGTCGAATTTTATGGACAAGCCCTGTTTGTGGTTGTTGCTGAGAGTTATCAGCAAGCGCGTCAGGCAATTCGCTTAGCAAAAATTGAGTATGTGCCTGAAACTCCAATTTTAACGATTCAAGATGCGATTGAAAAAGAATCGTGGGTGTTACCGCCTGTTGATTTTAGCCATGGTGAAGTTGAACAGGCATTTCAAAATGCAGCCCATCAACTTTCAGGTGCTATTGAGCTTGGCGGCCAAGAGCATTTTTATTTAGAAGGTCAGATTTCCTATGCGATTCCACAAGAAAATCAGAGCTTAAAAGTCTATTGCTCGACACAACATCCAACCGAAATGCAGCTGCTGATTTGTCATGCATTAGGCATGAATATGCATCAGGTGAGTGTGGAAAGTCGCCGTATGGGTGGTGGTTTTGGTGGTAAAGAGTCGCAATCGGCGCAGTGGGCATGCATTGCATCTTTGGCAGCACAAAAAACAGGTCGTCCGTGTAAATTACGTTTAGATCGTGATGATGACATGAGTGCTACAGGCAAACGTCATGGTTTTGCTTATGAGTGGTCTGTGGCTTTTGATGACAGTGGTGTTCTGCAAGGCTTAAAGGTGCAACTGGCTTCAAACTGCGGTTTTTCGGCTGATCTTTCTGGCCCAGTTAATGAACGAGCGATTTGCCATATTGGTAACGCCTATTATCTAAATGCAGTTGAGTTGCGTAACTTACGCTGTAAAACTAACACTGTTTCTAACACGGCATATCGTGGTTTCGGTGGACCGCAAGGCATGTTTGTCATTGAAAATATTATTGATGACATTGCTCGTTATTTAAGTTGTGACCCAGTTAAAATTCGTCAACGTAATTTCTTTGCCGAGCAGCCTGGTGCTGGACGTGACCGTATGCACTATGGGGCAGAAGTCCGTGATAATGTTGCGCCAAAATTAGTAGCCGAACTATTGCAAAGTAGTGACTATGCGAAACGCAAACAGAGCATTCATGCCTTTAATCAGAACAATGACATCATTAAGCGTGGTATTGCGTTAACTCCATTAATGTTCGGTATTTCGTTTAATGCCGTACATTACAATCAGGCAGGTGCACTGGTCTACGTGTATATGGATGGTACTGTTTCTATTACACATGGCGGTACGGAAATGGGACAGGGGTTATATACCAAAGTACGTCAGGTTGCTGCGCATGAGTTGGGTTTACCAATCGATAGTGTTCGTTTAATTGCAACTGATACTTCTCGGGTTCCAAATACTTCAGCAACGGCAGCATCGAGTGGAGCAGATTTAAATGGTAAAGCTGTTCAAAATGCCTGTATTAAAATTCGTGAGCGTCTGGCAAAACTTGCAGCAGAAATAAGTGACAGTGCGGCTCACCAAGTCCAGTTTGAAGATAGTATGGTTTCAACAGCGAATGGTCATTCATGGACTTTTCCTGATTTGGTTCAACGGGCATATATGGCGCGTGTACAACTATGGGACAGCGGTTTTTATAAAACGCCAGAAATTCACTATGATCAGGTCAACCATTTGGGGCGTCCATTTTTCTATTACGCTTATGGTGCAGCGGTCAGTGAGGTCGCAATAGATACGCTAACTGGGGAAATGAAAGTATTACGTGCCGATATTTTGCATGATGTTGGACGGTCAATTAACCCTGCAATTGATATTGGACAAATTGAAGGTGGTTTTATACAAGGGATGGGATGGCTCACGACAGAAGAGTTGTATTGGCAGCCACAAGGACCACACGCAGGCCGTTTGTTTACCCATGCACCTTCAACTTATAAAATCCCGACCAGTGTGGATATTCCTCATATTTTTAATGTGAAACTGTTTGATAACCAAAATCAGGCAGACACCATCTACCGCTCCAAAGCGGTAGGTGAACCGCCATTTATGTTGGCATTATCAGTTTTTTCTGCAATTCGCCAGGCGGTACAGGCGGCTATTCCGGAAAATGCACCGCTCGTACTCAATGCTCCAGCAACTGCCGAAGAGATTTTACGTGCAATTGCGATTGGACGAGGACAAGCTTTGGCTGACCGCCCACAAGCTAAAATGTAGAAGATTATGCAACATTTACAATGGTGGACTGATTTTGTGGCATGGCAAGTCGATGCTCTGCCTATGGTATTGGTCACGGTGGTCCGCGCTGATGGTTCAACACCACGAGAAGTTGGTGCAACCATGTTATTGCGGTTTAATTTGCAACAGCAATGGCAGCAATCCGATACGATCGGCGGTGGGCATCTAGAGTTTCAGGCTATTGATATTGCTAAAGCAATGTTAAAAGAAACGGAAACTTCTGTAAGGCGTATTGAACGCTTTAACCTTAGTGCTCGGCTGGGACAGTGTTGTGGCGGAGTAGTGTGGTTATTGTTTGAGAAAATATCACCCGCTGAGATCGCATTGGATTTATCTGCGAGTTTACAAGCATGGCGAGGCGGAAAGCATATATGGCGTACCGTCTCACATCAATATGCATCCACTTGGCAGACTAGAGATATGGAACAACAATCAAGTTTCGAGTTTCATTCTGGTAACAGTGAAGAATGGCAATTTGGCCAGCAGATTCAACCTTATGCTATGCAAGTGCTGATTTGTGGCGCGGGGCATGTGGGTGAAGCAATTGTCCGTTGTTTAATGCCTATTGGCGTTCGGGTGAAATGGATTGATCCACGTGATGATATTTTCCCATCAGACTTACTGGAAAATGTTCAATGTTTAACGACTGATACGCTTGAAGCTGAGATTGAGCATTTTGATCGTTCAGGCGCAATTTTAATATTAACTCATGATCATCAATTAGATTTGCAACTATGTTTTTCAGCCTTGAAACCTGCGGCAAAACCATTTGCTTATGTTGGGATGATTGGCTCAAAAAGTAAAAGGGCTATTTTTGAAAAACGTATGCAGGCGCGAGGTTATACTCAGGAAAAATTACAACGTTTAGTTTGCCCGATCGGGATAGAAGGGATTTCATCGAAACAACCTGCAATGATTGCCATTGCAGTAGTTGCTCAATTATTACAGGCATTTGATGTAAAAAAATGATCCCAAAGGATCATTTTTTTTGTTCGAACTTAGGATTTTTTTCTGCACGTTTAAGCAGTACGAGAACGGCACCTGTACCACCTTGATTTTCAGGGGCACTTACAAAGGCCAAAACATCGCGGTGTTGACGTAACCATCCGTTGACATAGGTTTTTAAGACTGCTTCTGGGCCTTTGCCATGCACAATTTTGATGACATTTTGATTTTCATCTTTTGCCATCTGGATAATTTGTAAAACTGCGTCACGTGCTTGTTCAATGGTACAGCCGTGTAAATCTACAGCCTCAAACCAGCGCATCTTGCCTGCTTTTAAGTCTTCAAAAACCTTATGTTGAAGAGTCGCAATGCGATAGCTTAACGTTGCTTGGCTTGCGACAGGATTTAAAGCAGCTTGAGTGTCTGATAGCTCGGCATGCTCAGTGTCACGACCGCCTTCGGCAGCTGCACGTTTTGCTAATGTTTGAGCATCAACTTTTTTGGCACGAGGTAGTTTGACATTAGCTACATTACTATTGTTGATGCGTTTAACACCTGCAACAGCTTGTTGAAACAAATGTGTATCTTCCAATTCTTCAGGCTCAGCCTGAGATTTTTTAGTCTCAGGCTGATTTGCGATTTTGCTTGAATGAGGATTGGAGATTTGCTTTTTAAATTGCTTCAATAATTTCTGTTGCTCTTTAGAAAGCGATGAATCTTTATTACTCATATATCTTTATTAAACCGTTTGAGGTTGTCCAAAAAGAGCAGTAAAAGCTTGATCTGGACGTGGTTGTTTCATAAAACTTTCGCCGACTAAGAAGCTGTGAATATTATGCTCTTGCATCATATGCACATCATCTGGTGTCGCAATACCGCTTTCAGTAATTAATAAACGTGAGGTCGGAAGTAATTTTTTCAATCGAATGGATGTATTTAAATCCACATCAAACGTTTTTAAATTACGGTTATTCACACCTAATAAACATTGCTCAGAAAGCTTTAAAGCGCGTTCCATTTCTTCTTCGTCATGAACCTCAACTAATACATCGAGTTGATGTTCAAACGCAGTTTTCGACATTTCTTCGAGTTGCTGGTCAGACAAACAAGCAACAATTAATAAAATACAGTCAGCATGCAAAGCACGTGCTTCAACTACATTGTATGGGTCGATCAGAAAGTCTTTACGTAAAGCAGGCAGGGCACAATGATTGCGAGCAATCGCAATATTTTCATCTGCACCCTGAAAGAAATCAACATCTGTCAGTACCGATAAACAGGCTGCTCCAGCTTGTTTATATTGCTGGGCAATTTCAGCAGGATTAAAGTCTGCGCGAATAACTCCTTTTGATGGAGATGCTTTTTTAATTTCAGCAATCACACCCGGACGTTTATGTTGTAAAGCATTTGCAAAGCCACGCACTGGAGTCGCAGATTTTGCTAATTCTTCAACGTCTTGCAAATTACGTTGTTTTAATCGCGCAGCAAGTTCCTCATGTTTACGGTCAACAATTTTACCTAAAATGGTATTTTGAATATTAATCATGAGAAATCCTTAATCTGCCTGACATTGTTTCAGTGTTTTGGTAAATTCAGCCAAAACGCTCATTTTTTCTAAAGCTTGTCCGCCGTAAATAATATCTTGAGCGAAGGAAACAGCTTGAGCATAGGTTTTGGTAATACCAGCTACATAAATACCAGCACCCGCATTAAGTGCAATCATGTTTGCTGCTTTTTCACCAATAGCAGTTTTATTTTTACCTAACGCATCTTTAATTAGCTTTAAGCTTGCCGCTGCGTCTGTAACCACTAAGCCATTTAAAGTTTGTGACTCAATTCCGACATCTTCAGGATTAAGCATCCATTCAGTAATTTCGCCGTCTTTCAGTTCGGCAACAGCAGTAGGAGCAGCAAGACTGATTTCATCAAGACCATCTTTTGAATGAACTACCATGACATGTTCGGCACCGAGTTGCTTCATTACCTCTGCAATAGGACCGCAAAGCTCATCTGAAAATACCCCAATCACAAAACGTTTTACACCAGCCGGATTCGTAAGCGGGCCGAGTAAATTGAAAATGCTGCGAACACCAAGCTCACGACGTGGGCCGACAGCATATTTCATTGCTTTATGATGGTTTGGAGCAAATAAAAAACCTACACCCATCTCACGAATGCAGCGTTCAGTTTGTTGCATGTCTAAATCTAGATTAATTCCTGCTTGCTCAAGTAAGTCTGATGAACCTGATTTACTCGAAACGCCTCGGTTACCATGCTTTGCAATGGTTGCACCTGCTGCTGCAATCACAAAGCTTGAAGCAGTAGAGACATTAAATAAGTTTTGTCCATCACCACCAGTACCGACAATGTCAACTAAATATTTGATATCGCTAACATCAATTTTAATCGCGAATTCACGCATAACACGTGCGGCAGCAGTAATTTCGTCAATACTTTCACCTTTCATGCGAAGGCCCATCATCAAAGCACCAATTTGTGCTTCGGTTGCCTCACCTTGCATGATGCTACGCATAATGTCTTCCATTTGCGGCTGAGTCAGGTGAATATTTTTTGTAATATGGTTAAGTGCTTGTTGAATATTCATAGTGATCACTTATGCATAAATATCTAAAAAGTTTTTAAAGATTTGATGGCCATGTTGACTCAAAATTGATTCAGGATGGAACTGCACGCCTTCAACAGGCAATGTCTTATGTTTAACACCCATGATTTCTTCCATTGAGCCATCTGCTTCATTGGTCCAACACGTTACTTCAAGGCAATCAGGCAGTGTTTGCTGATCAATAACCAAAGAGTGATAACGAGTTGCTGAGAATGGGCTAGGAAGATTACTGAAAATACCTTTGTTACTGTGGTACATATCAGATAAACGTCCGTGCATAACCGTTTTGGCTCTTACAATGTTTCCGCCAAAAGCTTGCCCAATACTTTGATGCCCTAAACATACGCCAAGCAAAGGAATTTTTCCGGCAAAGTGATTAATTGCAGGAATTGAAATACCAGCTTCGCTTGGAGAGCAAGGGCCAGGACCAATCACGAGATATTTAGGTTGCCATCGTTCAATATCCTCTAATGTGACTTGATCATTGCGAACAACTTTTACTTCCTGATCCAACTCGCCAAAATACTGGACGATGTTGTAGGTAAAAGAGTCGTAATTGTCGATCATTAAAAGCATGATGAACTTAACCTCATGATAGTTAATATATATTTAATAAGTGACTAGAGATTTACTCACAATATTGCTCACTTTTTAAAAAGTACCTTTATTTGATCAAATAAAAAGCCGCTTTCTAAGCGGCTAATATAACAAAAAAAGAAGTAACCAGTTTAACTATTTCATTCGTTAGAAATTTGCAGAAAAAACGACTTTGAGAAGTGAGACTTTTTGAAATAATAGATAACTACAACTCGGGCAGAATAAGCTTTTCATTGGAAATAGAAAATTATTCTGCCTGAGTTAAAAAAGAAGATTAAATCGCTCTAGTGTTGTAAATCAGCCAGTCTAAAACTTCTCCAGACAAATGTTCAGCGAGTCTTTCTTGGACTGTTTGATGGTAATGATTTAGCCAGTCTTTCTCTTCATTAGTTAGCATATCAACTACGATACAGTCTAAATGAATCGGGCAAAGGGTCAGCGTTTCAAACTCCAAAAATTCCCCATAAGTTTTTTCAAACCCAGAGTGAAGACGGTTTACCACCAGATTTTCAATGCGAATACCGTATTGTCCCTCATGGTATAAGCCCGGTTCATTGGAAAGAATCATTCCCGCGCGTAGTTTGCTGTAAGCATGAACTGGCGCGTAATAAGAAAGTACTTGTGGCCCTTCATGTACGTTAAGCGCAAAGCCTACGCCGTGTCCTGTTCCATGGCGATAATCTAAACCATGTTGCCATAAGGTATGGCGGCAAATTGAATCGAGTAGCGGTGCAGCTAAACCTTCTGGATAAATCGTTTTTGCCAAAGCAATATGACACTTTAAAACCAAGGTATAGTCACGTTTTTGTTGCCCTGTTGGCGTGCCTACTGGAACTACACGAGTAATATCTGTTGTTCCATTTACATATTGCCCACCTGAGTCAATAAGCAATAATCCATCGCCTTCAATAAATGAATAGTGCTCCTCAGTTGCACGGTAGTGGGGGAGAGCACCATTGGCATTAAAGCCAGCAATAGTTGAAAAACTTGGTCCTATAAATCCATCTTGCTGAGCACGGAAAGCTGTAATCTTTTCATCAATGGTTAGTTCTGAAATGTTTTCACGATGATGAAGTGCTTTTTCTAGCCAGTGGAAAAAGTGGCAAAGGGCAACACCATCTTTAACCATTGCATGACGGATATGAGCTATTTCACTTTCATGTTTACGCGATTTAAAAAGCGTACTCGGGTTGATGTCGTATACAACCTGAATATCTTTTGCGATGGCTTGTTCATGATAAATCGATACTTTGGCTGGATCTAAAAGTACAGAGGCATCAGAAATATTCGCTAAAAACTTAGCTGTATCTTGGTAGTTACGAATTTCAATACCATCGGCTGCTAAAGCTTGCTGAATGCTTACATCAACTTTTTCAGCATCAATAAAAAGAATAGTTTGTTTTGCACTGATATATAAATGTGAAAGGAACACAGGGTTATATTCTACATCTTGCCCACGCGCATTTAAGACCCATGCAATATCGTCTAAAGATGAAATGAAATGACCCGCAATATTCTTGCTAGCTAATGTCTCACGAATAGCCTGAATTTTCTCTTTACGAGATAGGGCATTTAACCCTTCAGGCATGAGATGAATTTTCTTTGATGGAAGTTCTGGGCGATTTAACCAAATCTCTCCAACTAAATCTTGCTGTGTTTCGAGTTTATAATTATTAATTCGTGCAGTATGTTCGAGTGCCTTAAATTGCTGAATTGATAAAGTATGCCCATTTACCGCAATAACTGATTCTGGTTGTAGATTTTTTTCAATCCAAGCGAGATGTGTTGAAGATTCATCACTTGTTAATTTTTGAAGATCAAAGCCAGTTCCAATAAGTTGTTGCTCGGCTTGTACCCAATAGCGACCATCTGCCCAGAGGCCCGCAAAGTTTTGGGTCACGACGAGTGTACCAACCGAACCACTAAAACCGCTTAACCACTGCCTTGCTTTCCAGTAGTCTGGTAAATATTCTGACATATGTGGATCGGCACTCATCACAATCAAAGCATCAACATGCTGATTGCGCATGAGTTCACGAAGTTTCTCAAGTTTTTCTGGAACAGTTAAAACGCTCATATAATTTCCAACTCAGGTTGAACTTTACTGGTACTTTTGTTCATTAATCTATTGATAGGTTTCTTTAATAAAAATAACACGATTGCGCCAATCACTAACGCTAAAACACATCGCATAAAGAGGGAAGGTAAATGATTAATACCATCTGCCGATACGTGCCCGCCAATTAAACCAGCGATAAGATTACCTAAAGCTGAACCTGTGAACCATAGACCCATAATTTGACCACGTATGACATCAGGTGCAAGTTTAGTCATGGTTGATAAGCCAATTGGGCTTAGACAAAGTTCGCCTAGGGTAAGAAGAAATAAAGTACCAACTAACCAAAATGGTGAAACTGCCCCGCCATTAATGGCAAAATGACTGGCAAGAGACATGAGCAAAAAGCCACCTGCTGCGAATAACAATGCAATAATAAATTTGCTGATATAGCTTGGGTCTTTATTTACCTTACTTAGCTTCACCCATAGCCAAGCTGCAACTGGAGCAAAAACAATAATAAATAGGGCATTGATTGATTCAAACCATACCGTCGGGATCTCAAATCCGAAAACAATACGGTCTGTATAATCTTGAGCAAATAAAGTAAAAGTTGTGGGCTTTTGTTCGAACGCCGACCAGAATAGGGCAGATGCTGCTAATAAAACGAAACAAATAATAATTTTGAATTTATCATGCTGCTCTAAGTTTAAGAAAAATAATAAATAAGCAAAATAAGTAATAATCCCAATGCCTAGTGCAACTGTTAAATAAGTTGCTACCGCGACTGGATTGATATGAATAACGCCAAAGAAAGTAAGAGCGATAACGACTGCGACACTTAATAAAAATGAGAAAGCAATTTTGGGCGCATTTTTATTTTCTACCACAGGTCTATTGCAGTTATCAGTTTCTTCACGCAATTGATTAAAAGTTTGTAGCTGAGGAATGGCCAATGCACGGAAGATGAGTAATGCAATCAACATTCCAAGGCCGCCAATCCCAAAACCTAGATGCCAGCCATGATCGCGAGCCAATATACCTGTAATAAGCGGGGCAATAAACGATCCCATATTAATCCCCATATAAAAAATGGAGAAACCGGCATCTCGTCTACTATCTTGCGCTTTGTATAATGTTCCGACAATCACTGAAATACAGGTTTTAAATAAACCTGATCCAAGAACAATAAGAACTAAACCAAAATAAAAAAAGAATTGATCAAAAATGGTAGTGAGGGCAATTGATAAATGACCTAGCGCAATAATAATAGAACCATACCAAACAGACCGGGCCTGACCTAACCAGTTATCGGCAATCCAACCACCAAAAACGGTCATTAAATACATGGAGCCTGCAAATAACCCAACAATTGCTGCTGCGGTTGGGCGGTCAAGACCTAAACCACCATCATTGACCATTGCAATCATATAAAGAACGAGTAAAGGCCGAATTCCATAATAAGAAAATCTTTCCCAAAGCTCTGTAAAAAATAAAGTTTTTAATGGTTTGGGATGGCCGAAAAAAGCTTTGTCATATTGTTCGAGTTCATGCTTCATTTCAAATCCTTTGAGCATATTTGTAGTTTAAAAAACAAAACTTTTAGTTTGTTTAGTTATAAAAAAAAGTTATGTTTTATTTTTTAGATTTTTTTAATTTTAAAAGCAAGTTTGTCATGTATAAAAAAGGTATATAACAAATGGTAAAAAATCCCTTTAATTTCTTACTGCACCAAAGCTGATCAAAACTTACTTCACCGCAGAGAAGTTGATAAGCGAAAGAAAACTAATTTTATAAAACTTTAGTATTTATTGAGGTAAGGGGATGATTCGATCGCTGACGTTTTTAAGTTTTTGAGAACTATTCTTTGAAGTGATATTTGCGTTAGAGCTTTTGGCAAAGGCATGGATAGATATAGAAGGGGGCTGCTAAAGGTTAAAATTTTATAAGTCATCTTTTATTATTTTCATTCTTTGTAATAAGAAAGTCAGCTTTCTATATGAGAAAGTATTATGATCATGAATGACTGTTAGATATTGATGCGGTGATTCATATTGGCGCAACAATTTTGCACTAAATTAGGGCGATTGCGAGCTATTCTTGTATGCCATAATTTGAAAATGTCTGAATATGGTGCATTTAACTATGCAAACAGTATAATGGGTTCAAGACAAGGGGCCTAAATCATGGATAGTTATAAGCAATTCAATGTTTTAGGTAAGTCTTATAAAGTTGGTATGAGAATTGCTATATAAATACCAGCAATTAACACGCACTTAACAAGTGCAACAAAATTTCATTGGAGCAAAATGAGCATGGCGAACAAGGTCCTTCAACTCATACAAGAAAGTGGCGCAAAATGGGTCGATTTTCGCTTTACTGATACTAAGGGTAAAGAACAGCACGTAACTTACCCAGCTGATTCTATTGATGAAGATACTTTTGAAGACGGTAAAATGTTTGATGGTTCTTCAATCGCTGGTTGGAAAGGCATTGAAGCATCTGACATGATTTTACGTCCAGATGCAGAAACTGGTTTCATCGACCCGTTCTTTGCTGAACCAACTGTAGTTGTGACTTGTGACGTTATTGAACCTTCAACTGGTCAAGGTTATGAGCGTGACCCACGTTCGATTGCTCGCCGTGCAGAAGAATACTTAAAATCTACAGGTATCGGTGATACTGCATTCTTTGGTCCAGAACCAGAATTCTTTGTATTTGACGAAGTGAAGTGGGACATCGATATGTCTGGCGCTCGTCATACATTAATCGCTGAAGAAGCTGCTTGGTCTACTGGTAAAGATTACGAGTCTGGTAACTCTGGTCACCGTCCACGTGTTAAAGGCGGTTACTTCCCAGTTCCTCCAGTTGATTCTTCACAAGATATGCGTGCAGAAATGTGTGCAAAAATCGAAGACATCATGGGCCCAGGTCGTGTAGAAGTACATCACCACGAAGTTGCTTCTTGCCAGTTAGAAATTGGTGTGAGCTTCAATACACTTGTACGTAAAGCTGACGAAGTTCAACAGTTCAAATATGCTGTTTGGAACGTTGCTCACCAATATGCAAAAACTGCAACCTTTATGCCTAAACCAATGGTAGGTGATAACGGTTCTGGTATGCACGTTCACATGTCTATCTCTAAAGATGGCAAGAACTTGTTTGCTGGTGATGAATATGCAGGCCTTTCAGAAATGGCATTATACTTCATCGGTGGTGTTATCAAGCATGCTCGTGCATTGAACGCAATCACAAACCCATCTACAAACTCATACAAGCGTTTGGTTCCTCACTTCGAAGCGCCAATCATGCTTGCTTACTCAGCACGTAACCGTTCTGCGTCTATCCGTATTCCATACGTTTCTAGCCCTAAAGGTAAGCGTATCGAAGCTCGTTTCCCAGACCCAATGATGAACCCGTACTTAGGTTTCGCTGCATTGTTAATGGCTGGTATCGACGGTATTCAAAACAAGATCCATCCGGGCGAAGCTGCTGATAAGAACTTGTACGATCTTCCTCCAGAAGAAGAAGCAAAAATCCCAACAGTTGCTCATAGCTTAGATATGGCTCTTGAAGCACTTCAAGCAGATCACGAATTCTTGTTAAAAGGCGGCGTGTTCACTAAAGAAATGCTTGATGCATACATCGAACTTAAAACTGAAGATGTACGTCGTCTTAACACGACTACTCACCCAGTTGAATTCGATATGTACTACAGCTTGTAATACATATTTTCATAAAAAAGCCTGCTTATGCAGGCTTTTTTATTGCTTGGAATGTTGATTGAATTCTCTACGTTTTTTATCAAAAAATTGGGGTAAACTAGGTGCGAGTTTTCATGTGAGCAGATTATGCGTAAACGACAACCAGTACTTAAACAGGAAAAGACTTTAAATCCTGAATTGAAAACATGGTTGTATGCGTCTGGTTCACTGACCCAACAATTGACTGAACTTGGCGGTGGCCAGTTTAGTGTAAAGCCTTTTCAAGAACATTTTCAGCGTTTAACTTTTGCAGATAGTCAGTGGATGAAGATGTCTCATGCTCACACTTCGTGGGTAAGGGAAACCTATTTATATGGCTGTGAAGCAGAACCATGGGTTAAAGCAAAAAGTATTTTTCCAATTCAAAGTTTACAAAAAAAAGCCCGTATATTTCAGCACATTGGTTCTAAGCCCATTGGCTTTTTTCTATTTCAAAGAACAACACCACTTTGTGACCGCCGTGTCATTCGTTTGCCAGAAGGTTGGACAAGACAAAGTTGCTATACTTGGCATGGGTGTAAATTTATTGTTCAAGAAACATTCTTACCGGCTTTTGAAGCTTTTTTAAATCAGCAGCACGACAAGGAATTACTATGACGACTGCAACAAGCACAACATGGCGTCAGCGATTAGAAGCTTATTATTATCTATGTCGATTTGATAAGCCAATTGGTACTGAACTGGTTTTTTGGCCAACCATGTGGGCGCTTTGGATTGCAGCAGAGGGAATGCCGCCTCTACATATTCTTTTGGCGATGGTATTAGGTACAATTTTTATGCGTGCTGCGGGTTGCGCAATTAATGATTTTGCAGACCGTAAAGTAGATGCCCATGTTGAGCGGACAAAAACACGTCCTTTAGCAACAGGGGTAATTAGTCCAAAAGAAGCGGTGTATGTATTTTTAGCACTAGTATTTGCCAGTGCTTGTACACTGTTCTTTTTACCTATAGCGACCTTCTACTGTGCATTAGGAGGTTTAGTTTTAGCGTTTGTATATCCTTTCATGAAACGTTATACCCATTTGCCGCAAGTAGTTTTAGGTATGGCATTTTCTTGGGGTATTCCAATGTCATTTACAGCAATGGGTAAGCCTTTAGATATAACATGTTGGCTACTTTATTTTGGTAATTTGGCTTGGACAGTGGCTTATGACACTCAATATGCAATTACAGACCGTGAATATGATTTAAAGATTGGCGTCAAATCTACTGCTATTCTTTTTGGTCGGTATGACATCCAGATTATTGCACTCTTACAGGCAACTAGCCTTGTTTTGATTGGGGCTGCACTGTATTTAGAAAATATCTTATTTCCATGGGCGATCATTGCTTTAATTGTTGTTGCATTCGATTTTATATATCAAACAATTAAAACCAAAGACCGCAACCCTCAAGTATGTTTTTGGGCATTCCGTCACAATCGCTGGGTTGGATTAATCATTTTTCTAGGAATATTTTTAAATTTCATATAGTAAAAATGACCGCAAGGTTGAAAAGTGTTCTATGCAGAGCACTTTTTTTATGTCTTAATATTCGTGCATAAAAAAATATGCGGAATAAATAATACATAAAAAAGGATATTCTATGAAACGGTCAAAAATTGCTTTAGCTATAACATTATCGGTTTCAACATTATTTCTTGCAGCATGTAATGACAATGATGATGATTATATTGGTGTAAATCCCGATAAAACTTATGTGTCTGAAAAAGCCTATTCTAAAGATAGCTTAAGCGGTGCTTCATCTATAAAAGTTATGACTTATAACATGGTCAATGTACAAGGAAAAACAGCTGAAGCAACTGCTTTGGTAATGTTCCCTAAAGTGACTCAGCCTAAAGACGGTTATCGCGTAGTGGTATGGGAGCACGGCACTGTAGGTGTAGGGGATAGTTGTGCGCCAAGCAATACTACGATTAATCCACGCTTTAAAATTCTAGCGGATACATTATTGGCAGCTGGCTATGTTGTAATTGCTCCAGATTATGAAGGTTTGGGTACGCGAGGCATGCATCCATACCTTAATTTAGGAAGTGAGGCTAAATCTGCAATTGCAGCGGTTAAAGCTGCTAAGGATCATTACGGTAGTCAGTTAAATAGTTCATGGATGTCAATTGGGCAGTCTCAAGGAGGCCATGCTTCATTAGGAACAGCTGAATTTGCTAATAACGACACTAACTATAAAGGAGCGGTTGCAACGGCACCAGCTTCTAGCCTTGGTTATATTATTTCTAAAGTTGCTCCGCAAGCAATTAAAGACATTCTTGATAAAGAGCAGGCTGGTACAGCACCTGTTGGTACGGCTGTAGAAGTGTATGCTGAGCTACTCGCGTATGCTGCATATACCACAGTAGGTATTACTGCTTATGAGCCTAAATTTAATTATCGTGAAATTTTCCAACAACGTTCTCAGAGTGTAGCTGAGTTCGCAGAAGGGACTACTGGTGAAAATGGCGTATGTTTAACTGATTTGCATAATAAATTTGCAGATGACATTCGTGATTTTCTTGCGACTAATGCTGGCAAAACAGTTTTAGATTATCCTGGTTTAGCTGGTAATTTCCAAGAAAATCCAACTGTGAAAAAGTTCTTAGACGATAATCAGCCAGCTACTAAAAAAATTAATTCACCTGTCATGATTGTTCAAGGTACTGCTGATATGGCTGTACCATATCCTGTTACTCTTGCCTTGCAAGAGGGGCTTAAAAAAATGGGAACTGATGTGACATTTGTGCCTGTTCTAGGGGCTGCTCATACTCAAGCGATTGTATGTAGAAATGCTGAAATTTATCAATTTGTTCAATCTAAGATGCCAGCTAAAACAAATATCGTGCTTGATCCATCAGTAATAGATGCTAGCCAAAGTCCTCACTGCACAGGTAACTTCTAAGATTTAATTATCTATTTAAAAAATTAGCTTTAAAAAAAGAGCCACTTTATAGCGGCTCTTTTTGTTATATTGTTACGCATATTAAAATTGATATCGTTTGAGTTTGAAGTAGTCATGAGCCAGCAACCTGTTGAAAAAAAATCTGTTCCTTGGTTATTAATGGGATTAGGTTTACTTATTCCTTTTTTAATTATTGGAATACTTTTCTTGGCTGCAAAAAGTGATGCTAAGACTAAAAAACAATATGAACAGCAACGTTTAGAGATGGAAAAAAGAATAGCTGAAAAAGAAGCAGCAAGTTCTGAAAAGAAATAATAGCAATGCCTTTAATGAATATCCTTTTGTAGCTGACGTACACTTGGGATGTTTGTATAGCGTCTTACTATATAACCTGCTTCTGTAAGCATTTGATCACGAATACGGTCTTCTTCTGCTTTTTCAAGATGGGTAGGGTCATCTAGTTCAATAATAGCAATTACTTCCATTTTGTCGTTAAGCACAACGAAGTCGGTTACTTTACGGTTGAACTGACTACGAATTTTATAGTCATTGCTGGTAATCAAAGCACTAAAAGCCACTTGTGCTAAAACATGATAACTTGGAAAACTTTGTTTTAAACGAATAAACATCTGAGTTTCAAAGTTGGTAATGACAGGACGAGCAAAGAATTTTTGTTTTGGAAATAAATAAGGGCGTAAACAAACAACAAGAAAAATGCAGGTGCTTAAGCAACCTAAAACAATAAAAAATAAGTGACTCGATTCGAACATGTGAAGGCATCATACAAATAAAAACCCACTCATGATGAGTGGGTTTTTAAGAATCTTGGCTCTCCAACCTGGGCTCGAACCAGGGACCTGCGGATTAACAGTCCGTCGCTCTACCGACTGAGCTATTGGAGAATCTGGAAAAGGATTTTAGGGAGGAAAGGGGGCTGGGTCAAGTCTTAATAACAGAATTAGTGAGAATATCTAATCGTTTGGTTTAAAAATATTCGAAACATTGATTTTATTAAAAATAATAGAAAATTATTAAATGATTGGATAAGAAAAAGCCCGCAATAGATGCGGGCTTTTAGAATCTTGGCTCTCCCACCTGGGCTCGAACCAGGGACCTGCGGATTAACAGTCCGTCGCTCTACCGACTGAGCTATGGGAGATTAGTAGATGGCTCTCCAACCTGGGCTCGAACCAGGGACCTGCGGATTAACAGTCCGTCGCTCTACCGACTGAGCTATTGGAGAATCTGATGCGCATTTTATGGATGAAATCTAAAAGCGTCAATAAGAATATTAAAGAAAATGAATCGTTTGCTTGATTAATATGCTTTTGTGGTACTAAAAATAAAAAAACCACCCAAAATAGGGTGGTTTTTTATAAAGAAATAAAATTATTTCTCTACACCTGCTGGTTGACCTGCAAGTTTTGCATTTGCATAGTCCCAGTTCACTAGGCTTTCTAAGAAAGTCGCGATGTATTTAGGACGTAAGTTACGGAAATCGATGTAGTAAGCATGTTCCCATACGTCAATTGTTAATACAGCAATTTGACCATGTGCAAGTGGAGTGTCTGCATTAGAAGTTTTAGTAATAGATAATTTACCGTTTACTTCGTCCGCAACTAACCAAGCCCAACCTGAACCGAATTGAGTTGTTGCAGCAGCAGCAAATTCTTCTGCAAATTTTTCGTAGCTACCAAAAGCTTCTTCAATTTTAGCAGCGATTGCGCCAGTAGGTTTACCACCACCATTTGGCTTCATAGAATTCCAGTAGAATGTATGGTTCCAAACTTGAGCAGCGTTGTTGAAAATACCAGCTTTAGATGCATCACCAGCAGTTGCTTTGATGATTTCTTCTAAAGTTTTACCTTCAAGGTCAGTTCCTTTGATTAAGTTGTTTAAGTTAACAACATAGGTATTGTGGTGTTTATCGTGATGGTATTCTAAAGTTTCTTTACTGATATGTGGCGCTAAATCATCATAGCCATATGGAAGTGCAGGTAAAGTAATGGTTGTCATGTTCCTATTCCTTGCATTTGCTGGGTTATACAATATTAAGTGGCTCTATTGTAAATGATTCTGTTCACAATAGGGCATCGTTTTAAAGAACTATACACAATAAAGATCTAATTAATACGCATAACACAGATTGAAAAAAAGACTTAATTAAATCGGATTATTCAATTCAAAATATTCGGTTTCAATTGCAAACTGCTGTGAAATTGCTTGTGCCAATCGCTGAACTCCATAGCGTTCAGTTGCATGATGACCACAAGCAAAATAGTGAACACCTAATTCTTTTGCTTCATAGAAAGTTCGTTCACTGACTTCGCCTGAAATATAGGCATCACAATTTTGCAAAGCTGCTTTAGCAATAAAATCTTGAGCGCCGCCTGTACAGAAACCTACTTTTTGAATGCTTTGTTTTCCAGCAGGTAAATGAATCACCTTAAAATCAAAACTGTTTTGTAGTTTTGCTTTAAATTCGTCCACAGAAAGTGCTTGCTCTAAATATCCAATATTACCAATCGGATGTCTCTCAGTTAAATCAAGTGGTTCTAAATTCTGTAAATTTAATTTCTCTGCAATGGCTACATTGTTGCCCAAAGTTGGGTGCGCATCTAACGGCAGATGATAAGCGACTAATGAAATATTATTTTGAATGAGTTTTTTAATGCGGTTACCACGCATTCCTGTAATTGGGTACGGTTCGCCTTTCCAAAAATAACCATGATGTACAAGTAATAGATCCGCATTTTGAGCAATTGCTGCATCAATCGCATCTTCGGAAGCAGTAACCGCACAAACGATACGTTTTACTTCAGTTGAACCTTCAATTTGCAGGCCATTTGGTGCGTAATCTTTAAATTCTGCTGCTTTTAAGGTCTGGTCGCACCACTGAATAATTTCATGCAAATTCGCCATGATATTTCCTGAATTGAGTAGTAAAAAATTGCTAAAGCTATAGAAACATATTTTGTTGTGTAACTAAAGCTAGACAAATCTTTTTTGAGTTTTTTGTGTATATCGACATATTTAATTTAAAATGCTTAACTGAAAACTCTTTTTGTTCAATATATTAATTTAATTAAAAACTTCTTTTCGTAGAGGATATAAACGTGCGCCGCACCTTTACATGGTTACCTTGGGTGTTACTTATTATTGTAATTGTCAGTTTTATTGCATGGCAAAAATACCATCAACCAAAACCAACTGTTGCAGTTGATGGGGTACAAATGCCTGCTGAGAAAGTTGAGCCATTGGTTGATACTTCACGAACGGGCGGGGTGGTGTCTTATAGTGCTGCGGTAAAAGTTGCAGCGCCGGCAGTTGTTAATATTTTTACGACCCAGAAAGTTAAACAAAATCATCCATTGTTAAGCGATCCCGTATTCCGCGAATTTTTTGGAAATCAGGTTCCTGAACAACAACAGCAAAATGAAAATAGTTTAGGCTCTGGGGTTATTGTACGTGCTGATGGTTATATTCTTACCAATAATCATGTGATTGCTCAGGCTGACCAAATTGTAGTGGCATTGCGTGATGGACGCCGTGCAGAAGCAACGATTGTTGGAACAGATCCTGATACAGATTTAGCAGTCATTAAAATCGATTTAGATAAATTACCTGTGTTGCCATTTAAGCTCAGCGGTAACGAAGTGGGTGATGTTGTCTTGGCGATTGGTAACCCATTTGGTGTAGGGCAAACGGTAACTCAAGGTATTATTTCTGCCACTGAACGCTCTGATTTGGGCATTAATACCTATGAAGACTTTATTCAAACCGATGCCGCAATTAATCCAGGTAACTCAGGTGGTGCATTAATTGATGTTGCTGGTAACTTAATTGGGGTAAACACTGCTATTTTCTCTCAGTCGGGTGGCTCTTTAGGTATTGGCTTCGCAATTCCAGCTAAAATTTGCCAACAAGTATTAAACTCGATTTTGAAAGATGGTCGTGTAGTTCGTGGATGGTTAGGCATTAGTTTAGTACCACCTACACAAGACGATGTCTTGGCACCAAAACAGCAAATTGGTGTAGTTGTTGCTGATGTATTAAAAAGTGGTCCAGCGGCTTCAGCAGGTATAAAAGTTGGAGATAAGATTGTTCAGGTCAATAATGAACCAATCACTTCGGCATCTCATTTGATTAATTACGTTGCATTACAAGCGCCTAATAGCGAAATTAATGTAGTGGTTGAGCGAGCTGGGAAGCAAGAAAACTTTGTAGTAACAGTTGGCGAAAGAAAAAACCAAAATAGTCAATCTCAATATATACCGTTACCTAAACAGTAAAACGAAAAAGCCTCGTAATGAGGCTTTTTTTATTAGCTTAAATTAAGAATGTGTCGGTGTCTGATGTTGATGTTTGAACTCAGTTAAAGCATCAATGCGATATTGAATTAACATTTCGCCAATTTCAGCGCCCTTAATATTTTCTGGTAAATCCTGAACTTTAATAGAGCGAACCACTTGCATTGCATCTAACATATATTGAGCTTGAGGATAGGGGCGATCTTCTAGACCTAGTCTTCCTCTAGCATCGCACTCACATGCCTGTACAAAAGCTTCCACTCTTTCAGGACGACGCAATACATCAAGACGTTGTAATAAACGCCATACAGTTCCTGGTTTTAAAGACATGATCTGATGACATTTTAAATGCTCTTTACATACCGATAATGCTAACTGTCGAGTTTGAGTTGGAACTTTTAAACGTTCGCATAGCTCGGTAACTGGTTTCACGCCACGCTCTTCATGCATGATGTGGCGAGGAAGTTCGTTAGCTGGCGTTAATGCTTTACCCAAATCATGTACTAAAACAGCAAATCGAACATCAAGCGAGTAGTTTGACTTACACGCTTGTTGCAAAGACATGAGAGTATGTATGCCGCAGTCTACTTCAGGATGATATTCAGGGCGTTGTGGTACACCAAACAGGGCGTCAATTTCAGGGAAAAGATGCTTTAACGCACCGCAATCGCGTAATGTCTGAAAATAAATATCTGCATGATCTTCTAAAAGAGCACGTGAAGTTTCTTTCCACACACGTTCTGGTGTTAATGCATCAAGTTCACCTGATTCAGCCATCGTTTGCATGAGTTGTAAGGTTTCAGGTGCAATATGAAAACCATATGCAGAATATCGAGCTGCAAAGCGTGCGACACGTAAAACACGTAAAGGATCTTCAGCAAAAGCTTCTGAAACATGTCGTAAGGTTTTATTTTCTAAATCAGTTTGACCACCATAGGGGTCATATAATGTGCCATCTTGATCCATTGCTATGGCGTTGATGGTTAAATCACGGCGAATTAAATCTTCTTCTAAACTTACTGTGGTATCAGTAAAAAACTGAAAACCGTGATAGCCCTTACCGGACTTTCGCTCAGTACGTGCAAGTGCATATTCTTCTTTCGTTTCAGGATGAAGAAACACAGGAAAATCTTTGCCTACAGGTTGAAAACCTTGGGCGAGCATATGTTCAGGTGTTGCTCCGACCACAACATAGTCTTTTTCTTGATAGGGATGCCCAAGTAGAGAATCTCGGACGGCACCGCCTACTAAATACACTTGCATGAAAAAACCTCTATTCTTCAAGCAATCATGCTACAGAATAGAGGTTTTCTCAAGTCATTAGACAGGCTTTTCGTAAAAAGCTCTTTCTAAATTACTTTTCTTGTTGTTGGATTTCCGCAACAGTTAAAGCAGTCATATTGATAAGACGACGAGTAGTTGCTGTCGGTGTCAAAATATGAACAGGTTTTGCTGCGCCAAGCAAAATTGGACCAATAGTAACGTTGTTACCAGAAGTCGCTTTCAACAAGTTAAATGAAATATTTGCTGCATCTAGGTTTGGCATAATGAGCAAGTTTGCAGAACCTTTAAAACGTGAACCAGGGAATGCAAATTGACGAATATTTTCGTCTAATGCTGCATCACCATGCATTTCACCTTCAACTTCAAGCTCAGGAGCTTGCTCAGATAAAATCCGATAAACTTCACGCATTTTTTGAGCACTTGAATCAGTTTGGTCACTACCAAAACTTGAATGAGAAAGAAGTGCTACGCGTGGAGTAATACCAAAACGACGTACTTCTTCAGCTGCTAAAATAGTCATTTCAGCAAGTTGTTCAGCAGTCGGGTTAGTGTTTACATAGGTATCTGCAATAAACAAGTTACGATCTTCAAGCATTAATGCATTTAACGTGAAGAAATTGTTCATGCCTTCTTTAAGGCCGATAACATTGCGTACAAAGTCAAGGTGAATGTTATAGCTACTGTAAGTACCACATAACATACCGTCTGCTTTACCGAATTTAACCAGTAGAGATGCAATTAACGTTGAACGGCGGCGAGCTTCACGTTGAGCATATTCAACTGTGATGCCTTTGCGTTGCATTGTTTGATAGTAATCTTTCCAAAACTCTTCATACATTGGGTTTTGTTCTTGATCTACGATCTCAATATTTACGCCATGTTGTAAACGTAGGCCTAATTTTTTGATATTTGCTTCAATTACAGCAGTACGACCTACTAAAATTGGTTTAGCTAAATCTTCATCAACAGCAATTTGTACTGCACGTAATACGCGCTCGTCTTCACCTTCCGCATATGCAATACGCTTTGGATCAGCTTTTGCTTGAGCAAAAATTGGTTTCATCAAGAATGCAGAGTTATATACAAACTCAGACAATTTTTGACGATATACAGCGAAATCTTCGATAGGACGAGTTGCTACACCTGAGTCCATTGCAGCTTTAGCAACTGCTGGTGCAATTTCTAAAATTAAACGTTGATCAAGTGGGCGTGGAATTAAATAGTCACGACCAAATGAAGCAGATTTTTCACCATATGTTGCTGCATCAGCTTCAACATGAGCCATACGCGCAATTGCATGTACACATGCAATCTTCATTTCTTCATTAATGGTAGTTGCACCCACATCAAGTGCACCACGGAAAATGTATGGGAAACATAATGCGTTGTTTACTTGGTTTGGATAATCAGAACGACCAGTTGCCATAATGACGTCAGAGCGTACTTCATGTGCATGTTCAGGTAAAATTTCTGGATCTGGGTTTGCCAAAGCAAAAATAATAGGGTTCTCAGCCATCTGTTTCACCATTTCTTTGGTGAGAATACCAGCAGCAGAAAGACCCAAGAACATATCAGCGCCAGCCATTACTTCATGAAGCTGAGATGCTGCAATATCTTGAACATAACGTTTTTTAGAATCGTCTAAGCCTTCACGTGAAGTGGTTAATAGACCACGAGAATCGGCAACAATGATATTTTCTTTTTTAGCACCAAGCGCACAAAGCAAGTCTAAACATGAAAGTGCTGCTGCACCTGCACCTGAAGCTACGATTTTGATTTCATCAATTTTCTTATTTACAAGTTGCAATGCATTGAGCAAAGCTGAACCTACAATAATACTTGTACCATGTTGATCGTCATGGAATACAGGAATTTTCATGCGTTCACGAAGTTTCTTTTCAATATAGAAACATTCAGGCGCTTTAATATCTTCGAGGTTGATACCACCGAAAGTTGGCTCAAGAGAGGCAACGATATCTACAATTTTATCTGGATCGTTTTCTGCAATTTCGATGTCAAATACATCTACACCAGCAAACTTCTTGAAGAGAACGCCTTTACCTTCCATTACAGGTTTAGAAGCCAATGGGCCAATATTACCTAAACCAAGAACAGCGGTACCGTTAGTTACTACAGCAACCAAGTTTCCGCGAGCTGTATATTTAGCAGCAGTTGAAGGATCACGTTCAATCTCTAAACATGGCGCAGCAACTCCGGGTGAGTAGGCTAAAGCCAAATCTCGTTGGTTGACAAGTTGCTTACTTGGGGTAACGCTGATTTTCCCTGGGTTTGGATATTCATGGTAATTTAAAGCGGCCTGTTTTAAAGATTGATCGTCCATCTGAGTCTCTATTTGATACAAAAAAGCAAACTAGTCAAATCACTCATTCAGGGAGAAGGCAACTCAGTTCTTTTACTATGCTTTAATTTTTACCAATTAAGAGAATAGTAGACGAATTGCCAATAGCCCTGTAGTGAGCTAAATGCTAAAGAATATAACACTACTTCTTTATTTCTCACAGTCAAAAACGCTCATTTTTGGAAAAAGCAGCATATGTAAAAATAGAGAGTTGGAACAATTAATAAATATGCGAATCTGTTTGTAGATAAGGAATAATCTGCTCAGCTGGAATAGGGCGGCTAAAGAAATAGCCTTGTAAAAAATCACATTGCTGTTTTTGCAAATAGGTAACTTGTTCTTCTGTTTCTACACCTTCGGCGACCAATTTAAGGCCCATACTTTTACCCATTGCAATCATTGCATTTACAATCGCTTCTTGTTTGTGATCACCAATTTTAGAAATGAAAGCACGGTCAATTTTTAGTACATCAATTGGATATTCAGTTAGATACGCCAAAGAGGAGTAACCTGTACCGAAGTCATCTAGAGCAATTGAAATATCTCGTTGTTTTATCGCATGTAATAGCGTTTTGACGTTATCCGTATTGTCTAATAAAGCCGACTCAGTAATTTCAAGTTCAAGATCAGAACCTTGTATATTATATTTTTGCAAAACCTCATCTAAATCGCTGAGTAATAAGCCACGATGTATTTGCTGAGCAACAATATTTACAGAGACTTGAACGTTTGTGTAGCCCGCGTTTTTCCATTCTTGTAATTGTTTTCCAACTTTATCTAAAACGACTTTACCAATATCTGAAATCAGGCTACTACGCTCAGCAAAAGGTATAAACATATTTGGCATGACTAATCCTTTTTCAGGATGTTGCCAACGGATTAATGCTTCAAAACCGATAATAGATTGATCTAATAGACTAATTTTGGGTTGGTAATAAATGACAAATTCATCATTTTGAATGGCTTTACGTAACTCTTGTTCTAAATCAGCAGTTTTATATGGATGTTCTGCTTTATTACAATAGTAAGAAATGGTATTGCCTCCTAAGCGCTTTGCTTCTGAAAGTGCTTGTTCTGCATGGTTATTAAGATGATCAATTTGTCGGCCATGCTCAGGAAAGCATGCCACACCGATAGAAGCTGTAATAAAATATTCGTGATTATCAATATAAAAAGGTGCGTTGAGCGCTTGCAGGATGTTTTGGCAATATTGCTCAATATTTGGATGAATTGGAGAGATTTCATAAATAATCGCAAAATCGTCACTATTTAAGTAGGCAACTAAAATTGCATTAATATTAATTAGGCGTAATCGTTGTGCGAACTGTTTAAGAAGTTCATCACCACTATCATTATTTAAAAATTCATTAAACGCGCGAAAACGGTCAATGTTTACTCGTATCAATGCTAGATTTTTAATGTTATATGAAGGATTTACAAGATATTGATGTAATTGATTGTAATAGTAAAGGCGATTAGGTAAGTGGGTGAGACTATCGTAATTTTTTAAATAGGATAGGTGTTGTTCCTGACGTTTTTGCTCAGTGAGGTCACGTGCAAATCCAATATAATTTGTAATTTGATGGAACTCATCTTTGACGACATTGATGTGTAACCACAAATAGACGCTTTTGCCAGAACTAAATTTTTCATCGAATTGACCCATATATTCTCCAGTCTCTAGGAGCTGTTGGGTAATTGAGGTGTGAAATTGTTGTTGTAATTCTTTTTGATTAATCGCAATGCTAAATAATTCTTTATTTAGAAGTTCTGATTTAGAAAATCCGGTTAATTTTTCGTAGTAAGGGTTAATATCAATATAGTTTAGGTGTTCATCTAAAATGAATATGCCTTCTGCTGCTTGTTCAAGCACAATTGCTGATAGTCTTAAGTGTTCTTGGTCTTTTTTCTCTTGATGTATATCTCGGGTCATCCCAACCATACGGAGCGCTTTTTGTGTTTTGGGGTCTCTGGTAATGA
This sequence comes from Acinetobacter sp. Li1LvA2, assembly GCF_056156705.1. Taxonomy (NCBI): domain Bacteria; kingdom Pseudomonadati; phylum Pseudomonadota; class Gammaproteobacteria; order Moraxellales; family Moraxellaceae; genus Acinetobacter; species Acinetobacter sp. Li1LvA2. The sequence continues at coordinate 47,242 of NZ_JBSICF010000002.1, forward strand.
CACGACCTACATCATGAATCCATCGCCATGAACCATCTCGACGTAAAATCCTGAAATTAATATTAAAATGATCTGTAATTCCTTCCAGATGTTGCTTTAAACGCTCGTTAAACAGTTTTTTATCACTGGGATGTACGCGGTCTAAAATAGTATTTAGATGAATAACAGTCGTTTGTGTCTGCTTTTGTTGATCAAAAAACGTAATTTCTAATTTTTGATTTTCAATATCCCAGTCCCAAGGTCGAATGCCTGCCGTTTCATTTGCAAAAGCTAAATTGTAGTGGTGGCTTTCGAGTTGCTCATTCATTTTTGTGAGATCGTATGTACGTTCACGTACCTTTTGTTCTAGTAAATGGTTATTAAATTGGAGCTGGGCTTCAATATCTTTAGATTTATTCACTTCTTGTTGAAGTTGTACACATAATTCTTCAGCCCACTGGGTATGTTGTTCTGAAATTTGAATGAGCTGTTTATTTCTGAATAATAGTTGAGAAATTTTTTGATAGTTACGTTGAGTGGCGTATGCACAAAGTATGGTAGCTACAAAAGCAATGTTATAGGCGAAATAAAAAGGCAGCTGAGTAATGGGGGTGTGTGTAAATTGAGCGATTAATAGGGGTAATGTACTGGGAATAAATAAGAGATAAAAGTATCGAGGTTGTTGCGTTAAAAAAGTCAGTCCAATGATATGGGCAGAAGTGATAAACAAAGCAATTAAAATATGAGTATCTGGTAGGGTAACTAGCTCTTGAGGAAGATAAAAATGAATAACCGTAACGGTTGCCCCTAATAAAACTCCTGAAATAAAACAAATACTTTGTAAGATAAGATCAGCTTTTTTAATAAAATTAATAGTACGATAGTGCGTTAAAACATTTGGAACAAATAATAGGCAGGTAAGAGATGCAATAGTCAGGCCCATAGACCAGTTAAATATTGTTATTGAAGATGAAAAATAATAAGAAAAAATAGCGTATGAAATGAGACATAGCAGTATTAAGCTAACTAAATACCAGCGTATATATTGAATTGAAAGTTTTAGCTGCTCAATTTTTGTTTGATGCTGTAAATATTCTTCCTGAAGCCCAGACATAAGATTTTTCTATCCTATTTTTTTACATATACACAGAAAGAATCTGATTTATCAGTGATAAAGAATTTGAAATTTTATTCATACAATAAAAGTAAATTAACTTTAAATAGCGATTTAATCAATGTTCAATGAACTGAGGTGGATAAAAACCGATAATTTAAAATAGATAAGGCGACGACTGGTGCAGTTTCTGTACGTAAAACACGGTCACCAATACACCAGTTCATAAAACCAGCTTGATTGGCTTGAGTAATTTCATCCTCGCTTAAACCGCCTTCTGGTCCAATCAACAAGGCAAGTTCAGGTTGTATGCCTGCTAATACATCTTTTTGTTCTTTTTCTGGTGCTAAAACAAATTTAGATTGAGGAAGTTCTGAAGAGCTTAACCATTCATTAAGAGAAATAGGTGCTAATACTTCTGGGACTAAGTTCAAACCACATTGTTCGCATGCTGCAATTGCAACAGCTTGCCAGTGATCTAATTTTTTTTGATCTCGGTCGTATTTTAAACGCATTTCACAGCGGTCACTGGTTAAAAGCTGAATCTTGCTTACGCCAAGTTCAGTGGCTTTCTGAATGGCATAATCCATTCGGTCACCTTTACTCATGACTTGACCAAGAACTGCTTTAAATGGGGCATTACGGTTATTAGGGTTGAAATTCTCAATGGTGACAAACGCATTTTTTTTATTAATTTCGGTCAGTGTCGCGAGATATTCGCCACCTTGGCCATTAAATAGAGTCGCTTGTTCTTGTAATTGTGCACGTAAGACACGCACCCAATGATGAAATACTGATTCAGTTAGTTGAATAGTTGAACCAACTGTAAGTTCAGTTTCGATAAAAAAACGATTCATTGGGTACGCCTTACAAAATTAATTTAAACCAAGATCAACAACGAGTTGACGAGTTGGTTCGACTTGATTCATTGAATAGAAATGTAAGCTTGGTGCACCACCTGCGATTAGGCGTTCACATAGCTTCACAACAACTTCATGACCAAAAGCTTTAATACTCTCGCTGTCATCGCCATAGGTTTGTAATTGTTTACGGATCCAGCGAGGAATTTCAGCACCTGTACCATCAGCAAAGCGAATTAAATTGCTGGCATTGGTAATCGGCATGATGCCAGGAGCCACCGGAATATTAACTCCAGCTTTTTCCAGACGCTCAATAAAATAAAAGTATGAGTCTGGATTAAAGAAGAATTGTGTAATTCCTGCATTAGCGCCAGCTTGTACTTTTTCAATAAAACGTTGGATATCTGAATCAAGGTTTTCAGCTTGAGGGTGCATTTCAGGATAAGCTGCAACTTCAATATGAAAATGATCACCTGAGTGCTCACGAATAAAACGTACTAAATCTTGAGCATAAGGAAGTTCGCCAAGCCCGAATTGACCAGAAGGTAAGTCACCGCGTAAAGCGACAATACGGTTAATACCTTGAGTTTTATATAAATCTAGTAACTCAGCAATACGCGCTTTATCATCACCAATGCATGAAAGATGAGGCGCAACTGGTGTACCTTTACCATTGAAATCGTCAATAGCAGCAAGAGTACGTTCGCGAGTAGAACCACCAGCACCATAGGTAATCGAGAAAAAATCTGGATTTAATAGTTGTAATTCTTGATGAACAATACGAAGTTTTTCAGCACCGGCATCAGTTTTCGGTGGGAAAAACTCAAAAGAAATAGGTATACGTTTAGTCATGTCAAATCCTTGTAAACAGCGAAACAATATTTTTAGAAAAAAGGGCAGTCGGTTCACCGTCTGCCCTTAAGTTCTTAGTATTTGTAAGCGTCAGACTTGAATGGTCCCTCAACAGCAACACCTAAATAGCCAGCTTGCTCTTGAGTTAACTGAGTAAGTACACCACCAAAACCTGCAACCATTGCTGCAGCAACTTCTTCGTCAAGTTTCTTAGGAAGAACTTCTACACGAATTTTTGCAGTTTTTTCGTTTGCAGGAAGGTCAGCAAATTTCTCTTGGAATAAGTGAATTTGACCTAACACTTGGTTAGCAAAAGAACCGTCCATTACGCGTGATGGGTGACCAGTTGCATTACCTAGGTTTACAAGGCGACCTTCTGAAAGAAGAATGAGGTAGTTGTTTTCGTCTTCTGAACGATAAACTTGGTGAACTTGTGGCTTAACTTCAACCCACTTGTAACCACGTAAATAAGCTGTGTCGATTTCTGTGTCGAAGTGACCGATGTTACATACAACTGCGCCAGCTTTTAAGCTATCTAACATTGCAGCATCACATACGTGGTAGTTACCAGTAGTCGTTACAACAAGGTCAGTGTTGCCAAGTAAGTCGTGGTTAATATCTTCTTTTTTGCCTGTTTGTACGCCGTTTTTGTATGGAGATACAACTTCATAGCCGTCCATACATGCTTGCATTGCACAAATTGGGTCAACTTCAGTTACACGAACGATCATGCCTTCTTGACGTAAAGATTGAGCAGAACCTTTACCAACGTCACCATAACCGATCACAAGCGCACGGCGGCCTGACAAAAGCATGTCAGTTGCGCGTTTGATTGCGTCATTTAATGAGTGACGGCAACCATATTTGTTGTCGTTTTTAGATTTAGTAACTGAGTCATTTACGTTAATTGCAGGTACTTTCAAAGAACCGTCTTTCCACATTTCGATAAGACGTTGAACACCTGTTGTAGTTTCTTCAGTAATACCGTGAATGCATTCTAAAAGAGCAGGGTATTTTTCATGAACAAGAGCAGTTAAGTCACCGCCATCATCCAAGATCATGTTGGCATCCCAAGGCTGACCATTAACATTCACTTGTTGTTCAAGACACCATACATATTCTTCTTCAGTTTCGCCTTTCCAAGCAAAAACAGGAATACCGCGAGCAGCAATTGCAGCAGCAGCATGGTCTTGAGTTGAGAAAATGTTACATGAAGTCCAACGAACTTCAGCACCTAATTCAACAAGCGTTTCAATAAGAACCGCTGTTTGAATGGTCATGTGAATACAACCAAGGATTTTTGCACCAGCAAGTGGTTTAGACGCTGCATAACGTTTACGTAAACCAATTAAAGCCGGCATTTCTGCTTCAGCAAGTTTGATTTCTTTACGACCGTAGTCAGCAAGAGAGATGTCAGCAACTTTATAATCTGTAAATGAAGCATTAACCGCGTTCATCAGGATCTCCTAGGGAAAAAATAGTATGGATCGTTCTGTTCGCGGATGCCGTTGTTGGTTAAAACGAGTGTTTAACCGATTGTCGAGCCTGGCAAATTGATCTTTAGTGCCGATCATTTGTCGCAGCATCCCTCGACTAGCGAAACATTGTACTTGGAAAAGCTTTTAGTGCCAATCCAGTTTTGTTTATTATCTGCCTAATTATCCTTATAGATTCAAATTATGGCAGTAAATATTCCCCAAGCTCTAGCAAACCTCGAAGCAAACTGTGGTGTTTTTGCGGTTTGGATGGTGCTTCAACATCATGGAGTACAAATTGATATTGCAGAGCTGATTAAAGTTTGCCGACACGACGAAGGGGGCACCTATACTATTGCCTTAGCTGTTGCATTAAAGAAATTAGGATTTAACGTGTCATTTCATTCAGATGAAGATCCTAATATTAGCCCAAGCGAACGAATGAGCTATAAAGAAGCAAAGGTACTGAAAATACCGACAGGACCTGCGTTGAGCTATCAAGATATTCAAGCTGAAATTCAACATGGCAAAATGGTGATTGTCTATTACGATACTTTAGAGGGTGTCGGAAATCAGTCTCTTATCTATTCTATTGACCCAAAAGAAATCTGCTTTTTTGATAATTTTGAACCGATGTCAGCAGCAGTTTTTGAAAAGCAACGTCAAGTAGAAGGGATTTGTCGTCAGGCTATCGTGATTGATGACCGTAATTTTCAGATACATTCGACTAAATTGAATTAGCTTAAAAGAGCCAGTAGGGTGCTGGCTCATATTGAAGTTATTTTTGTTGATATTCTTGAATCACTTCTAAAGCAGCACGAAAAGCTTCTTGTGTAGCAGGCGCGCCGCAATATGGCAGACTATGTAATAAAGTTTCTTGAATCTCCTCAACTGTACAGCCATTGTTGAGCGCACCACGAACATGGCCTTTGAGTTCGGTTGGTGACTTAAGTGCAGTTAACATTGCCAAAGTAATTAATGAACGATATTTACGTGGTAGCACACCTTCACGCTGCCAAGTCGATCCCCATGCATGCTCGTTGATCCAGTCTTGTAAAGGCTGGGTAAAGGGCACGGTGTTTTCTTGGGCACGTTTTACAAAAGCTTCTCCCATCACTTCTGTGCGAACTTTTAATCCATTTTCGTAATCTTGCTTAGACATTAATTTCTCCTAAAAATAAAAGCGTCGATTGACGCTTTTATAGCTGTTTATTAATTAATGCGAATCAAGTGTGATTGCAATAGTGAATTAGTGGAGGCATCAGTCACACAATTCGATGAGGGTTTGACAAAGGAAGATCTTTATTTAAATCTTTATCAAATACATCTGTAAGCATGCTGTCGAATCGAATTGCATTGTATTGCAATAATTGTTGAGCTTCGCTTTCAGTAATAAAACCTTCTTTTATCGCTTGTTGAATATTCTCTTCGAAAGTCAGTCCAGTAAATTTGCCTTTAGATTCAGCTTTTTTAAACTTATCCCAAAGAGGCTCAAGCGTTCGTAAAATTTGAAATGCATGTTCTAAACGTCCAGTCACATCATCGGCTTTAGTTGAATAAAATACGTGATGTTTAAGCTGCTCTCTGAAAGGATGCTCTTGCATCATAAGTTCAGCGACTTGTTGTTTTAACTCATCGTCAGGTTTTGAAATGACACGGCCAAGAGGAAAACAGATCCATTTTATAAATGCTGCTGGAAGTTTAGCTGGGAAGTTTTCAAATAATCCCCAAAATGCTTCCTGAATATTCAAGAAAGCTTTTTGTAGAGCTAATTTGGCGTGAAGTTGTTCAGCTTCAGTTTTTTGTCCAGCTTCATAAAATTTTAAAATTGCTGTAGAAATAAAGAGGTGCGCGTGAATATCTGCCAAGCGTCCTGATAACATTTCTTTGCGTTTTAAGTCTCCTGCAAGTAAACCAAGTGACATATCCGAAACAAGTGCAAAGTTGGCACTAAAACGGTTGATGGTCTTATAGTAACTGGCAGTAAATTGATCTACTGATTGTGGAGCATCATTTGAGCCACCTGTCCAACCATAAGCAAATGATTTTGCACCACGGTTAAAGGTATAGGCTAAATGTTTAAATAATAAATCATCGAATTTTTTGACTGAATCATTCTTATCCTCAGATTGAAGGAGTTGTAATTCTTCAAAAAGATAAGGGTGACAACGCATTGAACCTTGACCAAAAATCATCAATGAACGAGTCAAAATATTTGCGCCTTCTACCGTAATCGCAATTGGTATCGCTTGATAGGTAAGGGCAAGGAAGTTACGTGGTCCAAGTTGAATTGCGCGTCCTCCAGCAATATCCATTCCGTGATTGACGACTTTACGCATCGTTTCAGTTGCATAATATTTTGCCATGGCAGTCATTACAGCAGGTGTTCCACCTTGGTTTAGGCCACATGTCACTAAATAACGGAATGCTTCAAGCATGTAGGCATCACTTGCAATTTCACTGGTTGCCTCTTGTACGCCTTCAAATTTACCTACTGAAATATTGAATTGTTGACGAATTTTCGCAAAAGCACCAACGGTTAAATAGCTCATTTCACCTGCTGCTGTTGCTAAGGCTGGAAGGGAAATACCACGGCCAACACCTAAGCACTCCATTAGCATTCGCCAGCCTTTACCGGCATTTTCTTGCCCACCAATAATCCAGTCAATAGGAATGAAAACATCTTCTCCTTCTACAGTTCCGTTCATAAATGGAGAACCTGGAAAATGTCGTGCTCCAATTTTCACACCCGCATGACTTGCAGGAATTAAGGCACAAGTAATGCCGTATTCTGTTTTATTTTTATCTCCGAGTAGGCCTTCTGGGTCATAAAGTTTAAATGCTAGACCAACAACGGTGGCAATTGGTGCAAGCGTAATCCAGCGTTTAGAGAAATTCATGCGGAGACCAAGAATTTGAGCACCTTCATGTTCGCCGTAGCAAACAACACCCGAATCTGGAATGGCACCAGCATCTGAACCTGCTTCTGGGCTGGTTAAACCAAAGCATGGGATTTCTTCGCCTTTAGCAAGGCCCGGTAAATATTGTTGCTTTTGAGCATCAGTACCGTAGTGCATGAGTAGCTCACCCGGTCCTAATGAGTTAGGAACCATGCAACTCACAGCAGTGGTGAGCGAGCGTGAAGCAATTTTGCTCATAATACGGCTTTGGGCAAATGAGCTAAATTCTTTGCCGCCAAAGGATTTTGGAATAATGAGACCTAAAAAACCTTTGTCTTTAATAAATTGCCAAACCTCTGGTGGAAGATCTTTTAAGTGATGATGAATTTCCCACTCATTGAGCATGCTACAAAGTAATTCAACTTCATTATCAATAAAACTTTGTTCTTCTTCTGACAATATTGGGTAGGGATACTTTTCAAATTGGGACCAATCAGGTGCCCCCATAAATAACTCTTTTTCCCACCAACTGGTACCTGCCTCTAAAGCTTCTTGTTCAGTCGTACTGATGCTTGGCATTGAGTTCGCTAAAGTTTTATAGGCTGGTTTGGTAATCAGGTTAAAGCGTAATGGTGCAAATAAAATAATGATACTAAGGGCAATGAGGGGGATACCTAAAATGAGAGCCCATGGGGTTAATATGAGTGCAGTAAATATAGCTACTGCAATCGTAATTACACTACCAATGATTCGATTCAGGTTAAAAAAGAAAATTGCCCATATTGCAAAAAGCTGAATGACAATGCTTAAAACAAAGAGTAGGAAAATCATACTTGCTCCTTGCTAGATAAGCCCTCAAGTTAGAAGTTACAAAAAAGCGAGGAGAGATTTAAGGCTTAACTAGCTAATTTTAATGCTGTTTAAATTTAATTTTTTATATCGCAATTGATGTATATGCTAGAGCAGGGATATATCGTACTTTTAGGTATAAGATATTTTTCAGTGAAAGTGTAATGGCTTGTTTTATCGATTTGTCAAGAAATGTTATTGATTTTCTTATACAAATAAAAAGCCCTCTGAGGTAGAGGGCTTTCGTAGATATTTAACTTTTAAGCTTCGACAACTTGAACAGCAATTTTTTTAGCTGGATCTACTTTACGACGGACTTCTGGTACTGGTTCACCGTGGTATTGACGATCAGCAAAGTAACTTGAACGAACCATTGGTGCAGACCAGATATTTCTAAAGCCAAGTTTACGGCCATGCTCTGCATAACGTTCGAACTCTTCTGGCGTTACAAAGCGGTCGATTGGCGCATGTTGTTTAGATGGCTGTAAATATTGACCAATCGTCACATAGTCAACATCGTGAGCACGTAAGTCATCAAGCAATGCAATAACTTCTTCTTCAGTTTCACCAATACCGACCATCAAACCACATTTTGTTGGAATGTCAGGGCAGTATTCTTTAAACATTTTTAATAAGGTTAAAGAGTGTTGATAGTCTGAACCTGGACGCATTGCTTTATATAAGCGAGGTACAGTCTCAATGTTGTGGTTAAATACGTCTGGCGGACATTCAGTCATAATGCGTAAAGCAATATCCATACGTCCACGGAAGTCAGGTACTAAAATCTCAAGCAATGTCGTCGGACTAAGTGCGCGAGCTTCTTTAATACAGTCCACAAAGTGTTGTGCACCGCCGTCAAGTAAGTCATCACGGTCAACTGAAGTAATTACTGCATACTTGAGTTTTAGGTTAGAAATGGTTTCTGCCATGTGACGAGGTTCGTCAGCATCGAGTGCATTTGGACGACCATGTGCTACATCACAGAAAGGACAACGGCGTGTACAAATATCGCCCATAATCATGAATGTTGCCGTACCGCCACCAAAACATTCTGGTAGGTTAGGACAAGCAGCTTCTTCACAAACGGTATGGAGTTTTTGAGCACGTAAAGTCGTTTTAATACGCTGAACTTCTTCTGGTGCCGTCATCTTGACACGAATCCAGTCAGGTTTACGCGGCACTTCAACCGTAGGTACAACTTTTACAGGAATTCTTGCGACTTTTTCTGCGCCACGAAGTTTTACACCCTGTTCAGGTTTACGGTGTTCTGACATATCTAACTTTTCCACTCGTTTACAGAGACATTGACATTGTATTATAGCGAAGTTCTTCAGTTAATAGCGGAAAATAACTATTCATATAATAAATGTGGCTATTCAGAAATATAGGGTTGAGAAATACATAAATTCACCGCATATTAGCCATAATTTATTATAAAATATGGTCATTCAAGTGAGGAAGGAGCTTTCAATGCCACGTAAAAAAGAGGTCGTTAGTGGGAATTTCGTTAAATACGATGCGGTAGTTCTCGGTTCTGGACCTGCGGGTGAAGGCGCGGCAATGAAGCTTTCAAAAGCTGGTAAGCGTGTTGCAATTGTAGATGTGCGTGATCAACTTGGTGGTAACTGTGCACACGTAGGAACGATTCCAAGTAAAGCATTACGTCAAACAGTTTCTAGTATTATTCGCTATCAGCGTGATCCAATGTTTCAAAAAGTAGGTGAATGGAAGCAGTTCACCATGAAACAGGTTTTGCGTAATGCACACAAAGTGATTCAACAACAGGTTGATACACATACACGTTTTTATGACCGTAACAAGATTGGTGTCTTCCATGGTCGTGCATATATTCAAGATAAAAATACAGTCTTAGTTTTTAGCCACGAAGGCATTAAAGAGACAATTATCTGTAAGCAAATCGTGATTGCGACAGGTAGTCGTCCTTATCATCCACAAGGTCTCGACTTTGATCATCCTCGCGTATTTGATTCGGACAAGATTCTTGATCTTGATTATTCAATTCAAAAAATCATTATTTACGGCGCGGGCGTTATTGGCTGTGAATATGCCTCAATCTTTATTGGTCTAGATCATAAAGTTGACTTGATCAATACTCAGCAAAAACTTTTAAGTTATTTGGACGATGAAATTGCTGATGCTTTGTCTTATCACTTACGTGAACAAGGTGTATTGATTCGTCACAATGAACAAATGGATCATCTTGAAACGTTTGATGACCATGTTGTTTTACATCTACAAAGTGGTAAAAAGATTAAAGCCGATGCCATTCTTTGGTGTAATGGCCGTTCAGGTAATACAGAAGGCTTAGGTCTTGAGAACGTTGGGTTAGTTCCAAACAACCGTGGTCAGCTTTCTGTAAATGATCAATACCAAACTGAAGTTGAAAACATCTATGCTGCTGGTGACGTGATTGGTTGGCCATCACTTGCTTCTGCTGCTTATGACCAAGGGCGCTGTGCTGGCGCAAACATGAGTGGTGAAGATGCTAAACCAGTACGAGACATTCCAACTGGTATTTATACCATTCCGGAAATCTCATCAATTGGTAAAAATGAACAGGAATTAACGGAAGAGAAAATTCCGTATGAAGTGGGTCAAGCTTCTTTCCGTCACTTAGCTCGTGCACAAATTACGGGCGATACAGTAGGTGAGTTAAAGATTCTTTTCCACCGCGACACTATGGAAATTTTAGGTATTCACTGTTTTGGTAATAATGCTGCCGAAATTATCCACATTGGGCAAGCAGTTATGCACAGCCCAAATAATACCTTGAAATATTTCGTTGAAACGACATTTAACTATCCAACAATGGCTGAAGCATATCGTGTAGCTGCACTTAATGGTATGAATCGTTTGTTTTGATTTTAAATAAGTTTTTAATAAAAAAGCCCGCAAATCTGCGGGCTTTTTTATTTTCATTAGACCATAAGTTTTTTATATTTTTATGACATCCAAAGGATGATTCTAGCTTTTCATCCTACTAGTGTGGACAAAATGCTTGGTTAAAATATTCAAATAAATCTGGTGTTTGTTTCCATAAAATTATAGAAAGCACCAAAAGCGTGACTAGGATAAAAGTCATAATTGTTTTCAAAAGTAAGGCATTATGCATCATGAATAACAGCCTCCTCATTCACAAAGAAGTGTACGATTACACCTAATATACTCAATGCAATAGAGCATAGCCAAATTGCATTGTAATTACCTGTTAAGTCATGGTTAACACCGCCAAGCCAACCACCAAAGAAAGAACCGACTTGATGAGTGAAAAACACAATGCCGCTGAGCATTGAAAGATATTTAACGCCAAACATATTTGCCACAATACCGTTGGTGAGCGGAACAGTGGAGAGCCATAAAAGGCCCATAATAATTCCAAAAGCATATACCGTATAAATGCTTAAAGGTAATAACAGAAAGGCAATGATCGCTATGCCACGGCTACCGTAAAGTGCCATTAATAATTTAGGTTTTGAGATGCGATCTCCTAACCAACCAGCACCATAAGTCCCCACAATATTAAATAGTCCAACTAGTGCCAGAAACACAGTTCCTGTAGCTGCATCAAAGCCGTGGTCGATTAAATAGCCGGGTAAATGTACGCCTAAGAAAACAACTTGGAATCCACACACTAAGAAACCTAAAGCTAACCACCAAAAGGGTTTATGTTTTCTGGCAATATTCAGTACTTGTTTAAATGTAAGCTGGGGTTGTGCAATTGCTTTTGGTGTTTGATTGCTTGGTCCTTTTAACATCCACGCAAGCGGAATAATAAGAGCAATTAACAGCGCACTGACCATTAGGGCTGACGACCATCCAACATTCTTGAGTAAGAGAAGGGTAGATGGCAGCATAATAAACTGACCGAAAGAACCTGCTGCACTTGCAATCCCCATTGCCATACTTCTTTTTTCTGGAGGTGCCGCTCGACCTACTGCACTAAGTAAAACTGTAAAAGAGGTGGCTGATAAAGCTAGGCCAATAATCAATCCTAGGCTTAAATTTAAGATTAAGATGCTTGAGCTAAAGGCCATTAAGAGTAAGCCGAGGGCGTAAAGCAATCCGCCAACAGCAACTACAATTTTACTGCCATATTTATCTGCAATTGCACCAGTAAAAGGCTGCAGAGCTCCCCAGATTAAGTTTTGCATCGCAATTGCGAGACTAAAAACATGCTGTCCCCAACCAAATTCATGACTCATTGGGACCAAATATAGTCCAAAACCATGCCTAACGCCTAAAGAAAGTGCCAAAATAAGGGCACTACCAATCAGCATATAGATAAGTGGCTGGGAAAAGTTGTGAGCAGTTTTAGTCATGATTAATGGAAAATTATAATAATGTGGTCATTTATTGTAGAAGATATATCGAGGAATATCGATATAGATGGCAAGAATATTTAAGAAGAATTAAAAAGTAACTAATGTTAATATTTTATGATAAGAAATTTGAAGAAGCAGACACCATTTTGATCTCTGCTTCTTATAAAAATTAAGCTGTTGAATTACGTTCAAGTAATGCTTGCTCAAAAAGAACTTGTTCTTTTTCTTTATGTTCAGTTGTGAAGCGAATCAAAATTACGCTACATCCTGCGACCATAACCAGACCGCCTAAAATAAACAGGCAAGTTTGGACATCAAGTAAACCTTTGAGTAGGAAACCTGCTGCCACAGCGCCAACATTACCACCCGCACCAATAATTCCTGCGACTCCACCTAATGCAGTACGATCGATAAATGGTACGAGAGCGTAAGTTGCACCACATGCCATATGCGTAAACAATGCAAAAATAGTCATCGAAATAATTGCGAGCGCAACAGCATTCATTTGTGAGAAGAGTATTAAGAATAACCCTTCACCTAAAATCATGAGTACAAGTACTTTCGTGCGACCATCTAAGCCTTTTTTGAGTGCGACTTTATCGGAAATGATACCGCCCAGTGCACGAGCAAATAATGCCAACAGACCAAAGATTCCGGCAGTTAGACCAGCGGTTTTTAAATCCATTTTGAACTGATCAACATAGTACATTGCTGCAACGTTATGGATAAAAATCTCAATACCAAAACTTGCACCATATGCCAAAAATAAAATCCAGACACGATAGTTGCGAGCGGCTTGCATTAAAATGGCAGTACCACCTTTTTTACCACTTCCGACTTCAATACCTTGTGCGCGAACTTCTTTAAAGTTCCCTTGAGGACAGTCTTGAGTTAATTTCCAGTAAAGAATGCCAACAATAACCATCATTACGCCAGGTACGATTAATGCCACGCGCCATCCCATGGTTTGTTCAACACCAAACATCACAATTGCGCCAAGTAATAAAGGCATTAAAGCTTGTGTTGCTCCACCGCCAGCATTTCCCCAGCCAGCCGTTGCCGCATTTGCTGTTCCTACAACGTTAGGTGCGAACATGACACTTGTATGGTATTGAGTAATGACGAAACTTGCCCCAATCGCACCAATAAGTAAGCGAAAGAATAGAAAAGATTCATAGCTATTGGCAGCAGCTACACCAAATACTGGAATGCTGCCAACTAATAGAAGGGCGGTATACGTAATACGTGGACCATATTTGTCGCAGAGTGGTCCGACAATAAGCCGCACTAAAATAGTAATAGCAACAGCAGCAATATTAATATTAGCAATTTGGTCTTTTGTTAAGCCAAATTCCCCTTTAATGACGGGCATTAAGGGTGCGCAAGCAAACCATGCAAAGAAACATACGAAGAAAGCGAGCCATGTCATGTGGAAGGCACGCATTGCTGGAGTTGAAAAACTAAATAATTTGATTTCAGTTGCTTTTTTTGCATCTAATTGGATATTTGAAGACATACGCCGTCCCTCTGAACTGAACGAAATTTAATTTGCATGGCAATTTATTGCCTATCTGCAGACTGATCAGAGCGGACATCGTTGGCCGTCTTTGTTTATTCATTGAATCATCATTGATTCATCATGCAATGAATAAAGCAAAGCTTGTGCCAAAAAATGAATTTTACTAAAAAGGAAAAATTACTTTCTAATTTTATTGAGTTAGTTTGTGAATATAAAATAATAAAAAAATTGGAAAAAATAAGAGGGTATTAATAAAAAATTGAAAAGGTTTTTTATATCTGTATTTTTTATAAAAAATGCTCATTTTTTTAGCATTTTGATTTAAAAAGAAGCAAAATGTAGATAGAAAGAAAGCTATAAAAACGTGCATAAGTTTTTATAGCTTTATGCGGGGTTAGAAGCGGTAACCAATACCAACATATGAAATGAGTGGGTCAATATCAATTTTGGTATTCGCTTTAATTAGCTCTTTACCTGTATTTTGGTCAGTTACATAGATTTTTGCTTCACTATTCATTTTGGAATAAGAAACTGAACCAACAGCAAACCAATTTGGGTTGAAGTCGTAAGTTGCACCTAAAGTTACAATAGGTGCAAAAGTATCGGTCGCTTCTAGTTTCACGATAGGATTTGCTGATGATGTTTTGCGATCTAACGCTGCCCCAGCTTTACCATCATGGATATTCTGGATCATGTGGCCCGCTTGAATTAAATCAGCTTCAATACCAGAATTCATTTTTAAATCATTAAAGTATGCATACATCACGCCAGCTCCGATATAAGGACGGAACTTATTTACACCTGTTTTACCAAATTGATAATGTAGTTCAACGGCTGGTAACCATGCGCGTGCGGTCGCAGCTTTGCCTCCCTGAGAAAGATCAGTAATATGAAGGTCTTGTTTTAAAGGAATATCTCCACCTGCCTCGGAAATTCCACCTCCTATGATTTCTCCAATCGAAGACCCATCTTTTAATGGAGTCGCTTTTCCAGAAAGAGGAGCGTAAATATTACCTTTTCCATTAATATCTACTTTAGGGGGAATACCACCTTTAATTTCTAAAGATAAATTGTCCGTAAAGTTGTAGTTAAACATAAGACCAACAGTATCAACATCACTAGCTTCTAAGCCAGAACCTTGTTGTTCCCATTGAGAAAGACCATTAACTTCTGCTGTACCTGCAAGTGAGGAGGGAAGAGTATCTGTAAACTTATCAAGAAGACCAATAGTGCTATACCAGAATTTTCCTGAAGTTTTGCTTTGGTCGATTGCATCTAAAACTGCTTTTGTAGATACATCTCCAACTTTAGATGTTGTACCTTCTGCAACGCTAGTATTGATATTGACAGGGTTTCCTGAGCCTTGAGGCATTGCATGTAACCAGCCAGCAGATACAGAAAAACGTTTAAAACCATCACCATCCTTTAAACTAAAATAGGGCGAAGCGGCGTTAGTGATTGTTGGCAGGGCAAAAAAGGCAGCTGTCATACAAAATAATGACTTTTTCATCATAAAAGGACTCCATGTCCGAACATTTGTTTACTGATTTTTATTGAGCCAACCATACCGCGTTTTATTAAAATGATTGTTTATTAAAAATTAATAATTGTAATTTTTTTGAAATATTTGTTTATATTTGGAAAGTTTTATTAATAAAAAGTACAAAATAAAAAATAAAAGGCTACATAAAGCAGCCTTTTATTTAAGTTTGTTAAACTATTAATTAAAGCGAGATAAGTCCTCTTCAGGGCGTGCAGTTAAAACTTCAATGCCTGTTTGAGTCACTAAAATAGTATGTTCATATTGAGCTGAAAGTTTGTGGTCTTTCGTTACAACAGTCCATTTATCGCCTAATAGTTTAGTTTGCCATACGCCAGCATTTACCATAGGTTCAATAGTAAAAGTCATACCAGCTTCCAGACGCATACCTGTTCCAGCTTGACCATAATGTAATACTTGAGGTTCATCATGGAAAACGGTACCAATACCGTGGCCACAATATTCACGTACTACACTAAAACGTTCTGATTCGACATATTTCTGGATTGCATGACCAATGTCACCTAAATATGAACCATCTTTAACAGTTGCCATGCCTCGATACATTGCTTCTTGAGCAACTTTACATAGACGGTTGGCTAAAATAGATGTCTCACCACCGACGATATACATCATGTTTGTATCGCCGTGATAACCATCTTTAATCACAGTTACATCAATATTTAAAATATCGCCGTTTTTTAACGTCTTATTTTCAGAAGGAATGCCATGGCAAACAACATGGTTAACCGAAGTACAAATAGAGTGCTGAAAAGCAGGGCGTCCAGGAGCGCCACCATAGCCGACACAGGCAGGAATAGCATGTTGTACATTTTCAATGTGATTACGGCAAATGGTATCAAGTTCAAGTGTACTTACACCCGCCTTGATATACGGCTTGATCATCTCTAGAACTTCAGCCGCCAGTCGTCCTGCAATGCGCATTTTTTCAATTTCATCTGGAGTTTTGATTAATCGACGTGGAGCTGTATAAGTACTGTTCATGATCTCTAAAAACTTTTGGTAATTTACAAGTGTCTATGGTATAAATAGCCGCCCATTTTATCAAATGCTTTTCGTGAATATCTTTTACGAACAAATTTGATAGGTGGAGTAAAAAATCCGCACATATATCGTCACATTACTCTGGGTGCCTGTAAAAGGGTGGAGAATGCGGATATATGGAGGCCTAACCCAACTTTTAAGGTAAAGAAAATGGCAGATTACAACGTAAGCATGCGCGACCTTCTTCAAGCAGGTGCGCACTTTGGTCACCAAACTCGTTTCTGGAACCCAAAAATGCGTCAATACATTTTTGGCGCGCGCAACAAAATTCACATCATCAACCTTGAGCACACTGTTCCTGCGTTAAATGATGCTTTGAACTTCGCTAACCAATTAGCAAGCAAAAAGAACAAAGTTTTGTTCGTTGGTACAAAACGTGCTGCTTCTAACATCATCCGTGAACAAGCTCAACGCGCTGGTCAACCATATGTAGACCACCGTTGGTTAGGTGGTATGTTGACGAACTGGAAAACACTTCGCCAATCTATCAACCGTTTAAAAGATCTTCAAACTCAATCTCAAGATGGTACTTTTGCTAAGCTTACTAAACGTGAAGCTTTAGAACGTGCTCGTGAGATGGAAAAACTTGAGCGTTCTTTAGGCGGCGTTAAAAACATGGGTGGTTTACCTGACGCATTATTTGTAATCGACGTTGATCACGAAGCGATTGCAATCAAAGAAGCGAAGAACTTAGGTATTCCTGTTATCGGTATCGTTGATACAAACTCTAACCCAGACAACGTTGATTACGTTATTCCGGGTAACGACGATGCGATCCGTGCAGTAACTCTATATGCTTCAGCTATGGCTGACGCAATTCTTGCTGGTAAAGAATACGCTCAATCTCAAGCGAACGCTCAAGCAAAAGGCGATGACGCTGCGAAAGACGCTTCTGAGGCTTAATGCGTTTTGACGCAGGCTTGTCATTTTTGCGACATGTAATGGTGGCAAATTAAGCGTCGAGAGTGCAAACGGCCCAGAGTTTCTTTGGGCCGTTTTTGTTGAAAAGATTTATTTTCTACCGATTTTAGGAGATCAACATGACTGCAATTACTGCAAGCATGGTAAAAGAATTACGTGACCGTACTGGTCTTGCAATGATGGAATGCAAAAAAGCATTAACAGAAGCGAACGGTGACATCGAGCTTGCTATTGATAACCTTCGTAAATCTGGTCAAGCTAAAGCTGCTAAAAAAGCTGGTAACATTGCTGCTGACGGTGCAATCACAATCGTTCAAGAAGGCAACAAAGCAATCCTAGTTGAAGTTAACTGTCAAACTGACTTCGTTGCTAAAGACGAAAACTTCTCTAACTTCTCTAAAGCTGTTGCTACTGCTGCTTTAGCTGCTGGTGAAACTGATGCTGCTAAAATCGCTGAATTAAAATTAGCAGACGGTCAAACAGTTGAAGAAGCTCGTATTGCGCTTGTTCAAAAAATCGGTGAAAACATCCAAGTTCGTCGTGCGAAAATCGTTGAAGGCGAAAACTTGGCTATCTACAAACACGGTTTAAAAATCGGTGTTGTAGTTTCTTATACTGGTGATGCTGATACTGGTAAAGGTATTGCAATGCACGTTGCTGCATTCAACCCAGTAGCTGTAAATGCTGAAGCTGTTCCTGCTGACCTTATCGCTAAAGAAAAAGAAATTGCTGAAGCGAAAGCGTTAGAATCTGGTAAGCCAGCTAACATCGTTGAGAAAATGGTAACTGGTTCAGTTGATAAATACTTGAACGAAGTTGCTCTTGATCGTCAAATGTACGTAATTGACAACGACAAAAAAGTTGCTGATGTATTAAAAGCAACTGGTACTACTGTTGCTAACTTCGTACGTTTCGAAGTTGGTGAAGGTATTGAGAAAAAAGCAGAAATGAGCTTCGCTGAAGAAGTTGCTGCTGCTCAAGCTGCTGCGAAGTAATTCGTATCACAATAAAAAAAGCCCCATTGGGGCTTTTTTTATCTCAGTTAAGTTAAGGGTAGAAAATGACAAATAAAAAGAATCTCAGTATTGGTGGTGTCATAATTTTATTGATTGCTGCATATTTTGGTCTGGATTTATCTGGGCATAAGCAAAATCAATCGCCATCATCAGTCATACCCGAAGCTCAGCATACTGAAACTACACTTTCAAATAATGGGGCGGATACAATAAAAGCTGCTTATGAGCAGAGACAAAGTAATGTTCAAGTGCAGGGAAGTGGCCGAGTAAAAGCAATTTTAAGAGATGATAATGATGGGTCGAGACACCAGAAATTTATTCTTGTACTAAAAAATGGCATTTCAATTTTAGTCGCACATAATATTGATTTAGCACCTAAAATTCCTAATCTGAAAAAAGGTGATGTCGTAGATTTTTACGGTGAATATGAATATAACCCAAAAGGTGGTGTATTGCACTGGACTCATCGTGATCCACAAAATCGTCATGAAAGCGGTTGGCTCAAACATGATGGGCAAATCTACCAATAAAGCCGAATAAACAAATAAAGAGATTATTTTTATAGAGCAATTTTATTCTATTCAGTTTCTTAAAACATGCTATGGTTTTTTTATTGAATAGATGAGACGTATTTATGCAGCGGGAGCAAGCCGATTATCTGCATGTGCGAGAGCTGGGCGGTTTAGAGTTACTAAAAGCACATTATCACCAAACACAATTTTCGAAGCATACTCATGAAGGGTACTGTATTGGTGTAATTGAAGAGGGAGCACAGTCTTTTTTTAGGACGGGCCAGCTGCATGTGGCTCCCAAAGGCGACATTATTTTAGTAAACGCTGACGAAATTCATACGGGCTCATCTGCTGTTGAGTCAGGTTGGCGATATCGGGCAATTTATCCTACACCTGAAATGTTGGCAGAAGTCAGCCAAGATTTTTTTGAAAATTCACGCGGGGCTCCATGGTTTCCTCAAGCTGTCATTCGTGACTTAGGTTTGGCTCAGCAACTTTGTTTACTCTTTGATTTATTAGAACAAAAAGATAATTTCCTGCTTAAAGAAACAATGTATTTATCAACTTTAGCCTGTCTAATGAAGCGACATGGTAAATCAAATCATACTTTTTGTGAGTTGCCAGAAGCCTATTCAAAAATATTAAGAGTTAAAGAATTACTAATAGAAATGCCTGAAACGAATTTTTCTTTGCAAGATCTGGCTGAAATGGTGGGTCTAAGTGCATGGCATTTCTTAAGACAATTTAAAAAATATGTGGGCTTGCCACCTCATGCTTGGCTTGTTCAAGCACGCTTACAAAAAGCAAGACAATTATTAAAACAGGGTGACCAAATTGCGATGGTGGCACAGCAATGTGGTTTTTCTGATCAAAGCCATTTTAATCGTCACTTTAAAAAAGCAATGGGAGTGACGCCTACTCAATATGTAGCTAGCCTAAATAACTAGATTATTAAAAATTTATTTACAGCAATTTTATTCAATATAAATCAACTCTCATTACGCATTTTATAGAGAGATCTTTTATCTTGGATTTTATATATGAATATTCAGCTTCATCAGTTGGTGAGGTTTCCAAAAAATAAGCCATCCTATCTTTTTTTACGTGGTGCAATGGATATTTTGCCCTTATCAATTTCTGTTATTCCGTGGGCAATCTTGGCAGGCTCTATGGCAATTCATGCAGGTTTATCTTTTTATAAAGCCCTTGCGATGTCGGGAATTGTTTTTGCTGGAGCAGCTCAATTAGTTAGTTTAAGCATGGTAATGGAAGGGGCATCTATTTTTACAATTTATGTGACGATTTTCTTTTTAACGGCTCAGCATTTTATTTATGCATTAACTTTAAGAAATGACATTTCTGCTTTGTCTCTTTCGAAACGGTTAAGTTTAGGTTTTTTATTAACGGATGAATTATTTGCGGTGTGTGCATCCAGTGAAAAAAGACAGCCAGAATATCTGTTAGGTGCAGGTCTGTCTTTTTATTTATTCTGGGTAGTTTTTAGCTTGGTTGGAATACTTTTGGCAACAGTGATTCCAGATCTACTAAATTATCATTTAGATTTTTCCATTGTGGCTATTTTTATTGCCATGATAGTGCCGCTATGTAAGGGAATGCCTGTAATTGCTGGTGTGCTAATGACTTGTTTAAGCGGATTTTTCTTTAAATTATATCAAGTTGAAGGAGCTGTTTTACTTTCAGGGTTAATCGGGATGTTGGTTGCAGTGTTAACTGAAAAAAATAGGTAAGGAGCAATAATATGTCTTGGTTTATGATTTTAGGTTTGGCAGCAATCGTCTTTTTTAATCGATATTATTTTTTAGAACCTAACGTTAAAATTAAATTACCGCTTATTATGAATAAGATGCTTAATTATTCTGCACCTTGTTTATTAACCGCAATTTGTATTCCAGTTGTTTTTTTTGATGGCGATAATTTAAAAGGAATTATTGATAATCCTTATATTTATGCAGCAATCGTTTGTATTGTGATTGCCCTTTATCTGAAGAAAGTGCTTTTAAGTGTTATTGCTAGTTTGGTTTTTTTCTATTTTATAAATTTTCTAATAAATTACTAAAATGTAAAAGCTGAATCGAGATGATCCAGCTTTAATTCAACAATTAGGATATTGCGTGTTTTTGTCTACTTTTCCATTTAGGTAAGATTTTTCCTAGATAGGCATCCATGCACCAGACGGGGCCAATGAGTAAAAATTGTAAATCTTTAAAGAACGATGGCTTTTTGCCCTCAATTTTATGGCCATAGAATTGTCCGATCCAAGCAATCACAAAAATAGCAATATAAAATCCTACTCCTACAGGTAGGGTGTAAATGAGCCATGCCATAACAACAAGTAAAGCTGCCATTGCAACAGCAAGTACAAGATCTAAACGAGCATAAAATACTAAAGTGAGTACAAGTAATAGAGCAGTGAGCAAGGTGCTGAAATGGGCAATGATTCCAATAATAGAAAATAAAATGGCAGGAACGCAGAGCCAGTGAATTTGTTTGTTAGTTGGGTTTTGATGGCTTTCGCTATATTCGTCAAACCATTCTGTAACGGATTTCATTAATGGCACACTCCTTGTTTTTACTTTGATTTATTTTTTCTGGATATATTTTAGCCTGTTCTGGAGGAATTCGACAAGAAACCAACACTATTCAACTATAGCAACTTGGCAGTAAAAACTTTGGAGCGGGTAGGTGAAAAAATAATATGGCAATGATTGAAACAATAGTCCATTCGAACTCAAAAAAGGGTGCAATATTTCATAATATTTTTTCTGTGTTGCTCAATGATGAAAACACCAAAAAAATTGTAATTTTGAGATGGGTGGGAAAATTGTGTGAAAAAGCTCTACTCATCTACTCTAAAAACGCCATAAATAGCCCTTATTTTAGAAAAATGGTACTAGGGTAGCGCAAATTTATTAAAGTCGCTCTAAGCGCAATTTAGAGGCGAAATAGACTTTGATAAAATAAAAGCAATTTTTTGTTCAAAGAATATCCAAAACTGGGGTTGAAGAAGAGCTAAAAAAGCTAATTTTTTTACCCTCAGTTAGGAATTATTTTTATAGTTGAAAAAATAAAAAAGCCGCAGAAAAATTGCGGCTTTTTACATGAGCTCTAGAGTCTATAACTTATGAAGTTGGACCATCAACGCGCTCAATATTTACTTTTGCAGTTCCAGCATTGGTAATACCAAGACGTTTAGCTGCACCGTAAGATAGGTCAAGTACACGATTGCCATGGAAAGGACCACGGTCATTTACTTTTACAACCACACTTTTGCCATTGTCTTTATTCGTTACTCGAATGTAACAGTTCAACGGTAGGCTACGGTGAGCAGCAGTAAGTGCATTCATATCGAATGTGTCACCACTTGCTGTTTTGCGACCATGGAATTGACGACCATACCATGAAGCCATACCAGTTTGGCTAAACTTACGAACAGTGTTTGAAGCTACTGTGTTAAGTTTTTCAATCACTGAAGGCTCATCTTCAGGGATTTCAATTTTTGCTGCGATCGCTTGACGACGGATTTGATCGCCAGAACGTTCAGTGATTGAAAGACTGTTAATGTTAGAAAAACGAGAATTAAAATTTTGAGTATCTTTACTCAATACACGAGCTGCTAAATTAGAACCATCTACATCACTATTTAATGATGAAGATTGCACCATTTCAGCGTGCAATGGGGCTATGCTTAAACTAGCCGTCAGTGCAAGAACGTATTTCAGCGATAACTGCATTTGTATAAACTCCTGAGAACATGTACTTTTTTCTTTCAGCGATTGACTGAAATTTAAAGTGAACATGTCTTATTATTCACTTTTGCAATTGCTACATTGGGGTGGATAATATTCATCGCTTACGGAGAGTGTCTAGTCTTTAACGAGAAATAGTTACAAAAAGGGCAAAAACTTACAGTTCTGGGTTAAAAAATGATCAAAAGTGTAACAGAATATTAAATTTGTGTGTATTGTGATCTATTTAACAAAAATATTTATTGACTTTTACATAACTAATAAAAAAGCTAGCCTATCGGCTAGCCACTTCAGTGCCTAATAACCATACAGCAGTAGCATACATACGGCTCTTATTATAGGTCGTAATCACTTGAAAATTCGGGTAAGTCAAATAGTAAATTGGACCATTATAGTCTTGTAATTGAATAACATTCACCATATCTAGATCATCAATTTTAACTAAAGGATTTAAGGGTGAAACCCCGAGTGTCTTTAATGCACCATATGGAAAAGGTTGAGTTAAATCTTTAGCAATAACACTGTCTGGATTTGACCCTGTGTAACGTGCCATGAAACCGATAGGTTGATCGCGTTGCCATCCTTGTTTTGCTAAGTAATTTGCGATTGAACCGATTGCATCTTCTGCAGAGTTTCTTAAATCGATGTGTCCATTACCATCATAATCGACCCCATATTTACTAATATTGCTCGGCATAAATTGTGGATAGCCAATTGCACCTGCATAGGAACCTACAATACTATTTGTTGGATAACCTTCTTTATAGGTCCATGCAATAAGAGCCGCGAGTTCATCACCAAAATATTCAGCACGGCGAGGGTAGCCAAAAGCAAGTGTGGCTAATGCATCACGTGTAATAAATGAACCTTTATTTGCGCCATAACCTGTCTCAACACCCAAGATGCCCAAAATGACAGCTTGAGATACACCATATTGTTGTTCAGCACGGTTTAAAGCATCTGCATATTGGTTTTTAAAACGGACACCACGTTGAATTGTTCCTTCAACCAAAAACATAGAGCGATAGTCATACCAAGGTTTGCTTTCACCTGGACGAGTCATAATATTTAGAATGTTTGGTAAATTTTTTGCACCATTCATGGCTGCATCAACTTGATCGCCACTTAAACCATAAGCACTCATCGTTTTTTGTTTAAAATTTACATAATCAGGATGCGTGGCAAAATCGTTGGCCTGAGCGAAGTGACTTGTACTGATTAAACCAGTACACAAAGCGAGCATTTTTAAAGTTTTATTTAAGTGTTGAGACAACATATCGTTTTAAAATTCCAGATTATCGATGTGTATGAATGGACATGAC
The DNA here is from genome assembly GCF_056156705.1 of Acinetobacter sp. Li1LvA2. Taxonomy (NCBI): domain Bacteria; kingdom Pseudomonadati; phylum Pseudomonadota; class Gammaproteobacteria; order Moraxellales; family Moraxellaceae; genus Acinetobacter; species Acinetobacter sp. Li1LvA2. The sequence continues at coordinate 71,276 of NZ_JBSICF010000002.1, forward strand.
TAAACCAAAGGTGGCCATTAAAGTAATAATAGCTGTTCCGCCATAACTCATAAAAGGTAAAGGAACACCTACTACAGGTAAAATACCACTGACCATTCCCGCATTTACAAATACATACACAAAAAAAGACAAACCAAAGGCGCCAGCAACTAAACGTCCATAATTATGGAAGCTTTGTAAACCGATTTGGAATGTTCTAAAAATAATAGCAAAATAAAGAATAACTAAAATAAGTACGCCGATGAGTCCAAACTCTTCGGAATACGCAGCAATAATAAAGTCGGTATGACCTTCAGGTAAAAAGTGCAAATGTGATTGGGTGCCTTCAAGAAACCCTTTACCTGAAAAACCACCAGAGCCAATTGCAGTTTTAGATTGAATAATATTCCAACCTGTACCGAGCGCATCTGCCTCTGGATCAAGTAAAGTTAAAACCCTTTGACGTTGATAGTCGTGTAAAAGAAATTCCCAAGCAATAGGAATGACCACCGCGGCACAAGCTCCCGCAGCACCGATCATACGCCACGATAGTCCACTTAAAAATAAAACAAATATACCGCTTGCTAATACTAAAAGTGATGTTCCCAAGTCAGGTTGTTCTGCAATCAGTAAAAAAGGAATACCAATTAACATTAATGATAAAACAACTTGTGAAAAACTAGGGGGAAGGGGTTTACGTGCTAAAAACCAGGCAATCATCATGGGCATGCCGATTTTCATGAATTCACTGGGTTGCACACTTCCGAAACCAGGAATATCAATCCAACGCTGAGCACCCATTCGGACTTCACCAAATATCATGACTGCCAAAAGTGAAAATAAGCCAAATAAATAAAAATAGGGTGAAAAAGCTTGATAGACCTTAGGTGGAATTTGGGCTAGGCCAATCATCACTAGAAAACCAATACCAAAACTCATGGCTTGTTTACTTACTAACCCCACATCTTGTGCAGAAGCACTATATAGTACGGTTAAACCTAATAGCGCATTTAAGAGCAGAAATAGGCATAGCCAAGGGTCAACATGGAGTTGTTGCCACTTTGAAGGTTGCATAGCAGTGCTAAGACCATCTCGAGGAGCTTGGCGTAAAAATTTATATTGCGGACTAGGAGACATGCGGCGTTAACTAAGGTCAATCAGTGCTTGGCGCATGCTAACATAAACTTGGTTAATGGCAATGTATATCAATATTTTGCAATAAAAAAACCTAGCTTTCGCTAGGTTTCCGATAGTCTATTTTTTATTAGTTAAAGAATAAACCATCATGATATTCAGCCATCGCTTTCAGTTCAGTGCGATTTAAGCTTGGAATCAGTTTGTCGATTGCGATGTGAACAGCTTTTGTTACAGCTGCTGCACCAATATCGGCTGCTTTACGCTTAATCATGCCCAAGTCTAATGTTTTATTAAAATCAGACATGAAGTGTTTAATCATGGCATCGCCAAATTGTTTATATAACTCAGCTAAAGCAGCTTTATTAATGTCATTGCCTGCTTCAAGTTCAGTAAAGTTATGCTTAAGGTTAGTCACTAAACCTGCATCTAAATTTACGCCTACTTTATATTGGCCTTGTGGGTCTTTAAATAAGCTTTTTTCAGAAAACTCTACTGATTGTTTAACCACATCATTTGGTGCTTTGCTTAACAATTGCTTTAAAAGAACAGCAACAGTTGATTTGACATAGCCTGCTAGTTTTTCGGCAGTATCGCGCTTTTCACTTGCAGGAAAATGCTGAACTAACTGAATTAAGACATTATCAATAATCTCTTCATTAAGTTGTAAAGCAATCTTATCGCGAAGTGGATATAAAGGTTCGCTAGAATTTTTATTCGCAATTCCAGTTTGTATATCGTTCAATAAGCCTTCAGAAGGGGTAAAACCAAAAAACGGCATGGTGTATCCTCAAATTATTCGTTTTATTGTCGTGCCAATCGAATCGGTTTTGGCATCCATGATAGATCCGATACTCGGCAAGGGTTAATATCAAGTCCGCCGCGACGAGTATAAGTTGCATAAACCATCAGCTTCTCAGGCTCTAGATTTTGCCAAATATCGGCAAAGATCTGTTCGACACACTGTTCGTGAAAGCCGTTATGCTGACGGTACGAGATAATATAAGCTAAAACACTACGATAACAAGGTTTTTTGCCTTTAAAACGAATAAAAACTGTACCCCAATCCGGCTGTCCCGTGACTGGGCAGTTACTTCTCAAAAGATGAGAATACAGCTCAATTTCAACTTCTTCACCAGACTCATCTCGTTTTAAAAGAGTCGCATCCGGATGTTGCTCTAAACGTTCTGGAGTAAGGTCATCAATACAAATGCCTTGAGGTTTAGAAATATCTAAATCATCAACCTGAAATAAGGTTAATTCAACTTTTGCACCCGCAGCAGCTGAGAGATCTTTTTCAACCGTTTCAATGAATGACTCTTTCGAATCAAATTGAGTGAAATTAAGACTATTGAAGTAAAGTTTTAATGACTTTGACTCAATTAAATTCGGTGAAGAAGCGGGCAGTGTAATTCTGCCAATCGCAACTTGTGGAATACCATGAGCGTTTAACCATGAGATTTCAAAAACATGCCACCAATCTTTACCTTGAGTAATGCCTTCAATATGTGAATAGCTTTCACGAGACTGAGCACGGGCAATTGGAAATAAAACATCAGGTTGATAATTAGTTGGATATTGGGTTTCTTTACCCAATAAAGACTGTTCGACACTCATTCACGCATTCCTGAACCACGAGCAAGTAAATAGTAAGCAATTCCGTAAAGTACAACACAGCATGATGTCACAATGATTAAAGAGAATGAAACATTCACATCACTATGACCTAAAATGCCGAAACGGAAAGCATTAACCATATAAACAATAGGGTTAATTAAAGAAAGTTTTTGCCAAAAAGGACCAAGTGCACTAATGGCATAAAACACGCCACCTAAATAAGTTAAGGGTGTAAGAACAAAGGTGGGAATAATAGAAATATCATCAAATGATTTTGCATAGACTGCATTAATAAAACCACCTAATGAGAAAAGAACCGACGTAATTAAGACTGTATATATAGTTACGAACCAGTTGTGTATGAAAAGGTCAGTAAAGAACATGCTCATTGCAGTCACAATAGCGCCCACTAATACACCGCGGCAAATACCACCAATGACATAGCCCCATAAAATGATATGGAGTGGCACGGGGCTCATGATGAGTTCTTCAATACTTTTTTGGAATTTTACACTAAAGAAACTTGAAGAAACGTTGGCATAACTATTGGTAATGACCGCCATCATAATTAAGCCGGGCACAATAAATTGCATGTAGCTCACACCACCCATTTGTCCAATGCGTGAACCCACCAAATTACCGAAAATGACAAAGTACAAACTCATTGTAATTGCCGGTGGTAATAAGGTTTGTGGCCAAATGCGTAGAAAACGGCGTACTTCTTTACGAACGATGGTCCAGAGAGCAATTTGCAGTTGGCTAAAATTCATTTTGCCTCTCCTTCAAGATTTTTCTCGACCATTTTGACAAATAACTCTTCTAAACGGTTCGATTTATTGCGCATACTACGAACACGAATACCTTGAGATTCTAATAGCTGGAATAGGTCATTTAATGTATGCGCTCTATCCATCGTTACTTCTAATGTATTGCTATCAATTAAGTTAAACTTTACACCAATAATATTTAACTGAAGCGGCCCAATCGGTTCGGCTAAATCGAAGATAAATGATTCTTCATTGAGCTGATTAAGGAAGCTCTTCATGCTGGTATCTTCTTTAATTACACCGCGGTCAATAATCGCAATTTGACGACACAACATTTCTGCTTCTTCTAAATAGTGGGTCGTTAAAATAATAGAAGTACCGCTTTCGTTCATTTCAGTCAAAAAGTCCCACATAGAGCGGCGTAATTCAATATCTACACCGGCAGTAGGTTCATCTAGAATAAGAAGCTTAGGCTCATGCATCATGGCACGGGCAATCATCAGACGACGCTTCATACCACCAGACAGCATGCGTGCTTGTATATTACGTTTTTCCCATAGGCCGAGCTTTTCTAAATAATGTTCGGCACGTTTTTCTGCAATCTTTTTGTGGATACCATAATAGCCAGCTTGAGTGACTAAAATATCGAATGTTTTTTCAAACTGTCCAAAGTTAAATTCTTGAGGAACGACACCAAGCTGCTGTTTTGCCAGAGATGGATGAGTATCGAGATTGTGCCCAAAAATCTCAACTGTTCCTGAGGTTTTTTTCGTGAGGGAGCTGATAATACCAATGGTTGTTGATTTGCCGGCACCATTTGGGCCTAACAACGCATAAAATTCACCTTCAGGCACAGTGAGGTTAATACTTTTTAACGCCTGAAAACCATTACGATATGTTTTGGACAAATCTCTTAAAACCAAAGCATCAGTCATGAAATTCTCACATTATGAAAGAGGGGTATATTTTGAGCGATAATGATTAATAAACCAAGTAAAATAGTCGGAATTTTATAAAATTGAGATAAATTTATGAAATTATTATATAAAAGCTGGTGCGCCCGGCGGGGATCGAACCCACGACCCCAGGTTTCGGAAACCTGTACTCTATCCAACTGAGCTACGAGCGCATGCGTGGGGCACATCATAGGAAAAAAACACTGGCAGGTAAAGCACGAAATACGTGCCAAGTGAATTTAATGCTTAATTAAACAGCAAGTTGTTTAATATTTTATATACTTTCTTGAAGAAGCTGAATTGAATAGTTAATTGTATGTAAAGCACTTGCAAGTTCCTGAGGAGGAATTCGTGATTCTTGTAAACTGGTAATCCATTGCATTTGACATGATTTAAGCTCTTGTATTGTTGTGGCTTTCTCTATTTTTTGAACAAGTGGTTTCGTCATTAGTCCGCAATAACTGCTAAGCATTTTCATCATTAATAGTTGTATTTCTTCGAAAGAAAGAGCCTTAGAAGATATTACTGGTTGAAAATATGTAGTACTGGACTGATCTAAAGTTTTTTGCTCGGAAAGCTGGATTTCGCCAACAAGATTCGGCGAATGTGCTATGGAGCTACCAACAGATTCTTTTTGATTTTCTTCTACTTTATTTATTGGTGATGTTTTTAAAATAATTTCTTCATCAGTTAATGTTTCGGTAGAGACAGTTGGGGCAATAAGTTCTAAGTCGACAAGCTGTTGAATCAATTCTGGAGAAGCAATGCGCTTTTTAAATTCACCATTTAAGTTTTGAAAATCTTCATGGTCTATCAAGAGTAATAAACGTCTTTGTTTTGCATTTAAAACAATATTGCGTTGTTGAAGCGCAACTCTTCCTAAATTGGTTCTATAAAAACCAGCCATGATGTTTCCCCAATATAAAAATAAATCAGACTGTTCAATTTTCTGAGTTGAACAGTGCTGTTTTTAATAAAATATAAATGGGGTTAACCATAAAACTCAAAAATGACAATATGATGAAGAATTGATGAATATCATCTATTTAAGTCATTAAAGTACACTTTCTAATGCTTTGCGAAGGTAAATATCAAGCTCATCTTGGCGTAATAACCATTGAATATAGTCTTTAGGAAGTTCAGCAATTGCTGTGCCTTTATGCTTACCAAAGTTAACCGTTGTGGGGATACGTGCTTCTTCAGAAACTCGGTATAGCTCTTCAATATCTTGAATATTTAAATGATAGACAATATGCATCAAAATATTAGCAGTCAAAATAATATCTGCATCGGCACGGTGTGCACCTTTGAGTAATTCACGAGCTTTACTGCTGCCTTGCGAAATCATATAGATGAGGGCGGAGATATTATGTGCTTCTGCTTCAGGCCAAACTTTACGTGCTAAAGCTAAAGTGCAAATCGGTTTAATATTCGATACATCAACACCACAACGAGCAATCGCGGCAATATCGTAATCAATATTGTGACCAATAATATAAGTTGTGGTCTCTGGTAATTTAAACGTTTTATAGTGAGGCTGGTTTTCTAAATCTGACTCTAATATATGGTGAACTGCCATAGCCGCGTAAGAAATAGGAGTACCCACTTGATAGAGCTGATCAAACAATTTGCTTTTATCTAAGGTGAGTTTGCCTTCATTAAGTTCAATCGGGGCATACGCAATTTCAATAGGCAAACCATTTAGTGTATGTGTTTCTGTATCTAAAATAATGGCTTGCATATTTGGCCTTTCAAATAATTACGAGTAGCTATGAATGGTAACAGTTGGCTATTCACTTTAAAACATGGAGTAGAGCCAGAAATTAGCGAGAATGACAATTCATGCTCAAAAATAGAGTCTCTCATGGATTAATTTTGCTCAAATATGACTTGCCAAAAATTAAGTTTAGGCGTAATTGTTTTTAAGGCATTAGAAAATGTTGATTAAAAAACTAAAGCACAACAAAAATGGAATTTAAGGGAAGATATACCAATGAAAATGAAACTATTAATGACGAGCGTTCTTAGCACGAGTTTATTTTTAGTCGCTTGTGGAGGAGGGAGTAATGATGATAACTCAGCCATTGTTGACCCATCAGGTACTCCAACCAATAATATTAAAAATCCAGTTGTTAAAGTAGATGCTTACACGAGCACGAACTTAGGATCAGTTGCCGCAGAAAGTAGTATTCTGACCTATAAAATGTTAGGCCAAAGTGGCCAAGAAGTGCAGGCAACCAGTTTAGTATTCACACCAAATACTCCTCCACCAACAGGCGGTTGGCCAATTGTCGTTTGGGCACATGGCACTACGGGTGTTGCAGATGCCTGTGCACCAAGTAAGGCAGCTTTAACAGACAGTACAAAAGATTTAATTAGTAAATTACTAGCCGCAGGTTATGTTGTGGTCGCACCTGACTATGAGGGTTTAGGTACTCCAGGCATACATCCATTTTTAAATGTTAAAAGTGAGGCTTTCTCAATTACAGATGCAGTGGTTGCAACACGTAACTATTTATTACAACGTAATTTATTAACTTCAAAAAAATGGTTAACAGTAGGACATTCTCAGGGTGGGAATGCTGCGTTAGGTGCTGCACAATATGCTAGCCGTGCACAACTAGATTATAAAGGTACTGTAGCGGTAGCACCTGCTTCTAATTTAGGGAATATTTTAGTGGCTGGAGAGGCACAAGTTGCGAATGCACCGATAGACATTAAAATTGCAACCTATGCACAGCTTGATACATATACAGCTTTGGTTACAGCTGGTATTCGCAACACACAGCCGAGCTTTGATTATGGACAAGTATTTACCTCACAAATTTCAAGTATTGCCGCACAAGCAGAAAACCTTTGTTCTGGACCATTGTATGAAGCCTTTTATGAAGGTATGAGTAATTATGCTAAAGACCATAATGGCACACTAGATGGCTTTACACGTACACAACCTAATTTTATGGCAGTGCCGCTAGTTAAGACGTTTTTGGAAAAAGATTCACAGCCTTTACAAGTAAAAGTCACTACACCAATCATCATTTATCAAGGGATAGCTGATCCTACAGTGCCTAAATTAGCAACTGATCTATTGATATTTAATGCCACTACATTAGGTACTAAAATTAATAGTTATGTGACTGGTAACTGGGACCATAATACGGCGATGAGTAGTAATGTAGACAACATTGTTGGAAATGTTCAGACCTTGCTAACAGCGCAATAGAGTTATTGATATTTAAAGTATTTTTAACATTATTGTAAGCTAAAGTGAATGAAGAGAAAATTTAAAATATAAGCTTTAAAGCAGCTTTTTTATTGATTTATAAACAATGGCTCATTTTTTATAAAACTTGAGCCATTTTTATTTAAAACTGAGCTAACTTCATTCTGTTTAATTATAAAGTTCATGCTACAATATGTCGCAATCTTAGCACGGCTTAAAAGCCCTAATTTTATAGGACCCCCGCTAATGTTTGCCAATATTTCCATTTCTGAATTTGATCCAGAATTAGCTCAAGCAATTGCTTCTGAAGGTGAGCGTCAAGAAGCACATATCGAGTTAATTGCTTCTGAAAACTATTGCTCTCCTGCTGTGATGGAAGCGCAAGGATCAAAACTTACGAATAAATATGCAGAAGGTTATCCAGGTAAACGCTATTATGGCGGTTGCGAATATGTGGATATCATTGAGCAAATGGCGATTGATCGTGCTAAAGAACTTTTTGGTGCAGATTACGCAAACGTTCAACCACACGCTGGCTCACAAGCTAACTCTGCTGTTTATCTAGCGCTTCTTAACCCAGGCGATACTGTTTTAGGTATGAGCTTGGCTCACGGTGGTCACTTGACTCACGGTGCTAAAGTAAGCTTCTCTGGTAAAACTTATAATGCTGTTCAATACGGTCTAAACGCTGAAACTGGCGAGATCGATTATGAAGAAGTTGAACGTTTAGCATTAGAGCACAAGCCACGTATGATCGTTGCTGGTTTCTCTGCTTACAGCCGTGTTGTAGATTGGCAACGTTTCCGTGATATCGCGGACAAAGTTGGCGCTTACCTTTTTGTTGATATGGCTCACGTTGCAGGTCTTGTAGCTGCTGGCGTATATCCAAACCCAGTTCAAATTGCTGACGTAACTACAACTACGACTCACAAAACACTTCGTGGTCCACGTTCTGGTTTAATCCTTGCGAAAGCGAATGAAGAAATCGAGAAAAAACTTCAATCAGCCGTATTCCCTGGTAACCAAGGTGGTCCATTGATGCATGCGATTGCTGCTAAAGCAATCTGCTTCAAAGAAGCAATGTCTGATGAGTTTAAAGCTTACCAACAACAAGTTGTAAAAAATGCTCAAGCTATGGCTGAAGTGTTAATCGCTCGTGGTTATGACGTTGTTTCGGGTGGTACAGAAAACCACTTATTCTTGTTATCTTTAATCAAGCAAGATGTAACTGGTAAAGATGCAGATGCTTGGTTAGGTGCTGCTCACATTACTGTGAACAAAAACTCAGTTCCAAATGACCCACGTTCTCCATTTGTGACTTCTGGTATCCGTATCGGTACTCCAGCGGTAACAACTCGTGGTTTCGGTGAAGCTGAAGTTCGTGAACTTGCTGGTTGGATCGCTGACGTGATTGACAGCAAAGGTGACGAAAAAGTTATTGCTGACGTAAAAGCGAAAGTTGAAACTGTTTGTGCAAAATTCCCTGTATATGCACAATAAGTTGTAAATATAAAAAAAGCGCCGTATGGCGCTTTTTTTATATCAAGTTAATTAGATAAGAATTAACTTTCAGATTTTACCGATGACTCGGCATTATGCCAGCCACCACCTAATGAGCGGATTAAATTTACACTAGCCATCATTCTAGTGCCGTTAAGCTGTGCAGAAAGTTGCTCTTGTTGCAAAATAGTCCGGTCAGAGTCAATCACATCAAGATAGCTAATAGCACCTTCTCGATAACGTAAATGAGACAGCTGATTTGCATGACGAGAAGAAGAAAGTGCTTGGTTTTGAGCCTGAATTTGCTGATCGAGAATTCTTTGATCAGATAAACCATTTTCAACCTCGCGAAATGCATTCAATACAGTTTGGCGATAATTCGCAACGCTTTCCTCATAGGCAGCTCGCGCTTGAGCGACTCCAGCTTTACGTTGCCCGCCGTCAAATAATGGCAAAGATAAAATAGTGCCTGCGACTGGACCAAGTAAGAATGTACGGCTCGACCATTTACCTAAATCACCTAAAGTTGATGATTCATAACCGAGTGCACCTGTTAGATCCAGTTTTGGGAAGAAGGCAGCGCGTGCAATTCCAATACGCGCATTATCTGCTGCCATAGCACGCTCGGCAGCAGCAATGTCAGGTCGTCTTTCAAGTAAAGCAGAAGGTAAGCCTGCTGGCAGACGGAGGCTGTTTGCAGTTAAAGGTTCAATTGCCAAGCTAAACTCAGCAGGTGTTTTACCTAACAATACTGCAAGTGCATGCTCTGCATTGGCTCGGTTACGAGCAATGTTCAGTGCATTGGTTTGTGCTGTAGCAAGCTCGGTCTGTGCGCGAGAAACATCTAATTCACTGACTAAACCATTTCTAAAACGTGTTTGAACTAAGTCTCTTGTCTCGCCAAGCAGTTTAATAGTGCGATTATAAATTGCTTGTTCAGCATCAAGCTGACGAATGAGAAAGTAACCTTGGGCAACATCTGCTTGTAAGGCTAAAAGTGCCGACTGATATAAAGCTTCTTGTTGCTGTACATCAGATGTTGCTGCATTGACACTACTGGCGATTCGACCAAATAAATCGAGCTCATATGAAACATTTGCTTGAGCACGCCATAAGGTTTGTGCAGATGTATGAGCGTTATCATCTAAACCTAATGAAGCAGGAGAGGGTTTTTGACGAGTTGGGCCAAAGCCAGCACCAATATTTGGCAAACGTTCAGCTTGTGCTGCGGAACGTAACGCACGTGAAGCCTGAATATTAGCCGCTGCCGCTTTAAGGCTCTGGTTTCCAGAAATGGCTTGTTGTTCGAGCTCATTTAATTGAGCATCATTAAAAACACGCCACCATTCACCTCGAACCTGCTGATCGGCAGGTTGAGCAATTTTCCAGTTATTGTTTTCAAGTTTAGGGTCAGACTCTTTAAATTTGACGGGAACTATGACCTTTGCAGGTTGATATTCCGGTGCCAAAGAGCAGCCTGCAAGCAGCAGGCTTCCCATGAGTGAGGACAATAATAAGCTTTGTTTTGCTGTAGCCATCAAATGTCCTCCTTAATGATCATGTGGGGTAGATAAAGGTGCTTCATGAACTGCTGCCGAATGCAATTTATGTTTGCTGTTCAATGTGCGAATCAGGACATAAAAGGCAGGGGTCAGAAACAAACCAAACAGCGTTACACCGATCATGCCGAAGAACACGGCAATACCCATGGCATGGCGCATTTCAGAACCTGCACCAGTTGAAGTAACCAGTGGTACGACACCCATAATGAATGCAATAGAAGTCATTAAAATTGGACGTAAACGTAGACGACTTGCTTCAACAGCAGCTTTGAATGCAGTCGCACCTTGCATTTCAAGTTCCCGCGCAAATTCGACAATTAAGATGGCATTTTTACAGGCCAGCCCGACCAGTACCATCAGACCAATTTGAGTAAAGATGTTGTTATCTCCACCTGTTAGCCAGACTCCTGTCAGAGCCGCCAAGATACCCATTGGCACAATCAGAATCACGGCTAATGGTAAGGTGAGGCTTTCGTATTGTGCTGCTAAGACTAAGAAAACGAGTAATACACTAATTGGGAATACCCAGAGTCCTGCATTACCAGCCAAGATTTTTTGGTAAGTTAAATCTGTCCATTCAAACTTGATACCACGTGGTAGCGTTTGAGCAGCAATACGTTCAACCGCAGCTTCTGCTTGGCTAGATGAATAACCCGGTGCAGGCCCACCGTTAATATCGGCTGATGTGTAGCCGTTGTAACGCACTACCATTTCAGGACCATAAGTTTGAGTTACATTCACCAACGAAGATAACGGCACCATTTGTCCGGCACTGTTACGGGTTTTTAGCTGCAAAATATCTTCAGGGTTAGCACGGAAAGGTGCATCGGCTTGTGCTCGAACCTGATAAACACGTCCAAAGCGGTTAAAGTCGTTAACGTACTGAGAACCTAAATAAATCTGCATGGTGTTGAAAACATCTGTTACTGCAACACCTTGCTGTTTAGCTTTTACACGGTCCAGATCTACGTTTAGTTGAGGTACGTTAATTTGATAACTTGAGAACATTGGACCAAGTTCAGGAGCTGATTGTGCTGCTTTCATAAAGTTCTGTGCAGCATCATTCAGCGCTGAATAACCTAAGGCACCTCGGTCTTCGAGTTGGAGTTTAAAGCCGCCCATAGTACCTAAACCCATCACTGGTGGCGGTGGGAAAACCGCAATATAGGCATCTTGAATAGCTGAATATTTCTGGTTGAGAGCACCAGCAATTGCATTGGCAGATAAGTCTTTCGCCTTACGTTCATCGAATGGCTTTAAGGTTACAAAGACAATACCAGCGCTTGAGCTGTTGGTGAAACCATTAATTGATAGGCCAGGGAAGGCAACAGCACTTTCTACACCCGGCTGTTTAAGTGCAGTGTCACTCATTTTACGAATGACTGCTTCGGTACGATCTAATGAAGCGCCGTTTGGTAATTGAGCAAAGCTAATTAAATATTGTTTGTCTTGAGCTGGAACAAAGCCACCTGGAACAATATAAGAAATACCAATGGTTAGACCTAAAAGTGCAGCATATACACCCATTGCCGATGCTTTATGGGAGATAACACGACTTACGCCTTTACCATAGTTATCTGATGCACGGGTAAACACACGGTTAAACAGCGCAAAGAAACGTCCGAATACACAGTTCATAAGACGTGTTAATGCATCAGGTTTAGCATCATGTCCTTTCAGTAACATAGCTGCTAAAGCAGGCGAGAGCGTCAGTGAGTTAAATGCCGAAATAACAGTTGAAATGGCAATGGTCATGGCAAATTGTTTATAAAATTGCCCTGTTAAGCCTGTCATAAAGGCAAGTGGAACGAACACGGCAACCAGTGTTAAAGCAATGGCAATAATCGGCCCACTCACTTCTCTCATTGCGCGATAAGTTGCATCTCTTGGGCTTAAGCCTGCTTCAATATTCCTCTCGACATTTTCGACGACGACAATCGCGTCATCGACCACAATCCCGATGGCAAGTACCATCCCGAATAGTGATAGCGCATTGATTGAGTAACCAAAAGCGAGCATGAGCGCGAATGTACCAATAATTGAAACTGGTACAGCAAGCAATGGAATGATTGAAGCACGCCATGTTTGTAAGAATAAAATAACAACCACAACAACCAGTGCAATCGCTTCAAGTAAGGTATGAACAACCGCTTTAATACTTGCACGTACGAACTGAGTTGGGTCGTAAACAATGTCGTATTTAATTGAAGATGGAAAATCTTTTGAAAGTTCTTTCATCGTGCTGCGCACTTGATCAGAAACTTGTAAAGCATTCGCACCCGGTGCTTGGAAAATTGGAATCGCGACCGCTTGTTTATTATCGAGTAATGAACGTAAGCCATATTGTGAAGCTGCAAGTTCAACACGAGCAACATCACCTAAGCGAGTGACAGCACCATCTGGTGCAGTTTTTAAAATGATATCTGCAAATTCTTGCTCAGTCGTTAAACGACCTTGAGCGTTCACTGAAAGTTGTACAGGAGAATTAGTTGGCGATGCACCAATGGTACCTGCTGCAACTTGAATGTTTTGTTCGCGGATTGCACTCACAATTTCAGTTGCGGTGAGATTACGTTGCGCAACTTTTTGTGGGTCGAGCCACACACGCATCGCATAGTCACCCGAACCAAATAAACCGACTTCACCTACACCTTGTAAGCGCGCCAAACGGTCTTTTACGTTAAGCACCGCGTAGTTACGTAAGTAGGTCATATCATAGCGATTATCTGGCGAAGTCAGATGCACAACCATGGTTAAAGTCGGTGAGCTTTTTAACGTAGTGACACCTAAACGCTGTACGTCTTCAGGTAAGCGAGGCATGGCCTGAGATACACGGTTTTGAACCAATTGCTGAGCTTTGTCAGGGTCGATACCGAGCTTAAAGTTCACTGTAATGGTTAAGTTACCGTCACTGTTTGCCTGAGATTGCATATACAGCATGTCTTCAACGCCATTGATGGATTCTTCAAGCGGAGAAGCAACAGTTTCAGCAATCACTTTTGGATTTGCCCCCGGATATTGAGCACGTACGACTACAGATGGGGGAACAACTTCCGGATATTCTGAAATCGGTAATTTAAATACCGAAAGCAGACCAGCGAGTAAAATCAATACTGATAACACACCAGCAAAGATCGGCCGATCAATAAAGAATTTAGAAATATTCATATGTGATTAACCTTTTGCCGGAGTTGATGTTTTTTCTTTTGGCTGAGGTTGAGGAGTGGTGCTGCTCGCAGTGATTTGTGCATTTGGCATTGGAACAAGATGCGGGGTAACAGGGTCACCCGGACGAATCCGCTGTAAACCATTTACCACAATACGGTCACCCGCTTGTAATCCGCTATTTACGATTTGCAAGCCATCTTGTTGTGTGCCAAGTTTTACTTCACGGTAAGCGGTCTGATTTTTAGCGTCGACTACCACAACAAAACGTTTATCTTGATCGACGCCAACCGCGGTTGGACTAATCAAAATTGCTGAACGAGGTTGACCACCACCCAGACGGATTCGGGCATATAAACCCGGTAATAAAACTCCGTTTGGATTGTCGAAAGTCGCGCGGACACGAATCGTACCTGAGGTTGTATCTAGATTATTGTCGATTGAGTTGATGACTCCTTCACGAGAAAACCCAGTTTCATTGGCAAGCCCCATATAGACAGGAACTTGTGCAGAATTACGCTGATTACTGATGTATTTGAGGTAAGTTTGTTCATCAACATCGAAAGATGCATAAAGGCGAGATACAGAGACTAAACTTGTTAAAACCTGTGCTCCATTACCCGCAGAGACCACGTTGCCCACAGTCACTTCGGCACGAGAAATTCGACCGCTGACTGGTGCAGTAATACGCGTGTACTCAAGATTTAAACGTGCAGATTGAACGGCTGCTCTCGCGGCTTGCAGGTTGGCACTGGCTGAGCGTGCATCATTTTCAGCTAGATCTAACTCTTGACGAGATACAGCATTACTTTGAATTAAACGTTGAATACGAGAAAGATTAGAACCTGTATAAGTCACTTGTGCTTCAGCTGAAGCAAGTTGAGCTTGGGCACGATTGAGTTCTGCTTCGAAAGGACGTGGGTCAATGGTAAAAAGTAACTCGCCTTTTCTAACCAGACTGCCATCTTTGAAATGTACAGCAATGAGTTTACCTGAAACCTGAGGCCGAATATCGACTTGATCAATGGCTTCTAAGCGACCGGAATATTCTTGCCAATCGGTAATGGTTTTGCTAATGACATTAGAAATATCAACAGTAGCAGCTTGTTGGGCTGTTGTCGGTGCAGCTTTTGCATCGGCATTTTCATGTAAAAATATAAAACTGCCTCCTGTTGCTAAAATGGCAACAAAGATGGCAGACAGTGCGAACTGTTTGCGTGAAAATGACATGAGGTGCTCCTAATCATCTGGATACCTGTTTTCAGACTTTTAATTATGGTCCGTATGGGAGAAACAGGGTTTATGGGATGGACGGAGCATAAAAGTTTGTCAATCACGAATAAATATATTAAATTTGATAACACTATTCGTATTTTTATAACAATTGATGTGTTTGAATGAAAAATGCATGAATTGATAGGAGTGTGCGTGTGGATCTATTTCATGCGATGAGAGTATTTAACAAAGTTGTCGAAACAAATAGTTTCAGTTTAGCGGCTGACAGTTTAGGCCTACCGCGTGCTTCTGTGACTACAACCATTCAGGGTTTAGAAAAACATCTACAGGTTCGTTTATTAAACCGAACTACCCGTAAATTGAGTTTGACACCAGATGGGGCGGTTTATTATGAACGTTCTTCGCGAATTTTAGCCGATGTCGAAGACGTAGAATCAAATTTTCATGATTCGGAACGTGGACCGAGAGGCCGACTGCGTATTGATGTTAAAGCTTCGATTGGACGCATGATCTTAATTCCAATGCTCTGTGACTTCCATACACGTTATCCAGATATTGATTTGGTGATTGGAATGAGTGATCGTCCGGTCGATTTGGTACAAGATGCGGTGGACTGTGTCATTCGTATTGGTCAGTTGAAAGATTCAAGTTTGGTTGCACGTCGTATTGGAACAATTCAGTGTGTGACGGTTGCTGCACCGCGTTACTTGGCGGAACATGGCGAACCCAAAATTATTGATGACTTAAAAAAACATCAGGTTGTGCATTACTTTAACAGTCGTACCGGACGCAATATTGACTGGGATTTTATGGTAGATGGTGAAATTCATAGCGTTGGTGTGAAAGGTCGCGTTTCTGTCAACGATGGCGACTCATATGTTGATTTGGCTGTACAGGGGTTTGGCTTAATTCAATGTCCATATTATATGGTAGCTAAACATCTGGAAGATGGAACACTCAAGGAAGTACTCACTGAATGGTTGCCAGCACCTATGCCAATATCAGTCGTATATCTACAAAACCGTCATTTATCACCTAAAGTGCGCGTGTTTGTTGACTGGGTAGCTGAATTATTTGCAGGTTGTCCATTGTTGAGTGGTTGCTCAATGTTATGGGATCAGAAATGTGAATTTGCCAGTGCCAAAGAACATAACCATGAATATACGATTCGGACATTGGTCGAAAATGAAAATATGGCAGAAGCTTATACACTCAAAAATTAGCTTCATATTTTGAGTGATTTTTCAACATTTAATCAGTTAATACAATCCACTGTTTAGTCATCTTCATAAATCCTTAATTTACTGGTATAGAAATTGCAATTATTTCGGCAGAAGAGTAATTTAGAAATACTCAAATTTTTATCACCTTATTTGGATTTTAAGGAGAAGCTTCAAGATGGCAAGCTTTATGAAAAAAATGTTCGTTTCAACAACCTTAGTTTTGGCTGCTGTTGCAACGAATGTACAAGCAAAGGATTGGAAGGTGATTCGTTTTGGGACTGAGTCCTCTTATGCGCCGTTTGAATATAAAACACCAGATGGCAAGTTAACTGGTTTTGACGTTGATTTGGGTAATGCCATTTGTGCAAAACTCAAAGCCAAATGTGTTTGGGTTGAAAACTCTTTTGATGGGATGATTCCAGCACTTAAAGCGAAAAAATTTGACGGTATTCTTTCATCAATGACGGTGACTGATGAACGTGCGAAACAAATTTTATTTAGTAGCAAAATCTACAATACGCCAACACGTATGGTTGCAAAAAAAGGCTCACCGTTATTACCAACAGCTGCATCATTGAAAGGTAAGCGTGTAGGGGTACAACAGGGCACAATTCAAGAAACTTACGCTAAAGCTTATTGGGCACCAAAAGGTGTGAGCGTTGTTCCTTATCCAACTCAAGACTTGATTTACCAAGACATGATGTCTGGACGTTTAGATGCAACTTTACAAGATGCAATCATGGTTGATGGTGCTTTCTTAAAACAACCAAAAGGCAAGAACTTTACTTTTGTCGGTAGCAATGTGGTTGATGCAAAAACACTGGGTGTAGGCGCAGCGATTGGTTTACGCAAAGAAGATGCAGATTTGAAAGCGAATATTGATAAAGCTCTTGCAGCAATCATTGCGGATGGCACATACAAGAAACTCGAGAAAAAATATTTCTCCTTTAACATTTACTAATGATGTGAAAAATGTCGGCTGAGTGCCGACATTTTTAGATCTATTCTCATCTCATCAATATTAGATATTGTTTTTAAGGAGAAGATGAGTCATGTTTTTATCTGGCTATGGGCCACTCCTTCTCAGCGGAACATGGATGACCATACAGCTTGCGCTGTTGTCACTTTTGCTTTCTGTCATTATTGGCTTAATTGGTGCGAGTTCAAAACTCTCTAATATTAAAGCTTTACGTTATATTGCGACTGCTTATACCACGCTCATTCGTAGTGTGCCTGATTTGGTGATTATGCTGCTGTTATTTTATAGTTTGCAGTTAGGCTTAAACCAAATCACTGAAGCATTACAAATGGACCAGATTGATATCAACCCATTCGTGGCTGGTGTTATTACTTTAGCGTTCATTTATGGTGCATATTTTACAGAGACCTTTCGTGGTGCATTTCAATCGGTTCCAACGGGTCAAATTGAAGCAGCAATGGCCTATGGTATGACCCCTTGGCAGGTTTTTCGACGTGTTTTATTCCCTCAAATGATGCGTTTTGCACTGCCGGGTATTGGTAATAATTGGCAAGTTTTGATTAAGGCAACCGCACTTGTTTCCATTATTGGCCTGACTGATATTGTAAAAATTACGCAAGATGCGGGTAGAAGTACCATGCAATTGTTCTTTTTCAGCATCGTGGCTGCTGCGATTTATTTGGCAATTACCACCGTGTCGAACCTCATTTTAATGTGGCTTGAACGTCGTTATTCTGCTGGTGTGAGGAAGGGACAATTATGATTGAAATCCTTCAACAATATTGGCAGGCATACCTTTGGACCGATGGCCTACAAATGACCGGTGTCGCAATGACTGCTTGGTTATTGGTACTTTCTATTGGTATTGGCTTTGTGCTTGCTGTGCCTTTATCACTTGCACGAGTATCAGAAAATCTTTGGTTGCGTGGTCCAGTTTGGTTGTTTACCTACGTTTTTCGTGGCACGCCCCTGTACATCCAATTGTTGATTATTTACTCAGGTATTTACAGCTTTGATTACATCCATGAACATCAAACACTCGATGCATTTTTTCGAGAGGGCATAAATTGCACCATTTTGGCGTTCGCGCTCAATACTGGTGCATATACGATTGAAATCTTCGCTGGAGCGATTCGCTCTATTCCACATGGTGAGATTGAAGCTGCCCAAGCTTTTGGAATGTCAAAATGGAAACTCTACACACGTATTATCATTCCGTCGATGTTACGTCGTGCTTTGCCATTTTACGGTAACGAAGTCATTTTGATGTTGCACGCGACAACCATTGCATTTACAGCCACTGTTCCAGATATTTTGAAAATTGCGCGTGATGTAAATGCGGCAACCTATGACACCTTCAATGCTTTTGGAATTGCCGCGGTGTTATATGCGATGTTGGCATTCATTTTGATTTGGATATTTCGAAAGTTGGAAAAACGTTGGTTGGCATTTTTAAAGCCATCGAATCATTAGGAGACATAAATGGAACACGTTGCAAAACTAGTGATTCGTGATTTACACAAAACATTTGGTGATCATGAAGTACTGAAAGGAATATCACTTGATGCAAATGCTGGCGATGTAATTAGTATTATTGGTTCATCCGGTTCAGGTAAAAGCACTTTGCTGCGTTGTATCAACTTTTTAGAACAACCAAGCAATGGCACCATTAAACTCAATGGTGAAAAATTACGCACAGTCTTTGATAAAAAAGGCAATTTAAAAGTGGTTGATGCAAAGCAACTACAAAAAATGCGTACTCAACTGATGATGGTGTTTCAGCACTTTAATTTATGGTCACACATGACAGTGCTTGAAAATGTCATTGAAGGGCCAATTCATGTGCTTGGGGTGAAGCGTGCTGAAGCCGAAGAGCGTGCGCGGAAATATCTACGCAAAGTTGGATTGCCTGAAAGCGTTGAGAATAAATATCCAGCATTTTTATCTGGTGGCCAGCAGCAACGTGTAGCGATTGCTCGTGCTTTGGCAATGGAACCGGAAGTGATGCTATTTGATGAGCCAACCAGTGCACTTGATCCGGAGCTGGTGGGTGAAGTACTCAAGGTTATGCAGAGTTTGGCTGAAGAAGGCCGTACCATGATTGTGGTGACACATGAAATGGGTTTTGCACGTCATGTGTCTAATCAAGTGATTTTCTTGCATCAAGGGAAAATTGAGGAGCAAGGCCATCCTGATGAAGTACTCAACAATCCGAAAAGTGAGCGTTTAAAACAATTTTTGACTGGCAGTTTGAAATAAGCTGCTCATACCGAGTAAGGTGAAATTTTTTAAAAAAGGATTTGCATCTTACTCGGTTACTTTTTTAATTATATTTTATAGATGAGTATTTTTAGAAAACACATTAATAATCACAATACCTGCAATCATCAAAGTAAGACCAATACAGGCCGCCAAGTCTAAATGCTGTTTGTAAAATATCCAGCCAATTGCAGAAATTAAAATAATACCCGCGCCCGACCAAATGGCGTATGCAATTCCGATCGGAATCGTTTTTAGTGTAAGGGACAATAAATAAAAAGCAATTGCATAGCCCACAACTGTAATGATGGATGGAATGGGAACAGTAAAACCTTGAGATGCTTTTAAAGCTGAAGTTGCAATGACTTCACAAGCAATCGCAATTGCTAAATAAAGATAAGACATGGAGAGCTGCGCCAGAATGAGTTTTAATCAATCTACATGAAATGTTGAAATGGTTTGGCAGTTTTAACGATTGTTTAATTTTTTTGGTACAAAATTACCAGTAAATCAAACTGAACTGATAAATTGATTTTATCACTAGCAAAGTGTTCTCAGCTATTTATTCATTTATTTAATCATTGAGCTGCATAGTCATTTAAGAGGATCTGCGACTTTAGCCTGATCCTCGATAGTCTTTCAAGAAATAGATTCGCCGAGTAAATTTAACCCTTTAAATTTCTCTAGCAGTTGCTCTTTATTTTCAATATGCGCAGGGTCTGTTTTTATGCAATCGATTGGACAGACCGCCTTACATGTTGGGGCATCGTAAAAGCCTACACACTCGGTACAACGAAGTGGATCAATTTCATAAACTTTGCTCCCTTCAAAAATGGCGATGTTAGGGCATTCAGGTAAGCACATATCACAGTTAATGCAGTCACTGGTAATCAAAAGCGCCATGTTTAACTCGCTGAATAAGCCAATGTAGATGCAGTAATACTTTCTTTCGCATGCGGCAAATTGCGTACGAGTAGGGCATAACTGATATCAACATTTTGTGAGAGTGGAATTTCAACGAAATGCCCAGAACCTTTAGCATCTGTAATCGGGTTACCTTTTAAATCACGCATTTCGGTTAAGGTAAAGGTGATGTTGCCTTGAGGTGTCATGAGTTCAAGTGAGTTGCCAACCACAAAACGGTTTTTCACCTCAATGCGAATATAATCGCCGTGACGTTCTAAAACCTCTCCACAAAATTGTTGGTAGTCAAAATGTGATGAACCATCAGCATAGTTTTGATATTCGCTATGGACATGACGTCTTAAAAAACCTTCGGTGTAACCACGGTTTGCCAACCCTTCGAGCTGAGCCATTAAGCTTGGGTCAAATGGTTTGCCTGCTAAAGCATCATCAATGGCTTTTCGATAAATTTGAGCAGTACGAGCACAATAAAAATAGGATTTAGTACGGCCTTCAATTTTCAGTGAAGCAACGCCCATTTTGGTTAAACGATCTACATGTTGTACAGCACGTAAATCTTTGGAGTTCATAAAATAGGTGCCGTGTTCATCTTCTTCGGCAGCAAACATTTCTTCATCATTGCGTTGTACAAGCAAAGTTTGAGCTGAAGTTGTCTCTGATTGTGCTGATGAGCAGCAAGATTTTTCAGGTTTATTGAGCTGAGTGACTGGAATAACATCGCCGTTTGCATCTTCTTGAGCTTCATGCAATTTATAGTCCCAACGGCAAGCATTAGTACATGCACCTTGGTTGGCATCACGTTTGTTCATATATCCTGAAAGTAGGCAACGGCCTGAGTAGGCCATGCATAGTGCGCCATGTACAAAAACTTCGAGTTCAATATCTGGCACGTGTTGCTGGATTTCCTCTATTTCTTCTAATGACAACTCACGAGATAAAATCACACGGCTTAAACCGTAATTTTTCCAAAATTTAACAGTGGCCCAGTTAATGGCGTTGGCTTGGACAGATAGATGAATTTGTACTTCTGGGAAATGCTCACGCACCATCATAATTAAGCCTGGGTCAGACATAATAAGAGCATCTGGTTGCATAGCCACAATCGGTTCAAGATCGCGAATAAAGTTTTTTAATTTGCTGTTATGTGGTTGGATATTCACCACAACATAAAACTTTTTACCTAAAGCATGCGCTTCATCAATCCCAATTTTTAAGTTGTCATGATCAAAAGCATTATTACGCACACGTAAACTGTAACGTGGTTGGCCTGCATATACGGCATCTGCTCCATAGGCAAATGCATAGCGCATGTTTTTTAGTGAACCTGCGGGAGAGAGGAGTTCGGTTTTCATAAAATAAAAGGCATAAAAAATATATGGCTTTATTTTATTAACTCTGTATTTTTGATTCAACCTACTGAATTAGTAGGGATTTGACCTATATCTTTTTGTATGGGCAGCATATTTTTTGCTAACTCTCCTAAGCGCATCAAAGCATTTAACATTTTAAGATTTAGCTCGAAACACGCAGCTATACGTAAACAATGACTAAAACGTTTATCAGCCGAACATAGAATTCCCGGCATACATAAAATTTTTTCGTCTATTGCTTGGTGAAAAAGTTCTAATGTATCTATCGATTCGGGTAATTCTAACCATAAAATAAATCCCGCTTGCGGACGACTGACTCGAGTACCGAGTGGAAAATAACGACAAATATAAGATTTGATAGTGTCAATTTGTTGTTGATAGCGTTTTTTAAGATGCCTTAAGTGTAGGTCATAACCGCCATTTTCTAAGAAAAGTCCTAAAGTTTCTGTAAGTAAAGCTGGCTCGGCAACTGTCGTTGTTAATTTAATTTGCTGCACAATATTACGAAAGCGCCCAGCTTCTAGCCAACCAATTCGATAGTCGGGTGCCACAGTCTTGGTATAGCTACCACATACGAGTACCCATCCGTTCTGGTCAAACGCCTTAATGTTGGGTAAGAGTGGTTCAGTGAGTTGCAATTCGGCATACATTGCATCTTCAATGACGGGAATTTGAAACTGATTAGCTAACTCTGCCAAGCGAAGACGGTTACTTTCAGGCATGCTAAAACCGAGAGGATTGTGTCCTGTTGGAATGGTTAAAATGGCTTGTACACTTTTAGATTTTAACAGTTCTTCAAGAGCATCTAGGCACATACCTGTATGCGGCGAGGTCGGCACTTCTACAATTTTTCGGCCTAAATTATGAAGGAGTGGGTATAGGTTATGAAAAGTAGGGATCTCAAGAGCAATGCTGTCACCCGCTTGAGTGGTTGCCATAATCGCGAGACTTAAAGCTTCCATGGTGCCATGAGTGAGTACAATATCATCTGCTGAAAGAAACATACCAAGCTGTAAACTTCGCCTCGCAATTTGAGTGCGTAAACGTATAGAGCCGGGCGGTAAAGTATAGTTTTTAAAAATGTCTGGCTGTGTCCGTAAAACTTGAGCAGTTAAGCGTTTTAAGCGTTCAATTGGATAGAAGTTTTCTCCTGTAGGGCAAGCTAAGGCCAAATTAACATAGTCGGGATCCATCTGCTTTTTAACAATTTGTGCGAGAAAACAGCTAATTCCTGAAAGAGATACTTTTTCTTCACTGACATAACGTTCTTCGAGTTCTAGTAAGTTTGAAGGTGCATGGCAAACATAGTAACCAGACTGTGGACGAACTGAAATTAAACCTTGATCTTCAAGCTGGCGATAAGCTTCTTTTACGGTGTTAATGCTGACCTGATAATGATTTGCGCAGTCTCTGATTGATGGTAAACGAGAGCCGATAGGCTGCCTGCCATTCTGAATTTGAAGGGTTAGGTCATCACTCACTTTTTTATATTTGTACATGTCAATTCATTAAAAAGCCAAAGTATTGGACACACTTTATAGTGATCTTTTATTTAACTCAAATATTGTGATTGCTTTGATTAGTTCATTTAACACAAATCTAAACTTAAAAACTGTGTCTATTATTTTTCATATTAACTGATACTGTGACCATTAAAAATAAATCAGTAAGATCAAAAAATGGTAAGGACTTAAAAACCATATTTTTTAATTTTAAAAATCAGTAGGAGTGGTCTATGTCTGTTGTTGCATTTAAACAAGTTGATGTTTTTACTTCACAAGCATTTAAAGGGAATCCTGTCGCAGTCATTATGGATGCCAGTACTTTAACGTCTGAACAGATGCAGGAAATTGCGAACTGGACCAATCTTTCTGAAACGACATTTGTGCTCCCTGCGACCGATTCGCAAGCGGATTATCAGGTTCGAATTTTTACTCCGCAAAGTGAGTTGCCATTTGCAGGACATCCTACAATTGGTACTGCCTATGCTTTGCTTGAAGCGGGCCTCGTGACAGCTAAAGATGGTAAACTGGTACAGCAATGTGCTGCGGGTTTGGTAACGCTTACCGTGAGTGACTCGGGGCATATTTTATTTGAACTCCCTAAGCCCAAAATTACACCATTAGATGCAACGCATACTGAGAAATTAGCAGAAATTTTAAAATGTGAAATTGATACTCAATGGAATGCCACATTGGTTGATGTAGGCGCGCGTTGGGTTGTATTACAAGCGGTGAATGCCCAAGCTGTTTTAGCGGCTCAACCAGACTTTGCAGCCTTAAAACAACATGATTTAGAAATGAAAGTTACGGGCGCGACAGTTTTTGGTTTTTATGAAAATAATGATGAGCAAAAACATATAGAAGTTCGCTCATTTGGGCCTGCTTGTGGAATAAATGAAGATCCGGTTTGTGGCAGTGGTAATGGCAGTGTGGCGTCTTTCATTCGTCACTATGGTATTTTACCAGCACAAAATGATGTAGTTCTTTCTTCACAAGGGCGGGCTTTAGGTCGTGACGGACAGCTTCAACTAAATTTGTATCAAGATAAAATATTAGTGGGTGGAACCGCTGTTACCTGTATTAATGGCAGTATCACCTTATAAAAAAACAGAAATAAAAAACCGAGGACATTACCTCGGTTTTTTTAATGAGAAAAATATTATTTTTCTACGAACGCACGTTCAATCACGTAGTCACCCATTTCACCCATACGAGGTGATTCAACTAAACCATGTTGATCAAGTAATGCAGCAACATCTTTCAAGAATGCAGGGCTACCGCAAAGCATTGCGCGGTCAGTTTCACGGTTGAAACGTGGTAAACCGATTTTTTCAAATAAAGCGCCAGTTTCAATTGCAGTTGTTACACGGCCTTGAGTGTGGAAAGGCTCACGAGTAACAGTAGGGTAGTAAACTAGTTTGTCTTTAATACCTAACTCTTCAAAGAACTCATGGTTTGGTAATTCGTTCAAGATAAGGTCTTGATAAGCTAACTCAGAAATATAGCGTGTACCATGAACAACGATTACTTTTTCAAAGCGTTCGTAAGTTTCTGGGTCACGAATAATTGATAAGAATGGTGCAAGCCCAGTACCAGAAGATAAAAGGTACAAGTTTTTACCCGGTAAAAGGTCATCATGAACCAATGTACCTGTCGGTTTTTTAGAAATTAAAATTTCATCACCAACTTGTACTTTTTGCAAAATCGAAGTTAAAGGACCTTCTTGTACTTTAATTGAGAAAAATTCTAACTCTTCTTCGTAGTTTGCACTTGCAATCGAATACGCACGCATTAACGGTTTGCCATTCACTTCTAGTCCGATCATTACGAACTGACCATTTTTAAAACGTAAGCTAGTGTCGCGTGTAGTTTTAAAACTGAAAAGGGTGTCATTCCAGTGATGAACATGAGTAATGCGTTCGACGTTAAAAGCAGCCATTAAAGGTCTCGATCACGATTAAAAGAAAACAGATTGCTATTCTAATCTAATTTCATTCCCGATAAACTGAATATATTTAATTGTGTTTATAAGAAAAAGTGATGATCAACTCTGTCACCTTCCCCATAATTGGCCACATGTGTTCCCCATATCGTGAAAAATTTGGCATTCCACGTCAGCCTAATTTGGTAAATATTGAGTCTTATATCGAAATGGCAGAACCTTATAATGACTTATTAGCATTTGAGGGAATTGAGCAGTTCAGTCATCTCTGGTTAGTTTGGCAGTTTCATGACAATAAAAACCAGGAGAGTGCTGATAAATTCCGTCCACAGGTTCGTCCACCACGATTAGGCGGTAATGAGAAAATTGGGGTGTTTGCTACACGTAGCATGTATCGACCATCTCCAATCGGGCTTTCAGTTGTAAAATTGAATAAAGTGGAAAAAGTCGGTAAGTCTGTTCGAGTCTATATCACAGGAAGTGATTTATTAAATGGCACTCCAATTTTAGATATCAAACCTTATATTCAGTATTCTGATGCAATTATTGATGCAGAAAGTGGTTATGCACATGCAGAACCTGAACGGAAGTCGGTCGTTTGGTCAGAAGCTGCGTTAATAGCGCAAAAATATTTTCTGCAAAATAATGAAATGAATTCACAGTACATTGATGAGCTTGAGCAAGTTTTATCTTTAGATCCTCGGCCTGCCTACCAAGAAGACGCTGAACGAATCTATAAAATGAAATTTTCAGACTTTGATATTCATTTTAAAGTTGATCAATTTGTAGTTACTGTCGTTGATGTGGTGAAGACTTCTTCGCTTGCGCAATAGAAATTTTTAAAACCAATGGATGTTGAGCCAAAGTAAACTAATAAAAATAGCCATATGAATGAGTTGGGCTGGAACGAAAGCAAGGGCATAGCGTAGCCCGCCCGAAATTGCAGAGTTCACACTTTTGGCAAGGGCATGAACTGCGAAACCTCCTAAAAATGCAATTAATAAAGGTGTCATATGCGTGCTATCAGGTTCACCTTGCACAATGACTGCCGCAATAGCTGCGTGTATTTCAAACAAAGAGCCAAGTAGGGTTCCAGCGATTAAGCCCGCATCTCCCAAATATAGACTTAGGCCATATACTCCAATCTGAATGAGAGTGAGTGTGCTGGCAATAATAATTGCTTCTTTTAAGCTGAACATTCTTGAGTCGAGTTCGGGCGAAGTTGTACTGGGCTCTGCTTTACGTAATAAAATGAAGGCCCAGATTGCTAAAACTACTAATGCAATAAGTGTAGGAAATATAATCAGTTTAAACCAAGCAAAGCTAATTCCAATCACAATAATTAAAGTTTGAATGAGTGTTGAAACGCAAGACATCAATGCAGCACCTGCATTTGTCGTTGCATTGGCTTTGCCTGAGCGTACCTCTAAGCCTAAACTGGCAATAGTCGCTGTACTAGAAACAAATCCAGAAGCTAAAGAAGAAAGCAACAAAGCATTTTTAGATGTCAAAAGCCGCTTTGCTATATGGGCGAGGGCTTGCACAAATAAGATTAAAGTCAGTAATTTTAAAATCACATGTGGATTTAGGACTGGCCCCCAGAAAGGCTTATTAGGTACTAAAGGCAGCGCTATTAACAGTAAGGCAAGTAGGAAAATACCATCACGTAATTCTGATTCAGTAATCCACTGACTGGCAATGCCATGCATAGATTGTTTAGCTAATAAAATAATCGTCATGATTACGGCAAGTCCAGCCGCCAATGATATATTCCAAATGCACAGCGCTCCAATAAAGTAAGTCATAATAAAGGCAAGTTCGGTGGTCACACCAGGGTCATTGGGCTGATTTTTGAGAGAGGCAATGCTGATCGCGCCAATAAGGAGAGCGCCTACAATTCCAATTTCAGTGCCGAATAAAAAACAGATGGCGCCTAATAATGAACTAATTGCAAAAGATCGAAATCCAGCAAACGTTTTGTATTCATGTTTAAGCTTACTTCTCTCACGTTCTAAACCAATTAATAAGCCACAACCGAGCGCCGCAGCAATCACGGTAATGAATTCTTCAAATGAAGTTGTTTGTAATGACATTGTCATTGGAAGCTCCATGTTACTTCCTCTTTGGTTTATTGTTATAAGTCGATTTGAATCGTTTTAAAAATCATATATTCACGTTCAGTTTATGCTTTTTATTATAATGAGCATAGTACCTTTTCTAGACAAAACCACATACACAGTTTTTTTATAAATGTGAACTATGACGCAAAAAAAATATTAAGTTGAGAATTGGTTTAATGATTTGAAGTTAAAGAATATTTAAAAGTACAGTTTAGCAATTTTGTGACGAGCTAAATCAAAAATATCTCTGCTATATTATAAAAATATATTGGGGATAACGCATGAATGCACATGTACAAATAGATACGTATTGGTGTCTAGAACAATTATTACAAGAAGGTCGTATTACAGAACGAGATAAATTACTGGTACAGTCAAGCCACCGTCAAAAAGACCAATTAAAGTGGCACCCATTACAGTGGATTGCACATTTTAATTTAAAAGATCAGCAGCACACACATGCTCATTTAAGTTTAAACCGCTTATGTTTATGGTTTGCAGATCTGGTTCAGCTCCCTTTATTCGTGATTGATCCTTTAAAAGCAGATGTCAGTGCTTTAACGCAAGTAATGTCACAAGAGTTTGCCATTCGCAATCATATTTTAGCTGTTGAAATTCGTGCCGACCGAATCGTGATTGGAACAGATCAACCATTTCAAACAGATTGGCTAACCAATTTAGAGCGGAGTCTAGCACCTAAAAAAATTGAGCGGGTATTACTTAACCCTGAACAGTTGCAACGCTATTTGCGTGAATATTATCAGGTCAGCCGTGCGGTAAATTCCGCTCAAAAAGATGCAGCTCATGAACGTGACACTAAAAATGTTGAAGCTCTTTTGCAGCTTGGCGATAGTCAAAATCCAGATGCAAATGATCAGCATATTGTGAAATTGGTTGACTGGATTTTACAGTTTGCATTTGAGCAGAGTGCCAGTGATATTCATATGGAACCACGTAAAGACAATGGTAAAGTCAGGTTCCGTATTGATGGTGTGTTGCACACTATTTATAACATGCCTTCAAATACACTGACTGCCGTGATTTCCCGAATTAAAATTTTAGGGCGTTTAAATGTAGCGGAAAAACGTAAACCGCAAGATGGTCGATTAAAAACACGGACACCTAAAGGTCAAGAAACTGAACTCCGTTTATCAACCTTACCAACAGCGTTTGGTGAGAAACTGGTCATGCGTATTTTTGATCCCGATGTGTTGGTACGTTCTTTTCATCAACTTGGTTTTGAAGAGGGCCTCTTACAACAGTGGCAGCAATTAACAAAAAATAGCCATGGGATTATTTTAGTCACGGGGCCAACAGGTTCCGGTAAAACCACAACGCTATATTCTTCGTTAAAGCAGCTTGCAACAGATCAGGTTAATGTCTGTACCATTGAAGATCCGATTGAAATGTTAGAGCCTAGTTTTAACCAAATGCAGGTCAATAATGCAATTGAATTAGGTTTTGCAGACGGTGTTCGTGCACTTATGCGACAAGACCCAGACATTATTATGATTGGGGAGATTCGCGATCAAGATACAGCGAATATGGCCATTCAGGCGGCACTCACAGGTCATTTGGTGTTATCAACTTTACACACCAATGATGCGCCGTCCAGTTTGACTCGATTGCATGATTTAGGTGTGCAGCCATTTTTAACAGCAGCAACTATTTTAGGTGTATTGGCACAGCGTTTAGTACGACAACTTTGTCCACTCTGCAAACAGCAAACTCATATTAATGAAGATGAATGGCAACATTTAACATTTGACTACATTATGGATATGCCAGAAAAAGTTTATCAGGCAGTTGGGTGTGAACAATGTCGTCATACCGGCTATAAAGGGCGAGTTGGTATTTATGAATTTATGCCAGTTAGTCTTGAGCTTAAGCATCTTATTAGTAGCCATATGACCTTAAATGATTTGAGAACGCAAACTAAAAAAGAAGGTATAGAACCTTTAAGAATTGCTGGGGCCCGTAAGGTGATTGATGGTCTTACGACATTAGAAGAGGTATTGCGGGTTGTGCCATTAAATTAAGTTTTTCTTAAGATTCACCTCATTTATGCTTGATTTAATTGCTTTATCCCAAGAGGGAACCATAAACAGAGGGTAATAATATGAAAATACTTAAAGCAATATTAATGACTACAGGTCTAACTGTTACTTGTGTAGCTATGGCAAACCCGCCTGTGAATCAGGCAGCAATTGCTCCAGCAACTCTGACAACTGTTAAGCATGCATTAACGGCGAAAGATAATACACCAGTCAAATTACATGGTCAGGTTGTAAAGTCTTTAGGTGATGAAAAATATCAATTTCGTGACAAGACAGGTAGCATTACAATTGATGTAGATGATGAACTTTGGCAGGGTCGTCCTATTTCAGCAAATACAAATGTCACTCTAATTGGTGAAGTAGATATCGACTATAAACCTTTAAAACGTGTAGAAATTGATGTGGATCAAGTTCAGTTTTAATTCATGAGTCTGTAGATCTACTACTTTTAGCCGCATTTAAATGATGCGGCTTTGCTTTTTTTATAAAGGCTTGGCAAGATCAAATCAGGATATAACAGGAAAAATAGATGAGAATTTTGCTTGCAGAAGATGATCGCTCTCAAGCTGAAAGTATTCAATCATGGTTAGAGTTAGATGGTTATCAGGTCGATTGGGTCGAAAGAGGTGATTATGCGCTTACGGCAATTGAACAGCATAACTATGACTGTATTTTGCTTGATCGGGGACTGCCGCAATTGGCTGGTGAAAAAGTTTTAACAACGATCCGTCATAAACAAAAAAATGTTCCTGTTATTTTTATTACTGCACGTGACAGCATTCATGATCGGGTAGAAGGACTAGATTTAGGTGCAAATGACTATTTGGTTAAGCCTTTTAGTTTAGAAGAGTTATCTGCTCGTATCCGTGCTCAATTACGCAAACAAACTTTGAGTCAGCAATCAATTTTAACGTGGGGTGACCTGCAACTTGATACACAAGCAAAAGTTGTATTAAGTGCGGGCAAGTCTATTGATTTAACGGCAAAAGAATTCCAAATATTGCGTAAGCTTATGATGCAGCCCGAGCATATTATTACCCGTGATCAATTAGAAGAAGCACTCTATGCATGGGGTGAGGAAATTGAAAGTAACGCCATCGAAGTATTTATTTATCAGCTCCGCAAAAAAATTGGAAGTAACAGTATTAAAACCATACGGGGGCTAGGCTACCGTATGGGAGATGTAAAATGAAATCGAATCGCTCATCCTTGCAGTCGCAACTGGTTAAAACCACCATGTGGAGTAGTGTGGTGGTGGGTTTGGTGGCTTTAAGCTTACTTACCATATTTTCCATTTACCACAACATGTCAGTGCAAGACGAAATCATGGATGAAATTTCAGATACTTTGCTGGTTTCTGACCTTTCTAAACATTCTATGAAACAGTTTGATCAGCTCAGTGATGAATTTGATATTCAATATGAATTATTAAGCTCTGGGCAATTACTTACTCATTCTCATAGTTATCAGCATGAACTTTTTGAACAAGGTAACTTGTCAGAAGGTTTTTCATATTTTTGGTTTGATGGTCAATTATGGCGTAGTCTGGCTGCACAACAAGATGACTCTCAACTCCAAGTTGAAGTTTTTCAGCCAATGAGTACACGTATTGAAGAAGTACTCAAAGCACTTGCCGGATATAGTGGTCTTATGGTGTTGTTCTGGCTACTACAATGGGTCATTGTAAGTTGGCGTACCGAGCATCAATTGGCTGCACTAAATTTACTCTCAAAACGTATTGCTCAAAAAACTGCATCAAATTTAGAACCGATTCAAGAACCAGATGTCATTACAGAAATTCAACCTGTTATAGATGCTTTAAACCAATTACTTGCAAGATTGCAAAGGGCTCTCGTTGCTGAGCAGCGTTTTACCGCAGATGCTTCGCATGAGCTACGTTCTCCGTTATCTGCCATACAAATGCGTCTTCAGGTTTTACAGCGTAAATACCAGCATCTTCCGGAGCTACATCAAGATTTTGAACGTATACAAGAAGACGTTTCTAGAAGTACAAAGATACTTGAAAATTTACTACTTCTTGCTCGTTTGGAACCGAATGAAGCTGAGCAGCCACAACTTCCTAAGACAGTTATCGATTTAAATTACTTATTGGCAAGAGTGATTGAAACTATAGATTTAGATGCGAAAGCTAAACAGATGTTGATAGAGACAAATACCTTATCGACAGAAACTAAAACCTTTGCGAATGAAGAATTACTGTTTATTGCTTTTAGAAATTTATTTGATAATGCCATTCGTTATAGCCCGAATTTAGGTTCTATTCATGTCGAGATTAGTCAGGACGAACAGCAAATTAAGGTCGCTATAGAAGATACAGGAAATGGTGTAGATGATGAGGTATTGCAACGTTTAGGGCAGCGTTTTTTTCGAGTATTAGGTACTCAGCAGCAAGGTTCAGGGTTGGGAATTTCCATTACTCGAAAAATTATTGAATTGCACAATGGTGAATTGCGTTTTATGCATGCTGAACAGGGTGGTTTGAGGGTAGAGGTTAATCTTCCATTATAAAAAATAGCATGGTTACCCATGCTATCCATTTTTTGTTTTCCCACGAATATTATTGAAACGCGAGTGTATTTTTTATTTAGTTAAAATTAGGCGATTATTGCGAGTGAGGCGTAAACGATATTCCTCGCCAGCATGCATAATGCGGATTTCACGGCCTAATGCAAAGAGGTTATTAGAATGTAACATTGGTAAGGCATGAGCTGTTTCATTGTTACGAGTAAATAAGCTAAAAGGTGCGTTCATTTGTTGTGCTCCGTGGTATGTTCTTGAACGATTTAAATGATAATCATTATCGAATAGATCTGTCAATGAGATTTTTAAGATTTTATAAAATGATAAAATTTGCTTACACTTGAGAAAAGTTTTAGAGAGTAAAAAAATGCCCAAACCAATCGTCGATGTCGCTATAGCAATCTTGATCCATCGTGGAAAAATACTAGTTGGATGGCGCGAAGAGCAGCAGCATCAAGGTGGAAAGCATGAGTTTCCGGGGGGGAAGGTTGAGCAAGGTGAAACACCCGAAGAAGCCTGTCGCCGTGAAATCTATGAAGAAGTGGGTATTGGTTTAAAAGATTGGTATCAATTTGATTATATTCATCATGAATATGACGACATTATCGTCAATTTACATTTATTCCATAGTTATGTGCCTGATGAACTATTAAATCTTATTCATCAACCATGGGCATGGTACACACGTGAACAATTACTTCACTTAAACTTTCCAAAAGCCAATAAAGACATCATAAAAAGATTATATTGGCCACATTTTATTAAAATTAGTCCTACACTGGCACCAGTCGAAAATGATGACACTTTAGTATATTGGCGTAGTGAAAAAGATAGTTTTGATCAGGTAGATCTAGAAAAATTAGCTATTTTGGATTCTAATCAGCTTTCAAAATTAATCGTGAATTTCGATGTTTGGCACAAGCTAAAACCTGAGTTAAAAACTCATATAAAAACAGTACATCTTAAGCAATCCCAATTAATGAGGTTGCATAAAGGCGACTTAGAAGTGGGAGTACGTTTTATTGCTGCTTGCCACGATGCAGTTTCTTTACAGCATGCTCAGCAAATTGGCTGTGATGCTGTTTTTGTAAGTCCTGTCAAAGTGACAGAGACCCATCCAGATGCGAGCGCATTAGGGTGGGATCGTTTAACTGACTTGATTGAAAAATGCCAGATTCCCGTATTCGCTTTGGGAGGTATGAGTCCTGATGATTTAGCCACAGCACAGCAACACGGTGCGTATGGCTTGGCGGGTATTCGTAATTTTTAATAAAACATAAAAGCATTAAAAGCTAGAGCGCTTTTAATGCTTGCTGTGCTTCTTGAACAGTTTTTTGATTATTACGTTGTTGCCCAGCTTTTAAAATAGTTAGCCAAAGCTGTTTTTTCATGGCCTGACTTTGGGCAAAACTCAAACCACGTCTGGCAAGAGACTCAGCATTAGAATATTGCTGTTTATGATTTGCAGTAAGTGCAAGAAATAAATAAGTCTCAGCTGCTTGCGGTGCTAAACGCTGTGCCTGAAGTGCATAGCGTTCAGCTTCTGACCATTGCTGGTTTTTATAAGCCTGCTGTGTTTTTTGCATTAAGACTTTAAATGCAGGTAACTGGCTGCCATCATCACTAAAATGTTGAGGCTTTTTCTGTTGAGGAACAATCACCTGTAAATTTTTACGTTGAATTTCCGGATGATCATAAGGTGTAATTTTTACACCCGATGGATTTTCCGTCTTTTTGACTGGAGGAGTAGGTGTTTTCTCTTTGGAGTCAGAATGATCAGGCAAAGTTGTACAGCCGACCATAAGAACAGCACCAATATAAAAAACACCTTTCTTCAACATATCCTAATTTCCTGTTTACGCTTAGTTGTTATAACTACCACTTGAAATTACACGTGAGTTATTTGACAGATCTTGTTGCATCTGACTTTCACTCTCACGAATATAACTGTCGGTATTATCATCCTGAGAGTCAGGCGTTGTGTTATCACTTTGTGGCGTATATGTTGGATCAACTTGATAATAAGGTGCTCCACATGGAGTAGCACGGTGCGGAACCGTATGGGTTAGCATCGGAATATACATAGCGCCATCACAAGCCTGAGCAGATAAATCACCCGTTGCACGATCAATCCACTGCCACTGTACAGTGTCTGGTTGACGTATATTCACAGGAGTTTGGCGTAACTGTTTCATCACGTTAGTCCATACTGGCAATGCACCAGATGAACCTGTTAGACCAGTTACTTTGTTGTCATCTAAGCCTAACCATACTACAGCGACATGGTTACCCGAATAACCAGCAAACCATGAGTCACGTGTATCGTTAGTCGTACCTGATTTACCTGCCAATTTTAAAGCTGGAGATAAGCTACTGTAGGCTGAACGACCAGTACCCGAAGACATGACCTGTTGTAAACCATAGTTCATGATATAGCCAACAGCCGGATCAATCGTTTGTTGAACATTCAGGCCATAACGGTCAAGTAAACGACCATTCGCATCTACCACAGATCGAATTGCACGAGTTGGATATTTAAAACCGCCTGTAGCGAAGTTCTCATAAATCCCGAGCACTTCCATTGGTGACATATTGACTGCCCCAAGGAAAATAGAAGGGTAGGCAGGAATCGTTGATTCAACACCAAACTTTCTTAGATTATTGCTAAATGTTGATAAACCAAACTCTTGACCCAAACGTACAGCAGAAAGGTTATATGAGTTTGCTAATGCTTCGCTCAGACTTACTACACCATGTCCACCACCACTATAGTTTTTAGGTGTCCAGCTTTTACCGCCGTCTACAGGAACACTGATTGGAGCATCTTCAATTTGGCTTGCCCAGTTATAACGTCCAGATTCAATCGCACTTAAATAAATTACAGGTTTCAATAAAGAACCGACTTGGCGTTTTGCATCTAAAGCACGGTTAAAACCAGTAAAGTCTTGTGTAGAGCCAACTGCTGCAACAAGCTCACCATTTTCAGGATGCGCAATCAGTACAGCACCTTGGAGGTTTTTCAAACGTGCTGGGTTGCTGTTTGCTAAGCGGTCTACTGAAGCTTTAAATGCATTTTGAACTTGAGTTTGAGTAATTGGGTCTAAGGTCGTAAAAATACGTAAGCCCTGATTGGTTAAATCACTTTCTTGATATTCTGTACGCAATTGACGACGTACAATATCTAAAAAGTCTGGGAATTTTGCAGGCCCTAAACTTGGTTTGCTTAATACATTTAAAGGACGTGCAATTTCATCTTCATATTCGGCTTGAGTTAAATAACCCATCACACGCATGTTATTTAATACGGTATCGCGGCGTTTTTTTGCACCTTCAGGGTTTTTCCAAGGATTATATAAAGAAGGACCTTGTACCAAACCTACTAAATAAGCTTGTTGAGCAACACTAAGCTCACGTAATGGTAAACCAAAATAAAATTGTGAAGCCAAACCATAGCCATTAATTGAGTAGCTACCGTTTTGGCCCAGATTCACTTCATTTAAATAGGCTTCTAAAATTTCATCTTTGCTGTAATGCAGCTCGATGAGCAAAGCCATTAAAGCCTCATTAACTTTACGTTTTAATGTACGCTCAGGTGTGAGATAGAAGTTTTTAACTAATTGTTGAGTCAGGGTTGAGCCACCTTGACGCTTTCCACCCGTGATATTACTCACTAGTGCACGAGCCGTACCGCGAATTGAAATACCATGATGATGATAAAAATTGCGGTCTTCTGTAGAAATTAAAGCTTCAATGAGTGGTTTAGGGACATTATTCAATTTAATGAGTACACGGTCTTCATTGTGTTGAGGATAAATTCCTCCAATGAGTAACGGTTCTAAGCGTGCAACGCCAGTTGAAGAAGGTTTAGTACTTCGAACTTCAACAACTTGATCATTTGCAAAACTTAACTCTAAGACTTGTTCAGGTTCAACACTGTCGCCGTAGTCAAAACCACGTGTGTGAATATACATGTTGCTGCCTTGAGCAACATAACTTCCAGACTTGTCATAATTACTTGAAGTTTTGTAACCCAGTAGCTTCAATTCTTGAGTGAAATTTGCTTGGGAAATAGGCGCGTTGTTATAAATTTCCAGAGGTCGTGCAAACACTTTGGCAGGAATATCCCACCGCTGTCCTTCAAATTTTTCACGGATAATATTATCTAAACGAATCAGATAGATACTAAGAGCAATAAAAGCACCAATGACCAAAATGGAAAAGATTAGTGCAAAGAAACCGATACCACGTTCAAACTTCATAAAAATGAGATAAAACCCTAACAATGCCTGTAATGATGCGATAGCTTGTCATCAATTTGCAATGATAAAACTGTGAATAATTGGAAAACTTAGATTGAATTTTACAGCATCTTGTAGTTATGTTTTTTTAA
Organism: Acinetobacter sp. Li1LvA2; assembly: GCF_056156705.1. Taxonomy (NCBI): domain Bacteria; kingdom Pseudomonadati; phylum Pseudomonadota; class Gammaproteobacteria; order Moraxellales; family Moraxellaceae; genus Acinetobacter; species Acinetobacter sp. Li1LvA2. Next base: position 107,722 of record NZ_JBSICF010000002.1, read on the forward strand.
ATTAATCAGGTTAATGTTATTATAGGCAAGTATCGCAGCGGAGCTTACTCATTCGTGCAAATTTCACATAAGTCCTTCAGAAACGTCGGGTTAATCGGTCGACCAGATAAATCATCAGTTGTAGAAACACTATGTTTAATTCATGATCATTTATTGAACCTAGGCTTAAACCCCATTTTTGATCAGGAAACTGCTGAATTAGTGCCTTATGATCATGCACAGATAGTAAGCCGTCATTTATTAGGTGAAGTTGCTGATTTAGTTATTGTAGTTGGCGGGGACGGTTCTTTACTCCACGCGGCAAGAGCTTTGGTTCGTTACAATACCCCTGTTATTGGTATCAACCGTGGGCGATTAGGTTTTTTAACCGATATCAAACCGTCAGAAGCGATTTTTAAACTTGACCAAGTGCTTCAAGGGCATTTTCAACTTGATCGCCGTTTCTTACTTGAAATGGAAGTGCGAACAAATGGCGAAGTCATTTATGATGCCATTGCTTTAAATGATGTCGTTTTGCATTCGGGTAAGTCGGTCCACATGATTGACTTTGAACTCAACATTGATGGCCAATATGTTTATCGCCAGCATAGTGATGGTTTAATTGTTTCGACTCCAACTGGTTCAACAGCGTATGCGTTGTCAGGTGGTGGACCAATTTTACATCCAAGTATGGATGCTATTGCATTAGTTCCAATGCATCCCCACACATTGTCATCACGTCCTATCGTAGTCGGTGGACAAAGCGAAATTAAGATTGTTATTCGCGAAAATCGGGTGTTACCGATGGTGAGTGCAGATGGTCAACATAGCATATCGCTCAATGTTGGAGATAGTTTACACATCCGCAAACATCCATTTAAACTAAGTTTATTGCATCCACCAGGTTATGATTTTTATATGGCCTGCCGTACCAAACTTGGTTGGAACCAAGATTTTGAATCTTTCCAAAGAGATGAATCATGAATATTGAACAAATGCTATCTATTTTAAACCCTGAGATTGTAGAGCGTTTAAAAACAGCAGTAGAAATTGGTAAATGGCCAAATGGCGTTGTTTTAACAAAAGAGCAGCGTGAAACTTGTATGCAAGCTGTAATCGCTTGGGAGCTAAAGAACTTACCAGAAGAGCAACGTAGTGGTTATATTGACCGCGGTACGAAAGAAGAGGGTGAGGTTTGTGAAGATGATCACCACAAACATGAGCCAGAATTTAAACCAATTCGTTTTGTTTAAAATTTTATAAGACAGAAAACTTATTTTTTGTTATTCCATATAGCCTTGAATACCATGTTTTTCATGAGTTATAGCATATAGGCTTTTATTACTTTTGAAGGATCAAAAGTAACAAAAAATCCTTTGTATCACTGACGATACTTCCATGTATCGCAGTGATACGGTCGACATCCATGTCGACCTTCACGATAGCATTTCTTAACTACGAACTAAGATTGCTTAAATTTCGTGTTTCCCATAATACTTTTGCTTTCTGCATTGCCTCTTCAAAACTCGCAACAACTCCCATAGTATATAGTGCAATTCCCATTGTTTCTGTTACTGCCATTTCTCCATATTCATGGTGCTGTTGACCTAACCATACTGCTTTAAAAGTTGCTAAATCTAACTCTTCTTCAATTGGACTGCGTACAGGGGTGAGCTTTGGTAACTCATGTTCATAGAGCTCACCATTTTTAATGCCACAAATGAGTGTTTTTGCATCTGGATTTCGTTCAAACTCACCACCTTCACCTTTAATGACAGCACTATTTTGATAGCCTAACCGCAATGCACTATGTTGATGTGAAGTTCGATAAGCTGGATGGAATATAGCTTGTAAGGTGGCTTTAGCATTAAAAGGATTGATTAAGCGGGCTAAAGTATGGATAGGTGAGCGTAGGCCCATTACATTTCTTAAAGAAATTAGTTCACTTAAAACTGGTGAAATCACATCTAGTGGTAAATATGCGAAATTTTGCTCTGCTATTTGTGTTCGTACTTCTTGTTCAGAATGACAAATTTGATAACCCAGATATTCTAAAACTTGCTCGGTATAGACGCGGTTAAGCGTGTGGCCTGATGCACCATGCATAACAATCTTATAGCCATGCTGGGCAAGTGTGAGAGCTGCTAACAAAAACCATGGGTAATGTTTACGTTTACCCGCATAAGATGACCAGTCTAAATCAACTTCCAAAGGTTGAAAATTGAGTTGATCTCTAGTGGCTTGAACAAATCCCGCGAGTTCATCAATAGATTCTTCTTTAACACGAAGTAGCATTAAAAAAGCACCTAACTGAACATCAAGCACTTCACCTTTTAAAATCATGCTAAATGCTTGATAAGCTTCTTCATAGCTTAAAGAGCGTGAACCACTTTTTCCCTTACCTAAAATACGGACATATTGAGCGAATGGGTGTTCAGCATCTTTATAGATATTACGTTTAGTATTCATCGTGGTTCAAAAACAATAAAAATGATGGGATGTAGGCAGCTCAGAATGAAATGTCCACAAGTATTTAATCAATATGACATAAAAAACTGTCGAAAAAATATCAAAAATGTTTCTTATACTAAAGTCTTAAGGCTGCATGAGTGTTTTTTGCGCGTATTAGCTAAAAATTTAACCGAATCATTATTTAATTCGAGTACACTTTCCCGTGCTTTTTTGAGCACTCATATCATAATTTTCTGTGATTCTCCTATATCTTCAGCTTTTTATTGAAAAAGTAAGAGGTTATTTCTAACTACTCAAAGTGGTTAGAAACTTCAGGTATTCTCCTGTTTTAGAAAACAACTTTTTTTGTTTTCATTGAGGTAGTAGGAAGGTTTTTTGTTTACAAAGAACCGTTTCCCTTTTGCGGTGTTCATGTGAAAGGTTAGGGCTGTGTATTCGTAAAGAATAGACGTTTCATTTTGGTATTTCCAACGGACTTGGAAATATAGATTGAAGTAAAGTTATGGCTAAAAAACCGATTTATAAATCACTTTATTTTCAGGTGATTATTGCGATTATTGCGGGTGTTTTGGTAGGGCATTTTTCCCCAAGCTCAACGCAAATTGTCAATGGTGTTGAACAGCATATCCCAGGTTTAGGTGAGAAACTCAAGCCATTAGGTGATGCCTTTATTCGTTTGATCAAGATGATCATCGCTCCAGTTATTTTCTGTACCGTGGTCAGCGGTATTGCTGGCATGGAAAGCATGAAGTCAGTCGGAAAAACTGGCGGCGTCGCGTTGTTATATTTTGAAGTTGTTTCAACAATTGCACTTCTGATTGGCCTTGTTGTAATTAACATTGCTAAACCGGGTGTAGGGATGAATATTGACCCTACAACTCTAGACACCTCGGGCATTCAAAAATACGTCAGTTCTGGTGAGTCACAATCTACTATTGATTTCTTAATGCACATCATTCCAGATACGGTTGTTGGCGCATTTGCAAATGGTGAAATCTTACAAGTCCTTCTTTTTGCAATTCTCTTTGGTTTTGCTTTACATAAGTTAGGTGATGCAGGACGTCCAGTTTTAAAATTTATTGATCAAGTTGCACATGTGTTCTTTAACATTGTGAACATGATCATGAAACTGGCTCCGATTGGTGCATTCGGTGCAATGGCATTCACCATTGGTAAATATGGCGTTGGTTCACTTGTACAATTAGGGCAATTAATTCTCTGCTTCTATATTACGTGTCTACTCTTTATCTTCTTGATTTTGGGTACAATCAGCCGTGTTAGTGGATTCAGTATTCTCAAAATGATTCGCATGATTCGTGAAGAGTTATTAATTGTACTTGGTACATCTTCTTCTGAATCAGTTTTGCCTCGCATGTTGCGTAAACTTGAAATTGCAGGTTGTGAAAAATCTGTAGTTGGTTTGGTGATACCAACAGGTTATTCATTTAACCTTGATGGTACGTCAATTTATTTGACCATGGCTGCAATCTTTATTGCTCAGGCAACAAATACACAGCTTGATATTCAGCATCAGATTACTTTGTTACTAGTACTCTTAATCTCATCTAAGGGTGCGGCGGGTGTAACAGGTTCTGGCTTTATTGTGATGGCGGCAACTTTGTCTGCTGTAGGACATATTCCAGTTGCAGGTTTGGCATTGATTTTAGGTATTGACCGTTTCATGTCAGAAGCACGTGCTTTAACTAACCTTGTTGGTAACTCTTTAGCGACAATTGTTGTTGCTAAATGGGTCGGTGCTTTAGATAAAGATAAGCTCAATGATGCTTTAAATAATCCAGATGAAGTCGACAGAAAAATGATGGAACCAAAAAGTCCTCAAGTCGCTGAAGGTCTAGATTAATTCAAATAAACCTATATAAAAAAGGAAGCTTTAGCTTCCTTTTTTATTGGCTGACTGAAAAGTACAGTTTTAATGAGCAGCTATGCCATGACAGTTGCTAAAAAAATGATTAGCATGCACAGCAATGAGATTCGATAAAACAATAAAGCTGAAGGAAAATATTATGTTGGCATACGATGCAGATTTAGAATTATTCCGTGATAATTTTAAACGTTTTATGAGTGAGCATATTGCACCTCACTACGATCAATGGGAACGCGAAGGAATCATGCCTCGTTCCGTTTGGAATCAACTGGGTGAAAATGGCTATTTATGTGTAGATGTTCCAGAAGAATATGGTGGTTATGGGGTTCCAACTTACTATTCATTAATGTTAGTTGAAGAATCTGCACGTGCTGGTTTTTGTGCATTATCGACAGCTATTTCTTGTCACTCTGAAATTGCTGCGCCGTATATTTTACACATTGGGACAGAAGAGCAAAAACAATATTGGTTACCGAAAATGGTAACAGGTGAAGTTGTTGGTGCAATTGGTATGACTGAACCTGGAGCAGGCTCGGATTTACAATCAATGCGTACCAGCGCCATTTTGCAAGACGATCACTATTTATTAAATGGTTCAAAAACATTTATTTCAAATGGACAGCATGCTGATCTTGTCGTGCTTGCAGTAAAAACTGATCCTCAAGCCCGTGCAAAAGGTGTGTCATTATTATTAGCAGATACACATCTGGAAGGCTTTAAAAAAGGTACCAACCTCGACAAAATCGGCCTACATTCTCAAGACACATCTGAGCTGTTTTTTGACAATGTGAAAGTACCTAAAAACCAATTACTTGGTCAAGCTGGGCAAGGTTTTGCTTATTTAATGCAAGAGTTACCTCGTGAACGTACTGCAATCGCATCTACTGCAATTGGTGCAATTCGCGGTGCAATTGATTTGGCAACAGCGTATGTAAAAGAGCGCCAAGCATTTGGTCAACCCATTTCACAATTCCAAAATACTCGTTTTGTTTTAGCACAAGCAAAAATTGATGAGCTTGCTACAGCAGCTTTTTATGAAAGAAACGTTGCCTTATATCAAGAAGGCAAACTAGATGTAGAAACAGCTGCAGCATTGAAAAGTTTCAGTAGTGATATGCAAATGAAGGTTGCAGACAACTTACTCCAACTTTTTGGTGGTTATGGTTATATGACTGAATATCCAATTTCACGTTTCTTTGTAGATGCCCGTATCCAACGTATTTACGGTGGTACAAATGAAATTATGAAAGAAATCGTAGCGCGTGGATTAATTGGCAAAGCCTAATTAAGCATAGAACAAAACAGCCTGTCTTAGAACAGGCTGTTTTGTTTTTAGCTATTTAGTCTTCTGTTGAATGACAGGATAGTCTTGTTGTTTCGGTAATTGCTGTAATTCATGATTCATCTTTCTTAAAAACTCATCTGCTTCATCTTGATGAAATGAATCTTCGGTGTATTCACTACGTTCTTGAAAGACGACACCACAACCAGTTATTTTCATATTTTCAGGATTAAATGACCAATCATTTGGATTCTTTAAGTTAATGTTTAAATCACTTTCACAGCTTTTCCATAAACGTAAAAAATCATTTGATAACTCTGCTTTAAATCCTCGTGCTGGATAGACCGAGAAGCCTTTCATTTCGGGATTAGAAAACTGTATAAACATGTCTACTGGCATACCGCCCCAAATGATTGCTGTATTTTCTGGTAAAGCAATGCCTGATAAATTTTTCTCTTTTAAAGCATGCGTTTGCTCAAATTTCTCTCTGAAATTTTGGGCCTGATAGGTCAGCTTGGTTTGAGGTGGAATTGGAATACCGCGAACTTGATTACTGACAGTTGTCATATAGTATGGAGAATTATCAGTACCATTGCATCCTGCGATTAAGGGGCAACCGCCGCAAGCCGTTAAACTAAAACTTGTAAGACCCAGTAAGCCTAAAACAATAATTTTATTCATTCTATTTTACTGTTGTTATGACATATTGGGTCAGTATAACCAATCTATGCATTAAGAGGTCTATCTTTAAGAACAACGAAATAATCATATTTAAATATAATTATGTTTTTACTTGGCTGGCTGCTGCACTGGCCCATCAAACAAGGATTTACAGCTTTCTAGGTCTTTGCACGAAGCAAACATAAGTGCTTTGGGTAGACTTGCATACAAATTTGTAATGTGTTGTTCAGCCGGGTTATAAAAATGCCAATAAGTAAATTGATCTGAACGTTTATTTTCCAGAGCTTTAAAGAAATCTGTTTCGTTAAATTTATTATCAAGTTGAGTACGTGGCCCGCCTTGTTCATGTGTACCGACCGTGGTCAAAAGCATCGGAGAATTGCTTTGTTTTTGACTTTGCCAATGATTTAACTTTTGAAATAACATGCCTTGGTCAAACCAAAGAGAAGGGCTGGCAGCAAAATAACGCTGAAATGCATCTGGCTTTTGAAAAAAATGATAAAGAACCAACAAGCCTCCAAAAGAATGTCCATATAGACTCTGTTGTTGACTATTAACTGGAAATTGTTTTGCAATTTCTGGTTTGAGTTCATCATTTAAGAAATTGATGAATTTGTCAGCACCACCATATTTATATTTACCTTGTGCCTGAAATTCAGCAGAAGGTTTTGGTGTGTAATCATAAGCGCGTTTTTGCACATCAAAAGTTTTTTGCTGCGGGTAACCAACCGCGACTATCATGAGTGGGTCTAGGCCTAATTTTGCTGAACCTGCACCAATAGACTGGGCAATATTGGCAGCACTTGGAAATGTGGCATTGCCATCTAATATATAAAGTACTGGATAACCATGTTGGGGTGGGGCAACGGGTGGTTTATAAATTTGAATAAGATAATCATGGCCTGTATTTTTAGATTTAATTTGAAATTGTGCCTGATTATTTTGAAAAACGATTTTTGATTGATTTTGTGTGGAAGTTTGAGCCAAAACAGAGCTGTTTATTAATGAGCTCAAAAGGAAACAGCAAGGTAAAAAGAAAAATGATTTATGCATAATGAGTGATAATAAAATTTATTACGCAAATGATAAATGAAAATCATTATCAAATAAAGCAATTCAAGGAATGTGCGTAAAAAGGTTAATGAAAAAAGCTCTTACAGCTATATTGCCTAACAAATCAAAGCAGACTATTGTTATACTCTCGTTTAAAAGATGATTTTACTGAGGCTGCATTCTAATGATCAACGATGATCAAAACAAAACGACTTCTCTTAGTTTAGAACAAATTCGCGAAGATATTGATAGCGTGGATCAACAGATTCAAGAGTTATTAAATCGACGCGCAAGCCTTGCTGAAGCTGTTGCGAAAGCTAAATTTGCATCCGAAGAGAATCCTTTGTTTTATCGTCCTGAACGTGAAGCGCAGGTCTTACGTAAAGTGATGGAGCGCAACCAAGGTCCTTTGTCTGATGTAACCATGGCGCGATTGTTCCGTGAAATTATGTCTGCTTGCCTCGCTTTAGAAGCACCGCAAAGTATTGCATTTTTAGGGCCAGAAGGTACTTTTACTCAATCTGCTGTGCTTAAGCATTTTGGTAAGGATGCGGTTGTACGCCCACTTCCAACGATTGATGAAGTCTTCCGTGAAGTGGAAGCAGGTAGTGCACATTACGGTGTAGTTCCAGTCGAGAATTCATCTGAAGGTGTTGTAAACCATACCTTAGATTGCTTTAAAACATCGAATTTAAATGTGATTGGTGAAGTTGAATTACGTATTCATCATCAATTTCTTGTTTCTGAAAATACACGTAAAGACAGTATTAAGCAGATTTATGCTCATCAGCAAACTCTGGCCCAATGTCGCCAATGGTTAGATGCGCATTATCCAGGTGTTGAACGTGTTGCTTTAAACTCAAATGCAGAAGCTGCACGCCGTATTCGCAACGAATGGCATTCGGCAGCGATTGCATCTGATATTGCAGCAGGCATGTATAACCTTGAAATCTTACATAGCAATATTGAAGATAATCCAGAAAATACCACGCGTTTCTTAGTGATTGGCCGTGAAAAAATTCCACAAAGCGGCAATGATAAAACATCGTTATTGATTTCAGCACATGACCGTGCGGGTGCTTTACTAGAAATTTTAGCACCATTTGCAAAACATAATATTAGCTTAACAAGTATTGAAACTCGTCCAGCATTACCTGAAAAGTGGGCATATGTATTCTTTATCGATTTAGAAGGTCATATCGAACAAGAGAATGTTGCTGCTGCGATTAATGATATTCGCCCAATGGTGAAAGAGATTCGTATTTTAGGTTCTTATCCTGCTGCTGTTCTGTAATCACTTATGTTGGAATAATGACATGCATCAAGATAAGCATGTCATTATGCTTAAAAACAAATTGCTCAATGGTTTAAATAACTTTGAGCAAAAGCAAAGTTGAAGTTATGTCACAACCCCTATTTAAAAAAGTTGCATTTATTGGTTTAGGACTCATCGGGTCGAGTTTAGCTCGTGTTATTGTTGCAGAAAAGTTGGCCACAACTGTTGTTGCATCTACACGCTCACAGAAAACTTTAGAAGATGCAAAATCACTTGGCTTAATACAAGAAGGATTTTCTGATCCTGTTGAAGCCGTGAAAGGGGCAGATTTAGTTGTTTTAGCCTTGCCCGTACGTGCTACACAAAAAGTGCTTGAGCAAATTAAACCTTATTTGTCAGAAACCACGATTGTAACTGATGTGGGAAGTACAAAAGGTAATGTCGTTGATGCAGCAAAAGCTGTATTTGGTGAAGATTTACCAGCAGGTTTTGTACCGGGGCATCCTATTGCGGGTAGTGAACACACGGGTGTTCATGCGGGTAAGGTTGACCTATTTGCAAATCACAAAGTAATTTTAACGCCATTACCGACAAGTGCAGAATGGGCTGTTGATAAACTGATTCAACTATGGTCAGCTGCTAAAGCTGAAGTCATTTGTATGGATGTTGCCAAGCATGATGAAGTGCTGGCGCATACGAGTCATCTACCACATTTGATGGCATTTAATTTGGTCGAGCAACTTGCAAACCGTGAAGATAATCTTGATATTTTCCGTTATGCAGCAGGTGGTTTCCGTGACTTTTCAAGGATTGCGGCCAGTGATCCTCAAATGTGGCATGACATTTTTTTTGCCAATAAAACAGCGATATTAAATGCTGTAGATGGCTTCGAAAAGCAACTTACCGTACTTAGAAAATTGATTGAAAACGAAGATTCTCATGCATTAATGGGTTTACTCGGCCATGCTCAGGCAGCACGTCAGCATTTCAATCATATGTTAGCCAAAAAACCTTTAATGGAGAAAAATAAGGTGACACAGCAATTCAGTATCTTACCGGGAAATAAGGCCTTTAAAGGTAAATTTACCGTACCGGGTGACAAATCTGTGTCACATCGCTCCATTATGTTTGGTGCTATTGCCGAAGGCACTACCCATGTAACTGGCTTCCTCGAAGGTGAAGATGCTTTGGCAACTTTGCAAGCTTTCCGTGATATGGGCGTAAGCATTGAAGGCCCTAAAAATGGTGAAGTGACTATTCATGGCGTGGGCATGCATGGTTTAAAAGCACCAGCAAGTGCATTGTATATGGGTAACTCTGGTACAAGCATGCGTTTGCTTTCAGGCATGTTATCAGCACAAAAGTTTGATTCAGTGATGACAGGTGATGCTTCACTTTCTAAACGTCCAATGGAGCGTATTGCTAAGCCATTGCGTTTAATGGGTGCGCAAATCCAGACAACAGGTGAGAAAGGTACACCCCCTGTAAGCATTACTGGTGGTCAACAATTAAAAGCGATTCAATACGATTTACCTATGGCATCTGCTCAAGTGAAGTCTGGTATTTTACTTGCAGGCCTATGGGCTGAAGGTGAAATCTCTGTTACAGAACCAGAGCCAACTCGTGACCATACAGAGCGCATGCTTCGTGCATTTGGTTATGATGTTAAGACTGAAGGCAATAAGATTTCCCTTGTTGGTGGCGGTAAATTAGTGGGTACTGACATTCAAGTACCATCAGATATTTCGTCAGCTGCTTTCTTTATGGTGGGCGCTGCGATTACTGAGGGTTCTGATGTTGTTCTGGAAGCTGTAGGTATTAACCCAACACGTACTGGCGTCATTGAAATTTTAAAACAGATGGGTGCTGACTTGACTGTTGAAAATGAACGTATTGCTGGTGGCGAACCTATTGCTGATATTCATATTAAAGGTTCACGCACGCTTAAAGGCATTCATATGCCTGAAGACCAAGTGCCTTTGGCAATTGATGAGTTCCCAGCTTTATTTATTGCAGCAGCTTGTGCTGAAGGCCAAACGGTACTGACTGGCGCGGCAGAACTTCGTGTGAAAGAGTCTGACCGTATTCAAGTCATGGCTGATGGCTTAAAAATTATGGGCATTGACTGTACGCCAACTGATGATGGCATCATCATTGAAGGCAAAGGTAAGTCAGGTGATTGGTCACCAATCTTTGCTGGTGGTGAAATTGAATCACATCATGACCACCGTATTGCTATGAGTTTTAGTATGGCAGGTCTTCGTAATTCTGGTCCGATTACAATTCAGGGTACTGAAACTGTGGCGACAAGCTTCCCAACTTTCACTGAGTTGGCGAATCGTGCAGGTTTAACAATCGAAGTTAGCCAATAACTTTTGACCTAACACATTTTATAATTGCTAACACAATAGCAACGGCAGCAGCGGGCTAAAGGCTTGGCTGCTGTTTGTTTATTGCTTATGCTAAGCGCAGATAATGATAAAAGTGTTAGGACAAAGGATGAAAAAATTACAATTTATTGCCAGTTGCCCACAACATGGGGTGCTTGATCATCCACCAAATGAATGCCATATCACTCAAGAATATGTAGCGGCTTTACTGTTTAAGCAATTGGGGCATTATGGTTTTGATGCGCAGCACATTGTGCATGAACATGAAAAAGTAGAAGTGAGTATTGATAATCATCTTTTGCCATTATCAATTACTTGCCAGACAACAGACCATGAAGGGCATTTGATGTGTGAAATCTCTGCCAATCCAGATGAAGAACAAGACTGGTTTGAGAAAATTGAAACACAAAGCATTATTCGCCAGCTTGCACAGGCCGTTGAAAATAGTTTGAAAGCCGATCATAGTTTTTCCCAATTTGTTTGGAAGTCTTGATCAATTAAATATATTTTATGAAGTAAGGGTGAACATATTTGTTCACCCTTTTTATTTATTAATATTGATAAGAATTATTTATTTTTGTAGTGACATTATTTAATAAAAATTAACAAACGAAAAAATAATATTGTTTGAATTTTGAACTAATTTTCTATTAATTTAAAAATGCTTTTTAACAAAGAACTACTCAATTTCCTCTTCTTATTTATATTATTTTACAGAGAATTAACATGAAAATAATTTCCAGTAATTATTCAAAAGGCTTTGGTATATTGATTATCTCCTTATTATCAGCGTGTAATAGTGATGATAAAGATACGACCATAAACTCAACAAACCAGAAGTTGCTAGAAGGAACAATTACTTCTTTAGAGAATCTTAAGCAAAATCTAGTATGGCAAGAAAATCAGTGTGATAGTGTCTATTCTAAAGTTATCAGTGAGGCAGCAATTGCTCAAAAATCAGCGGCAGAACTAAGAGCTAATATCGCTAGTTCAAATAATTTGGGAGTTTTTCTTGATAATCAAATTATCCCGAAACTAGCTCAGCTTACCGATGAGTCAACTGTATTAAGAGCGAGGTGTAATGCTCCAGACTATGATGGAACAGGCGTAAGTATTGAATGACCTGCCATGCTAAGGGAAATGTTAAGTGAATGGCAAGGAACAATTAATTTATTAATTCGTCAAATCAATAACCCGCCAAATATGAATCCTTAAATTAAATTAGCGTCATTAACCAACACCAATATTAATCAATCAACTCTAGCAAAGTCTAAATTCAAAGATTGTTCAGATAGTTTTTGTCCAGAAATGACGGTTATTCCAGCTGGTAGCTTTTTAATGGGTGGAAATATAAATGAGCAAGAGCAACAAAATGTACCAGCTCAATCTCGACCATACGAATTACCTCAGCACTTAGTACAAGTCGAAAAACCATTTGCAATGTCAACTTATGAAACAACAATTGCTGAGTTTCAGGCTTTCCAAAAGGAAACTGGATGGGAAGTCGAGGGGTGTCGTAATTGGGAAACACGCAATGGGGTCTTCAATATGTGGTATCGAGATGATTTAAATCCGAATAATTCGGGTATGAATCAAACACCTCAGGATCCTGTTGTATGTGTACGCCGTGAAGATGGAAGAGAATTTGCGAAATGGTTATCTAAAAAAACAGGTCAGACCTACCGTTTACCAACAGAAGTTGAGTGGGAATATGCGGCGCGTGCTGGAACGACAACAGCATATTATTGGGGAGATGACCTTAATCTTGACCAAGCTTGTAAATACGCAAATGTATTAGATCCATCTACAGCGGCAGCATTACCCCAAACCAGTGGTTGGAGTCTATTTAAATGCACGGATGGTTATGCATTTACGTCACCAGTTGGAAAGTTTTTACCAAACAATTTTGGTTTATATGATATGAGTGCTAACGCACGAGAATGGGTGGATGACTGCTGGCATTCAAATTATGAAAATGCTCCTAATGTGAATCGTCGCTGGGGTGAAGAAAATAATGGACAGTGTAATTTCCCAGTTTTACGTGGAGGGGCATGGATATATAACACTTATAACGTGCGAACTGCTTATCGTAATGCGTATGTAACTTCACAAGCTCGTTCAATTATGTGGAGATTCCGTTTGGTTCGTGAAATTTAGCTTTGATTTTTATATCTAATATATTCTACATTTAAAGTCATTTTTTAATTTATCAGCGTCGATTTTAATAAAAGCTAAAACTGCGCTGATAAATTCTTATCTTTCAATAAACCTACGTTTATTAAGAATATTTGTGAGAGTATAAATATATGGTGCCATTTGATTTTTCGAACTTATCTCCTCAAGTAGTTTGGCAGCATTTTCAAACACTTTGCACTATTCCTCGCCCATCAAAGCATGAACAACAGCTTAGTGAGTTTTTAAAAAACTGGGCTGAAAGTCGAAATTTAGAAACTTACATAGATGAAGTCGGTAATTTAATTATCCGTAAGAATGCGACTGCGGGTAAAGGACATGTGTCTGGCGTTATTCTTCAAGGCCATTTAGATATGGTCACACAAGCCAACACTGGCACAGTACATGATTTCTTTAAAGACCCAATTCATCCAGTTCTTGAGGATGGTTGGTTGATTGCTAAAGACACTACCTTAGGTGCAGACAATGGCATCGGGGTAGCTTTAGCCTTGGCAGTTTTAGACTCAAATGATATTGCTCATGGCCCAATTGAAGTTCTTTTAACTGTTGATGAAGAAGCAGGTATGAGTGGTGCACGGCTTTTACAGGGAGGTGTGCTAAAAGGGAAATGGCTATTTAATATTGATACAGAAGAGTGGGGCGAGCTATATCTCGGATGTGCTGGCAGTATTGATGTTGAAGTTGAACAGTCACTTACTTATGAACCACTTCCTGAAAATTTGACGGTTGTAAATATTCAGGTGGCTGGCCTTAAAGGTGGTCACTCTGGTGTAGATATTCATTTAGGGCGTGGTAATGCCAACGTTATTCTAGCCCGCTTTTTAAATGAGTATTTAGCAAAGCTTGGTGGACGACTTGTTGAGTTTATAGGTGGTTCAGCTCGTAATGCACTACCTCGCGAAGCTGTAGCAACTATTGCAATTTCACCTAATCATTTACCAGAACTAGAAAAATTACTCGTTGAATATCAGAAAAACTGGAAACAACAACTACAAGGTATTGATGACAATCTGCAATTAACTATTCAACCTAATAGTGTTGAAGTGGCGGAAGTGATTGCTCAACAACAGCAAGACGAATGGTTACAAGCTTTGGCAACAAGTCCTTATGGCGTTGCAAGTATGAGTCAAGCTCTCTCAGAGGTGGTTGAGACTTCAAATAATATTGGGGTGGTGAGACTAAATAGAGAAGGCGGAAAAGCTGTTTTAATGGTTCGCTCAATGGTGAATCAAGAAGCTCAAGATTTTGCAGAAAAAATTCAGGCACATTTTAGTCAATTTAATATCGCCTCTATACTCACCCCATTAGTTTCAGGTTGGACACCAAATCCTGACTCGGCTGCTCTAAAGTGCTTACAACAAGCCTATCAAAATGCATTTAATATTGAGCCAAATCTCAAAGTGATTCATGCAGGCTTGGAGTGTGGAATTATTGCCGAGCATTATCCACATTTACAGATGGTTTCTTTTGGCCCGGATATTCAAGGGGCGCATGCGCCGGGCGAACGAGTAAAAGTAGACACTGTAGAGAAATGCTGGAAGCTGTTGGTAACGGCTTTGGCATCTGTAGAGTAGTTTTTATAAATAAGAAGCTCAATCATGAGCTTCTTAAACTTTAACCTTTACATGAAAATGATTTGGATTTAACTCGACAAATTCGATTTCACAATCAATAAATTTTTCAATCATGGCTGCTTGGGTACGAGTGTGTTCGCTAATACATTGTGCGGTGAATTCACCACCTTGACCTAAAGCTAAAGGTAGAAGCAATTGATCTGCCAAATACTCATCTGCAACAGCCTGCGAAGATAAATATAGCTTTACATCTTTTGCTAAGTGATCAGCTATTTGCTCAGCACTTTTACGCATTTCACCTAAAGCTGTAAAAAGTTGAGTGTGATATTGATGAGTAACTTTCACATATACTGTATTGCCTTGGCTAATTCCAGTTAAATGAAATTGCTGCTGAGAGCTTAAGTTTAGCTTTTTACTTAATGTCGTTAATTCACGTTGTGCTATTTGAGCTTCTTCTGAAAGATTTAATACAGCTGCAAAAGCTTCATTGCATTGCAAAGCACCACGATCTAATAAATTTAAGCTGTTTCGATGTTGCCATGGCTGAACGGTAACCTGAATTTCACCTGCACCTATCGGAAAAAAGCCAGCTTTATTTAATCTAAAATCGACGTTAATTCCAATCTTCGCTAGAGTAGGTAAAAAGCAGTGTTCAATAAAATCTGCTGTTGGTGCAAGGGGGTTGTGTGTGCCCCCTGAAATGGTGAGTTCGGTAGCTTCATTTTGTAATAACAAAACAGGTAGAAGCGTTTGTAAAACCAGTGTTGTACTACCCGCTGAACCGATTTGAAATTGATATTTACCACTTTGAATATGCTGAGGTGCGAAATATAAACGCTGGCTATGTAATTCAGCACCCTCTATATAAGCTTGGCTAATTTGTTGAGATGCCTGTACACAAACTAAATGTTGACGCATTAGCCCTGGTTTTTTACGTCCTGCACGTATATTAATTAATTCAAACGGTTGGCCTGTAATCATTGAAAGCGCAAGGGTAGTTCTTAAAATCTGTCCACCACCTTCACCTTGTGAGCCATCAATTTGAATGGCTTTTGGCATATTTGCCAAAACTGTATTCACTTCTATTTTCCTTATTTTCTAATTTAATGAACATACTGTCAGTACATGGTAATGCGAAGTAACGTGTAACTTTGCTTTCGACAAAGGTTTGCTAGGTGCATAGTGCTGAGCCTGATAAGTGAATATCGATGCACGGCTCACATGCTGCCATAGCCGCCTGAATTATTTTCAATCCCTCAGATCGGAGTAATGCAGGATCTTGTACTCGCCCAGTATGTCCAAACTTTGATTGTGAAAAATGATTTCACAAAATCTATTGTTTAATCGATTAGATCAATTTGCCAATTAGCAGCCTGAATTTTAACGTTTAAGTCACGGAGTTTTGCACTGATATCATCCGCCTGCTTTTGTAAGCTAGAAACAGGAATGACTTTCTTCCACTTAATTTCACGTGAGCTATAACGATCAGGTTCTCGATGTGTATTGGCAATCGCATCTATTAAAATCTTATGCTGTTCAGCATAACTATCGCGCAAACTTAATAGAGACAACAATACTTTGTCATCTTCTAGTTTTGCTTGTGCATTGGTCAAATGAATACGACAAATCAATTGATTGCTTTCCTGAGTTAAAGCAAATATCTGTTTGATCAGTTCATTTGGATCTTCACTCGGTTCATCACCATCTTGTACCAATACATTGGCATTAATTCGTTGTTTTAACGAAGCAAGCTTTTTTTGTTGATCGCTTCGAAGTAAAAGTGCTTCTGCGAGTTTCATTTTATTTACCTTTTATTCAATATGTACAATCACTAAGTTCGAAATATCTTCTAATTGCATAGTAGTTTTTGCACATTCAGTAATGTCTTCTAAAGTTTCATCTTCACGATTACCCTTTAACACAAACAACTTGTCTTAATGTATAAACCACTTCAACCAAATCGCTTTGGGCTTTCATTACATCTTCAATCGGTTTATATGCCGAAGGAATTTCATCAATAACAGCAGCATCTTTACGGCATTCCACACCTTCAGTTTGTGCAATTTGATCTTCAACAGTAAAACGTCGTTTTGCTTCAGTACGGCTCATAACACGGCCTGCACCATGCGAACATGAACAGAAAGATTCCTGATTTCCAAGCCCACGGACAATAAACGACTTCGCTCCCATTGAACCTGGAATAATTCCGTATTCACCTAAGCGCGCACGGACTGCACCTTTACGAGTGACCATTACTTCTTCACCGTAATGTTCTTCCTTTTCCACATAGTTATGATGACAGTTCACTGCTTCCAAACGTGCCTGAAAAGGCTTTGGTACAATAGTAGCCAAGGCTTTAATCGCAGATTGCATCATGATTTCTCGGTTCTTCATCGCAAAGCGTTGAGCCCAACCTACAGCAAACCAGTAATCATCAAAGTGTTCAGTTCCTTCAACCAAGTATGCTAAATCTTTATTTGGCAAGTTAATGAAATGCTTCTGCATGTCTTTACGGGCAAGTTCAATAAAATGATTACCAATAGCATTTCCTACACCACGAGAACCTGAGTGCAACATAATCCAAACATGATCATGCTCATCTAAACAGATTTCGACAAAGTGGTTTCCAGTACCTAAAGTTCCCAAATGTTTGCGGTTGTTGGTGTTTTTTAAACGTGGGTGTTTTGCGCAAATATATTCAAAATCTGCAACAAGATCGGCCCAAGCTTGATCTACCATTTCTGGTGGAGTTTCCCATGACCCACGATCACGTCCGCGCTTAGTCATTCCATGTGGAATTAATCGTTCAAGTTCAGTACGTAGAGCATGTAAATTATCTGGTAAATCTGAAGCAGTTAAGCTTGTACGGGTTGCCATCATTCCACAACCAATATCTACACCCACAGCAGCAGGAATAATTGCCCCTTTAGTTGGAATCACGCTACCAATAGTTGCTCCTAAACCGAAGTGTACATCTGGCATTACAGCCATCCATTTATAAATAAAAGGCATTTGAGCAGTTTGCAATAATTGTTGTTTTGAGTTGTCATCAACAAGCACGCCTTTAGTCCACATTTTGACTGGCATACTTTTTTCATTTTGCAGAACTTGATAAGAACGTTCTTGCTGCTTTTGTTCAAATTGAGCTTGTTGGTTAATTTCTTCAATGACAGACATTTTCTTTTCCTTTCAAAGCCTGCCTGCCAAGCGTTTGCAGGCAGGTGTTATTCACAATATCCGAATGATGTTGTGTGCTTTGTACTATTGCACTGAATGTGCCAACTTTTTTAAAAAGCATTTAATTTAAGTGTAAATTATTGAAAATAATAAATAAAAATAATTTTATTTTATATCAGATGAATTTTTTTGGCGGTTTTGAATATTGAAAGTATATCTAAAAATATATTTAAATATCTTTTTGGATATATTTAATTAATTGGTTTTACGGTTTTATTGACTTTTAAAAGCTGTCCAGCTTCATTTAAAGTAAATTCATCAAAATCATTTGCTAAATAAAAATGACCTTTATAAAACTGGCGAACTTCTTCGGTAATAGCTTGCTGCCCAGCTTTATCCTGATGTCTAGGGCTAAAATGCGTCAGAATTAAATTACTTAAAGATTGCTGTTCTGCAAATTCAGCCACCATTTTTGCTGAGCTATGCATTGGACCTTTGCCGACTTTATCTAAAACCGTTTGCAAGTAAGTCGATTCGTGAATAAGGAGTTGAGCATCTTTGCAAGCATCAGCTAATAGTTCAGGTTGATCATTATCACCACCTATAATTGCATGAACTTGTTGATTTTGTATTTTGATAAAGTCTTGAGCTTTTAAAGTTTTTCCCTCAAATTCAACATTGTAGCCTCGTTTTAAATGGCCCCACATATCACCTTGAGGTACGCCAAGCTGAGTTAGAGCTTCGGTATCTAACTTCTTCTGAATAGATTTGATATAAATGCTAAAAGCAAAACTTGGAACACGATGGCTTAGTGGATGTGCTTGAACAATGAATTCATTAGTGATCTGTTGTGGTTGTATTGCTTCATTCACATCAATAAATTGAAGGGAATAGGGAAAATGTAAATCTGTAAGTTGGGCAGTGACTTCAAACCATTGCTGAATTTCTTTCGGTGCAATTACGATTAAGGGTTTGCTACGGGCATTCATGCCTGCACTTGCCAATAAACCAACTAAACCATAACAATGGTCGCCATGAACATGTGTAATACAAATGGCAACTAGGTTTTGTAGTGAAAGTTTGGCTTGTTGAATGCGATGCTGTGTCCCTTCGCCAGCATCAATTAAAATCCAGTCCTTATTTTTGCTGTTACGAACTGCTAATCCTGAAACATTACGTGTCAGGGTCGGTACACCTGAAGATGTGCCTAAAAAAGTAAAATGAAGCATATTCTTGGAATTTTTTGGTCAAATGCGTATTGTATATTATAGACACTTATAAAATTTTATAGAAATTATGGCGGATGCAAAGAAAACAGTCGTTATTGGCTTTGTGGGTTCTACACTTGATCAGGGGAGAAAGCCAGATCGATGGCAACGTTGGCGTCCTACGATTAGCTTGTTAATGCATGAAGATTTGCTTGTAGATGAATTGGTGCTTTTACATGATCGACAACATCATAATTTAGTTAAATCTATAGCAGCAGACGCAAAAGAAATTTCTCCACAAACTCAGGTTTCTGGACATAAGGTGAGTATTAGAGACCCTTGGGATTTTGCGGAAGTTTATGGTGCACTCTATGACTTTGTAAAAACCTATCCGTTTGATGTCGAAAAAAATAACTATTTATTGCATATCACAACCGGAACGCATGTTGCTCAAATTTGTTGGTATTTATTGGTAGATGCACATTATTTACCAGCCCAACTCATTCAAAGTTCACCTAATCAACAAAAGACATCAGAAGGTGAATATAGA
Organism: Acinetobacter sp. Li1LvA2; assembly: GCF_056156705.1. Classification (NCBI taxonomy): domain Bacteria; kingdom Pseudomonadati; phylum Pseudomonadota; class Gammaproteobacteria; order Moraxellales; family Moraxellaceae; genus Acinetobacter; species Acinetobacter sp. Li1LvA2. Next base: position 127,442 of record NZ_JBSICF010000002.1, read on the forward strand.
ATTATTGATCTGGACTTATCTCGATACGATGTTTTAAAACAGCGCTTCGATGATGAACAAAAGCAAAATTGGCAACAACTTAAAGAAAATATTTCTACTCATAATAAAGCGTTTAATCAGCTTATTGAGGAGGTTGAGTTAGTTGCAACTCGCTCTAGTGCGCCTATTTTAATTATGGGGGCAACAGGTGTTGGTAAGTCTCATTTGGCAAAACAGATTTTTCAATTAAAGAAAGATAAATTTCAATTAAGTGGCCGTTTTATTGATGTTAACTGTGCAACCTTGCGTGGTGATAGTGCCATGTCAACTTTATTTGGTCATATAAAAGGTGCATTTACAGGAGCAGCTGCATCTCGTGCTGGTTTATTAAAAAGTGCTGACCAAGGCATTTTATTTTTAGATGAAATTGGTGAATTGGGACTTGATGAACAAGCTATGCTGCTAAAAGCGCTAGAAGACAAAAGCTTTTTTCCTGTTGGAAGTGATAAGGAAATTCAGGCCGATTTTCAACTAATCGCAGGTACTAACCGTGATTTGCGTAATGAGGTTCAAGCTGGCCGTTTTCGTGAAGATTTATGGGCTCGTTTGAATACGTGGACGTTCTTTTTACCCAATTTAAAAGACCGTGTAGAAGATATTGCACCCAATATTGATTTTGAGCTACAGCGTTTTGCTGCAATTCATCAAAGACAATTACGTTTTCAACGTGATGCTTTAGAAACATATTTAAAGTTTGCTAAATCAGTAGATGCATCATGGCAAGGAAATTTTAGAGATTTAGCAGCGAGCGTAACTCGTTTGGCAACTTTATCTCATGGTGAGTTAATTCGTCGTGAAGCTGTAGAAAAAGAAATTCAACGCCTAAAGCAACTTTGGCTTACTCAGGATGAATCTTACAATGATAAAAATACAGATATTTTGTTGAACTATTTGAGTCCTGAGCAGCTAGAACAAATAGATGAATTTGATCAGATTCAATTACGAGGTGTGCTCAAAGTCTGTGAAAATTCAAAATCAATGGCAGAGGCGGGAAGACAACTCTTTTCAGTATCTCGTCGACAACGTAATACAACGAACGATAGCGACCGAGTGAAAAAATATTTGGCCCGTTTTGGATTAAGTTGGAATAATTTTTAGCAGTTACAGTGCTTATGAAATGATGGACATAGACTCGATCTATGTCCATCAAATACACTTTATTTCATAATAATAAAGCGTGTGATGATTTGACGAAGCTGTTTTAAATAGCCTGTAAAGAAGTGATTAGCGCCCGGTAAAATCGTAATTGGGTGCTTCTGCGGTTTTGCCCATGCAATTGCATCTGAAAGTAAGGTAATGTCATCTTGCTCACCATGGATGAGTAGAATGTCACCTTGAATTTCAGGAGTTTTATAGTGGCGTAAACCTACTACTGTAGCCGTCGGTAAACCGCATAATATTAACTGTATAGGTCGTAATTCAGCATTAAGCTGTGCAAAGCATTTTGCTAAAACATGTGAGCCGAAGCTAAAACCGCCTGCATAAAATGGTAGGCCTTCATGAAGCTTACGAACATGTTCAATGACAGCTAAGATATCTTCAGTTTCACCATGGCCTTCATCATGAACACCTTCACTACCGCCTAAACCACGAAAGCTCGGGCGGTAAACAATGCAACCATATTCATTAAAGATTTGGGTTAAAAGGGCAGGGACTTTATGTTGAGGGGTTCCACCTTGCAATGGGTGCGGATGACAAACAACCGCAAAGCCTTTGATTTCACCTTCAGGGCGGTCAACGAAAAGTTCAATTTTACCTACTGGACCCTGGATGAAAGTTTGCTCAGACATATAAGAACCGCTAAATAACAATACGTGATGCTATTTTACCGATAGTCGTCATTGAAAACACGAGTTAGCATTAAAAAATATCTACTGTTATAGTTGGTATTAAGAATAATTTTTTCAGGTTATGTATGCTTGCTTTAATTTCTCCTGCAAAAACTTTGGATTATGAAACAGCGTTACCTACAGATGAGTTTACTCAGCCTCGCTTGTTAGAACATTCAGAACAATTAATTGATGTTAGCCGTAAACTTTCTGCTTCGGAAATTGCGAGTTTAATGAGTGTTAGTGAAAAAATTGCCACATTGAATGCAGACCGATTTAGAGATTGGAAGCCCGAATTTGATTTTTCAAACGCTCGTCAGGCAATTTATGCATTTAAAGGCGATGTCTATACGGGTTTAGATGCGTACCATTTAAAAGACAAAGATATTGATTTTGCACAGCTGCATTTGCGTATGCTCTCTGGTCTATATGGTTTATTACGTCCTTTAGATTTAATGATGCCTTATCGTCTTGAAATGGGCACTAAATTAAAAAATACGCGTGGTCATAATTTGTATGAGTTCTGGGGTGAAATTATCACCAATCAAATTAATGAAGATTTGGCTGCAATTAAATCTGAATTGTTGGTAAATCTAGCTTCAGATGAGTATTACAAATCGGTCAATGAGAAAAAAATTAAGGCTGAAATTATTAAGCCTGTTTTCCTAGATCAGAAAAATGGCAAATATAAAGTCATTAGTTTCTATGCGAAAAAAGCACGCGGCTTAATGGCTCGTTTTATGATTGAAAACCAATTAGATAAAGCTGAGGATATTAAAGCGTTCAATACCGATGGATACTACTTTGATGTTGAGAATTCATCAGCAAAAGAGTTGGTATTTAAGCGCGATGAGCAAGTGGCTTAGCCTTACTCAAGTTAAACTCTTGTAAGCGGTAACTATCGTGAAGTGGCATGGATGCCACCGTTTCGCTGTATTACATGGATGTAATATCAGCGAAACAAAAGATTTTTGTTACTTTTCATCTTTGAAAAGTAAAATGCCTATACAAGTTGCACTAAAATTACAACGGCAATTAAAGGCTGTGTTCTTGCAAGAAATAAATTATTTAAAGAAATAACCTGTTTCTGGTGAGCTTGCATTTGCCATACGCTTACGTGGCATGCGACCAGCTAAAAATGCTTCACGTCCAGCTTCAACAGCTTTTTTCATTGCAGAAGCCATCAAAATAGGATTTTGAGCAGCTGCAATTGCTGTATTCATCAGTACGCCGTCACAACCAAGCTCCATAGCAATAGCTGCATCACTCGCTGTACCAACGCCTGCATCTACCAAAACTGGTACTTTTGCATTTTCTTTAATAATTGAAATGGTGTGAGGGTTTAAAATACCTAAACCTGAACCAATTAGACTACCTAAAGGCATGATCGCAACACAGCCCATACTTTCAAGTTCTTGCGCAATGATCGGGTCATCAGAGGTATAGACCATAATCTCAAAACCATCATCAATCAAAGTTCGAGCTGCTTTTAAAGTTTCGGTTACATTTGGATATAAGGTCTTTTCATCGCCTAGAACTTCAAGTTTTACTAGGTTATGACCATCGAGTAGCTCACGCGCTAGCATACAAGTACGAACTGCGCTATCAGCATCAAAACAACCTGCAGTATTTGGCAAAATTGTATATTTTTCTGGTGGAATGACAGACAGTAAATTCGGTTGATCTGGATTTTGTCCAATATTCACACGGCGGATTGCGACAGTTACGATTTCTGCACCACTGGCTTGAATAGCTAAATCCGTTTCATTTAAGTCTTTATATTTGCCAGTTCCTACCAATAAACGAGATTGAAAAGAACGTGAACCAATAATGAGAGGGGTGTCTTGCATGGATAACTCCGACTTAGCCGCCGCCAACAGCGTGAATAATTTCGATACGGTCATGTTGAGCAATAGTGATTTGCTCTAATTTGCTTTTAGAAACGATTTGCTGATTGTGTTCGACAGCAAAGCGTTTTCCTTCAAGTGCCATTTCCTGAATGAGTTGCAACAGGTTTTGACAAGGCGTGTCCGTTAATTCGCCATTTAAATAAATTTGCATGATCACATTCCAATTATTTTGCGTATTTGAGGGCATTCCAAGCCAAAACGAGCCATCCAGCTATCATAAATGCTCCGCCAATTGGTGTAATTGCCCCTAAAATTCTCGGTAATCCAAGTGCCATGATATAGAGTGAACCACAGAAAAATAAAATACCGATCTGAATCAATATGAATGGTAATTTAATGGGGAACGTCAGGATAACTTTGCTTAAAATACCAAGTGCTAATAAGCCTAAAGCATGGTAGAAAAAGTAGTCAGTTGCAGTATGCCACCAAACAAGTTGCTCGGGACTCGCGTGAGCTTTAAGACCATGTGCTCCAAAAGCACCCAACATGACTGCAAAGGCAAGATTAAGGGCTGAAATGGCAATCCACATAACAAAAAACGCAAATGAATAATGAAAGGCAACGTTATCATAGATTGGGTTGGCTAAACATAGCCAGATAAAACAAAAGGGCTAAACGCCCTTTTATTTTTAAACTTATTTTTTAGCTTGCAGACATAGCAATTTTAATTTTTTCCATTGCATTCTTTTCAAGCTGACGAATACGCTCTGCTGATACATTATATTCGGCTGCTAACTCGTGGAGAGTAGATTTATCATCATCTAACCAACGACGTTGTAGAATATTACGCGAACGATCATCTAACTGATTCATTGCATCATGTAAAGCAGATGTACTTTGCTCTTCCCAGTCTTCATTTTCAACTAAACGAGCTGGATCGTAGCGATTATCTTCAAGATACAATGCAGGTGCAGTATGCGGAGTGTCATCGTCGTCGTCGCCTTGAGCTTCGAAAGCAGCATCATAAGCGGTTAAACGACCTTCCATCTCCAGAACTTGTTCTGCAGTAACATTTAAGTCATTCGCAATCGATTGAGCTTCTTCGAGCGTTAATTTTTTACTCGATTTTTTTAAACTACGTAAATTGAAAAATAATTTACGTTGTGCTTTGGTCGTTGCAATTTTGACAATACGCCAGTTACGAATAACGTATTCGTGAATTTCTGCTTTAATCCAGTGGACGGCAAAAGATACAAGACGCACGCCCATATTTGGGTCGAAACGCTTCACGGCTTTCATTAAGCCTAAATTACCTTCTTGAATAAGGTCGCCTTGTGGTAGGCCATAACCTGCATAGCTGCGCGCAATGTGAACGACGAAACGTAAATGCGACATTACCAGCATTTTTGCGGCATCAAGATCTTGGTCATAATAATAACGTTCAGCAAGTTCTTTTTCTTGCTCGGCCGTTAAAATAGGAATCTGATTGACAGTACTGATATATGCACCAAGGTTTACACCGGGCGCAGACAATGACAGGGGCATCAATTGATTGCTGCTGTCACTCATGATTTCTCCTTGTAGGATCGGATGGGATAACCAATAAATTCATCTTAATTTGAATCAGCTTCATAATTAAGGAAAATTGGGTAGAGAAATGTAAAATTTTATGCAATTTCTAATCTTTTAGTTTATCAAAGAATCATTGAGTTTCAATTAAATAGTGAAATTCTCTTTCGGATATATGTGTTGTCTGACACATAAAATGATGTAAACCACAGTAACGAGTTACATCTATTTCACTGTGTGGGTCAGAAGATTTTAATAAGAATAGCTGTTTACCCGATACTTTTTTGAGTTCGCGTTTTAGCATTAATAAAGGCATCGGACAGGGTTGGCCTAAAGCATTAATTTCAATGGGCGCTGTAGTAGAAGAAGTGTTGGTCATTCATCATCAAAACAACTAAAAAAATTATTCTAACAAATTTTTTTATAAATGCTGCACATTTTATAAAAGAAGAAACAAGCAATTACCTATAAAAAATATTGTAATAAGCTGTTTAAAAAAACGACTAAAAATACGGGGAATAATTGAAAAAAATTCTATTAATTGTCATAAACCCGTGGTAAGCTCGAACCGTTTTAAGATTTACCACACACTTAAATTGGTTTAAAAATCTTATAACAAATGGATGTAACCGGAAATTGTTGATAGTTTTACAGAATGATTACAAGCTTTAAGATTATAAATATTTTAAACACTTGTTTGCTCTGCTGTTTGCAACACCGGAAGGTCCTTTTTTCAACATCTGAGGATTGACTTATGACAGCTCGCGAACAAGGCGTAGTAAAGTGGTTTAACGACACTAAAGGTTTTGGCTTTATTCAACGTAACGGTGGTGATGACGTATTTGTTCATTTCCGCGCAATCGTTGGTGACGGTCACCGTTCTTTACGTGACGGCCAACGCGTAGAATTTAGTGTAGTACAAGGTCAAAAAGGTTTTCAAGCTGAAAACGTTCAGCCTTTAGACTAATTCATCTTTTTGATGAATCATGGACGCTCCAATTTTTGAATTGGGGCGTTTTTGTTTATAATGATCTTCTCATTAGAGAGATTGTTTGTTAGAGCACGTATTTATGACATCTGGTTTTGAAACCTTGAATTTACATCCGCAACTTAAAAAGGCGATTGATGCTTTAGGGTTTAAGCAAATGACCCCGATTCAGCAAAAGGTTTTAAAATATACGTTGGGCGGGCATGATGCGATTGGTAGAGCGCAAACAGGAACAGGTAAAACTGCTGCTTTCCTTATTAGTGTAATTAATGACTTGTTACATAACCCAATTCAAGAGCAGCGTTTTCGTGGTGAGCCACGTGCCTTGATTTTGGCGCCTACGCGTGAATTGGCATTGCAAATCGAAAGCGATGCAAAGTTACTCACAAAATTTTCAGATTTACACATCGTGACACTGTTGGGTGGCGTAGATTTCGATAAGCAAAAGAAACAGTTGGATGCTAATTTTGTCGACATCATCGTTGCCACTCCTGGGCGTCTAATTGATTTTGTAGAACAAAAAGAAGTTTGGCTCGATCAAATTGAATTTTTAGTCATCGATGAAGCTGACCGCTTATTGGACATGGGTTTTATTCCTTCTGTAAAACGTATTGTGCGTTATTCCCCACGTAAGGAACAACGTCAAACGCTCATGTTCTCGGCTACTTTTAGTTATGATGTGCTTAATTTGGCAAGACAATGGTTGTTTGAACCAATCACTGTTGAGATTGAGCCTGAGCAAAAAACTAACAATGATGTTGAGCAGCGCGTTTATGTCGTCGCTAAACAAGATAAATATCGTTTGCTACAAGATATTTTGCGTGAAGAGCCTATCGATAAAGTTATGATTTTTGCGAATCGACGTGATCAAGTACGCCGTCTTTATGATCATTTAAAGAGAGATGGATATCGGGTCGGTATGCTTTCAGGTGAAATTGCTCAAGATAAACGTTTAAAAATGTTAGAGCAGTTTAAGCAGGGTAAAAATAACGTCATGATCGCAACGGATGTTGCAGGTCGTGGTATTCATGTGGATGGCGTATCTCATGTGATCAACTATACTTTACCTGAGCAATCAGATGATTATGTGCACCGCATTGGACGTACAGGTCGTGCTGGGTCACAAGGTGTAAGTATAAGTTTCTTATCTGAAGATGATGCTTTTTACTTGCCGGAAATTGAAAAAGCAATTGGTAAGAAATTACCATTAACCCGTCTAGATGGTTATTGCTAATAAAACAATCCCAATCAGTTGATTGGGATTTTTTTTGATTAATTAATTTTACAATAGAAGGTAAGGGTTGTTTGATAATCATCATCTTTTGCAAGTGATGCATTTTTGCCAGTTAAGGTGCCAATGACACCAGCCGCTGCTTCAACCATTTGGCCAGTTTTTTCGCTTACAACATCTTTTAATACACCGTTGTATGTTGTTTTTTCATCTACTACAACAGGACTGGTACTTTTTGAACAAGTTTTTTGAGCAGCAGTAATCGCATTATTTTTTGCAATTAGATTCGTTTTACCAATACCTGTGACTTCAAATTGATTATTTTCTTTTTGAACTGCCAAAGTGTTCTTAGGGGTAGTGGCACAAGCACCTAGTAATAAAACAACACTACTCAACGCACTCGCTAAAATTATTTTTTTCATGTTTCACCTAATATCGCTAATTGCCAAAATAATTATATATTTGAACACAGCTTTTCTAATTGTTTTTGAAGACGTTGTATGAGTTTTGATGTTTTGTATTAAAAAATGTCAAAGCATGACCTGATTGTTTTTATGTTTTAGATACGATGGTGGATTATCTGTAGATTATGCTAATCTATTTTGAATTTTTTGAGTTAGATCAATATTAATGACGGATTCAGCAATACAGATAATTCATCAGAATATTCACCAACGTCAATCTATTGGTCAATTGATTGAGCCTGCGCCAAATGCAGATCAATTAGAATTGGCTTTTCAAGCTGCGTTAACTGCTCCTGACCACCATAGACTTAAACCAACACGTTTTGTCGTTATTGAGTCTGATCAACGTGGTGCTTTTGGTGAGGTTTTAGCAAAAGCTTTGGCTGATTTAGGTGAAACCGACTCAGCACAACTTGAGCGGGTTAAGCAACATCCTTTCCGCGCGCCTTTACTCATTTTAGCGCTTACGCAATTGCAAGACCATCCAAAGGTTCCACATTTTGAACAGATTTTAAGTACGGGGGCTGCTGTACAAAACCTTTTATTGTCTTTACAAGTTCAAGGTTTTTCTACCATGTGGCGTAGTGGTGCTGTTGTCGAATCAAACTGGTTAAAACAGCATTTAGGATTGCAACCGCACGATTTAATCTCAGGTATTATTTATGTGGGCACAGCAGCTAAAGCGATTGCACCGCGTGCAGATATTGAAAGTAAAGAATTCGTAAAAGTTTGGCAGGCATAAAAGTCTGTAGAAGTAAGAAATAGGATAATAAAGCATGACTGAATTTAAGTTTACAGATTTAGTGGAACCTGTTGCGGTCGATAAAAAAACAGCATTACGTATTACTGTTTTAGGTGGAGGCAGTTTTGGTACGGCTATGGCGAATTTAGCTGCACGTAATGGCTGCGACACCATGATCTGGATTCGTGATGCTGATACAGCAGAAGAAATCAATAAAACCCATATTAATAAACGTTATTTGCCAGACTTTGTTTTAGAGTCCTCATTACGTGCTGTGTCTGACCTTGAACAAGCAGTATGTGATCGAGATATTATTTTAGTGGCCATTCCTAGCCATTCATTTCGTGATGTCTTAAAACAAATTGCTCCTTTTATTACTGCACAAGCGATTGTCTCTCTAACCAAGGGTGTTGAGGCTAAAACTTTTAGTTTCATGAGCGATATTATTCGCGAAGAATTGCCAGAAGTGCCTTATGGGGTATTGTCTGGACCAAACCTCGCTAAAGAGATTATGGCAGGTATGCCATCTGGTACTGTTATTGCCAGTGATTCTGAACTCGTTCGTTATGCTGTACAGCATGCTCTCCATAGTGCGTTATTCCGAGTTTTTGGTAGTGATGATGTGCATGGTGTTGAACTGGGTGGAGCACTTAAAAATATTTATGCCGTTGCAATGGGAATTGGTGCAGCTTATAAAATTGGTGAAAACACCAAGAGTATGATTTTAACGCGTGCTTTGGCCGAGATGAGCCGTTTTGCAGTCAAACAAGGTGCAAACCCATTAACTTTCTTAGGTTTGTCTGGCGTTGGTGACTTATTTGCAACCTGTAATAGTCCATTAAGCCGTAATTATCAAATTGGTTATGCTTTGGGTTCAGGTAAAACACTTGACCAAGCGAGTAAAGAATTGGGGCAAACCGCTGAAGGAATTAATACGATTGTTCAGGTGCGCGGTAAAGCAGAAGAACTAGACGTATATATGCCAATTACCAACGCTTTATATGAGGTTATCTTTGAAGGGGCACCTCCTTTGAATATTGCATTATCTCTTATGAAGAATGGGCACCGTAGTGATGTTGAGTTTGTTTTACCTCATCATGAAGTCTGAAGAAGAAATGTCATAAATTACGGTTATAATGCAAGAATTATTAACAAGGAATATTTATGCAACTGACATTAGTTCGTCATGGGGAAGCTGCTCCTCCAGTAAATGGTAATGATACTAAACGTCCACTTACTGCTCGTGGGCATGCTCAAGCTGAACAGACAGCAACATTTTTAAAAGATATTGTTAAGCCTGATATTTTTGTAGTGAGTCCATTATTGCGTGCTCAAGAAACATTAGCGCATATTCAAACTTACTTTAAAGATGTTCCCGTGTTGTTATGCGATAAAATTAAACCAGACGATAATGCGAAAGAGGCGGTTGAGTGGTTGTCTCAGGTTCCGTATGAGTCAATTGTAGTCGTGTGTCATATGAATGTAGTAGGGCATATTGCTGAACTACTGACTCATGAAAACTTTAATCCATTTGCACTTGCCGAAGCTCGAATTTATGATCAGGCGGTGATTGCTACTGGTTTATCAACACAAAAAAATAGTTTTGTACCCACAATATAATTAAAAAGGTCATTTAGCCCATTATGCTGTATTTATGGATGCCTGAAACCAATGGAATATGGCATTGGTCTAACGGAGAAAACTGGTTGCAGGCAGCAAGTCTTGATCAATTAATACAAGATCTGCAACTACATCAAGGAAAAGAAGCTGTCATCTTTTTCCCTAGTCGCCATGCTCAGGTACTCCAGCAGCACATGGCAAAGTCTCATTACAAGCAACTCGGCGCAGATGGTGTTAAATATTTGCTTGAAGAATTTGTGACTTTGCCGATTGATCATATGAAAGTGGTTCATCATTTTCATGCTGATCAATTGACCGTATTGGGAGTGGCAAAAACAACAGTAGAAACATGGCAACATGCAATGGCTTTGCTGCCTATTAAACTCGTTGCTTTATTGCCAGACTTTTTAATTTTACCGGAACCTCAAGAGCAGCAAGTGGTCTTATGCAATATTGACCAGAAATTACTTGTGCGTGAAAGTAAATGGGTGGGTAATTCACTAGATGATCTAGGGTTGTTTTTAGAGTTCCAGCCAGTTGAAACTCATTATCAATATAGTGGTTTGACAACAGAGCAACTAGAAAGCTTGATGGCAGCATCAAGTGCTGAGCAGCGTTCAGAGTTTATTTATCAATTTCAGGCTTTAGATAAACCTAAACAGCATCCTTTTAATGTTCTACCTAAAGCTAAAGGGCAAGAGCAAACAGTTTCAGGTTATTGGAAAGCATGTGCTGCTGTTATTTTAGCAATTATAGTGGTTCAGTTTAGCTATGACTTATTGCGCTGGGTAAAGTTAAAAAGTGTGGCGAATCAAACCGCTGAACAGACGATTGAGCAATATAAATATTGGTTTGGTTCTTCTAGTCGTGTAAATGAGCAGAACATAAAAAGCCAATTTGAAAGTCATTTACGCATGAGTAAGCAAGGTGATACACAAGCACTTTCTTTATTGAGTCGTGTTGGACCTATTTTAATGCAAAGACAAATTTTAGCTCAGCAGTTAAATTATGATGCGTCAATATTAACAATGGCATTAAAAGCAAAGTCGGCAGATGATTTACAAGCTTTAACTCAGCAACTTAACCAGCAGGGATTTAAAGCAGAGCTCGGTAATGTCCAGGCCGACGGTGGTGGGGCAATTGGGGTGGTGAAAATACAATAATGAAAATGATAACTCAATTGCAAAACCGCTTTGATCAGTGGGTTGAACAGATCGTTCAATATTTGGATCGCTTAACTGTACGTGAACGTATTATGGTGGTCTTTACTACAATCTTTGTAGTTGTGGCTATTGTAGGAGCTTCACTTTGGAAAATGCATTCTTTGGCAGAACAACAACAACAACGCTTAAATGATTTAAAAGATTTGATGGTATGGATGCAGAGCAATGCAGTTACCATGAAACCCGCAAATGAACTTGAGTTGGGTCAATCGGAAAAAATACAACGTTTAGCTCAGCAACAAGGCTTAACCGTTACTTCTCAACAAAATGGTGAGCAGTTACAAATTATTGTTACTCATCAGAATTATGCAATTTTAGCGAACTTTTTAACCCAACTTGCACAAATGGGCTTAAGTATTCAAAAAATGGAAATGGTTTCAAGTGACGGACAGATTAAATTAACAGCGACGGTTCAATAACATATTAAAATATGCTGTTCTTAAGCATGGTGTTTTGTGCTGCCTGTGCCTATAATATGCCTACCTAAAATCAGTAGACTGTGATTGGTATGTTATATTCACTTGCTCGCCCGATGTTGTTTAGTTTAGCACCAGAGCGTGCCCATGAATTAACATTATCTATGCTTGATAAAGCACATAAGTTCGGCTTGCTACGCCAGAGCGTAGAATCAAAACCAACAACCTGTATGGGAATTGAATTTCCAAATCCGGTGGGTTTGGCGGCTGGACTTGATAAGAATGGTGCACATATTGATTCTTTAGCTGGACTGGGTTTCGGTTTTATTGAAATTGGAACAATTACACCGCGTCCTCAGTCGGGTAATCCAGAACCGCGATTGTTTCGTATTCCTGAAGCTAAAGCCATTATTAACCGCATGGGTTTTAATAATGATGGTGTTGATAAGCTTGTTGAGAATGTCAAAGCTTCAAAATTTAAAGGAATTCTAGGCATTAATATTGGTAAGAATGCAGATACGCCTGTAGAAAAGGCTGTAGATGATTACCTAGTTTGCCTTGAGAAAGTTTATAACTACGCCTCTTATATTACTGTTAATATTTCATCTCCAAATACTAAAAACTTAAGAAGTTTACAAAGTGGCGATGCATTAACTGAATTATTGCAAACATTAAAAGAAAGACAACTTGAGCTTGCCGAGCAATATAACCATTATGTTCCTTTGGTTTTAAAAGTTGCACCTGATTTAACAGCTGAAGATGTTGAGTTTATTGCAGCACAATTATTGCAATTTAAGATTGATGGTTTAATCGTTACCAATACGACTTTATCTAGAGACGGTGTGGAAAACCTTCCTAATGGTAACGAATCGGGCGGATTATCAGGTGCGCCTGTTTTTGAAAAAAGTACCGAATGCTTACGTTTATTTGCCCAAACGTTAAAAGGACAAATCCCGTTGATTGGCGTGGGTGGAATTTTGTCGGGTGAACAAGCAGCAGTCAAACAGCAAGCTGGAGCAACATTAGTACAAATCTATAGCGGATTGATTTACACCGGTCCTATATTAGTAAAACAATGTGTTGCAGCCATGACTTAAGTGAATATGAACACAATTGATATCATTATTCTGATACTTTTGCTCATTGGGGGGCTAAACGGTTTGCGACAAGGATTTATCAAAGCCTTTGCGAACTTGGTAGGATGGATCATTGCATTAATTATGGGTGCAAAATATGCTGTCCTTCTTGCGCCGTCCATGTCTGGTTTGAGTCATGATCCGGTTGTTCAAAAAATTGCAGCTTTCGCATTTATAGCACTGATGATCATTGTTTTAACATGGATCGTCACTGCATTTTTAAATGGCCTCTTGAAAAGTCTGAAATTGGGGCCATTAAATCGTTTAGCAGGTGGTGCTTTTGGTTCCTTAAAGGGCTTGTTGGTTGTGTTGATTACAATGCAAGGCGTTGGGCCTTGGGTTGAAAGTTCACCAAACTGGAAACAGTCCGTACTTATACAATTTTTACTGCCTTATGCACCTTTAGCGACCGAATTGTCTAAAGATGCTGCAAGTGAGGCATTTCATCAAATAACATCTGGAGGTAGTGCATCAAGCACCCCTTCAAAACCAATGGACGAATCGGAAGATTTAGAAAACCGATCCGACCATTCGACAAAGAATCCTTTTTATTAATTCCTAGCTTGTCTGCGAGGTTGCTATGTGTGGAGTTGTTGGTATAGCCGGTAAATCGCCAGTGAACCAAATGTTGTTTGATGCTTTAACGATGTTGCAACATCGTGGGCAAGATGCAGCTGGAATAGTAACCTGCCATGAAGGCCGTCTTTTCCTTCGTAAGGATAACGGTATGGTGCGTGATGTTTTTCATACTCGTCATATGAGAGCATTACTTGGTAATTATGGTATTGGCCATGTACGTTACCCAACTGCTGGTTCTGCTAGCAGTGCTGAAGCACAACCATTTTATGTGAACTCACCTTACGGTATTACGCTTGCACATAATGGTAACTTAACCAATGCCGAAGATATTCATGATGACCTGTTTAAAACAGATTTACGTCATATGAATACAGATTCTGACTCAGAAGTTCTTTTGAACGTATTCGCGCATGAGTTGCAAAAGAACGGTACTTTAAATCCTACACCAGATGATATCTTTCACACAGTTTCTCGTGTACACGAGCGCTGTCTAGGTGCATATGGCGTAGTGGCAATGATTACTGGTCATGGTTTGGTTGGTTTCCGCGATCCAAACGGTATTCGCCCACTGATTTATGGTTCACGTATGACTGAAAAAGGCGAGATGGAATACATCATCGCTTCTGAATCAGTTGCTATTACAGCACTTGGTTTCAAAATTGAGCGTGATATTGAGCCAGGTGAAGCAATTTTCATCAATTCAGATGGTGAATTGTTCTCAAGACAATGTGCAGCTAATCCAAAATACCGTCCATGTATTTTTGAATATGTTTATTTTGCACGTCCTGATGCGATTATTGACGGAATTTCAGTTTATAAAGCTCGTTTAAAAATGGGTGAAAAACTTGCCCATAAAATTTTACGTGACTGGGGTGAGGACCACGATATTGATGTGGTTATTCCAATTCCGGATACGAGCCGTACTTCAGCATTAGAACTTGCAAATATTCTAGGTGTGAAGTTCCGTGAAGGTTTTATGAAAAACCGTTATATCGGTCGTACCTTCATTATGCCAGGCCAGCAACAACGAAAAAAATCAGTACGCCAAAAATTAAACCCTGTAGAACTTGAGTTTAAAGGTAAGAATGTTTTACTGGTTGATGACTCAATTGTACGCGGTACAACCTGTAACGAAATTATCCAGATGGCGCGTGATTCTGGTGCAAAAAAAGTATACTTTGCGTCAGCAGCACCAAAAGTGATGTATCCAAACGTTTATGGTATTGATATGCCTGCTAAAGCTGAGCTTATTGCTTCAGAACGCAGTGTAGAAGAGATCCAGGAAATTATTGGTGCTGATCGTTTAGTTTTCCAAGAATTGGAAGACTTGAAAAATGCTGTACGTACTAGCAAGGTACCTGATCTAACTGAGTTTGATTGCTCTGTGTTTGATGGAGTTTATGTAACAGGCGATATTGATGGTGCTTATCTAAATAATTTGGAGCAGAAGCGTAATGATTCTGCTAAAAAGAAAAAAGATGGCTACATTGATGTGAATGTTGATGCTGCTTCTGTAGATTTAACAGGCATTAAAGAAGAATAGAAATAGCTGAAAAAAGCGGGTGTTTCCCGCTTTTTTCTTTTATGATGAAAACTAACAATGTAATTGGGAATATTTACATTGAAAGAAGTAAGCCACTATCTAATCGAAAATAAGAATATGGCATGGTCCATCACTATGTGTTTGGTTGCTGTGCTGCTTACTATTTTTATCTTAAATTTAATTTTAGGTTTACTTGTCCATTTTTTTGATTATAGTCAGCCCATTTGGTGGCATACCTTAAGTCCTTATTTCGTCGCGCTATTGCTTTTTATTATGGTTTGGTCGGTAGTTACTGAACTTTATATCTTGCGTAAAGGTGGACATTCTTTAGCAAAACAACTGAAAGCGCGTCGTTTAGTAAAAGAAGAAAGTACGCCAGAAGAGCTGGAAGCATTAAAAATTACTGAATATTTGGCGCAAAATTTTTCACTTAAAGTTCCAACCTTATATGTTTTACCTGATGAAGTAGGCGTAAATGCGCTTACCGCAGGTTTTCACCCTAAAGATATTGTGATCATTTTGACATGGGGGGCTTTGCAAAATCTGGATAAACTTGAATTATATGGTTTATTAGGTCATGAGTTTAATCAGATTTTATCAGGTGAAGCTGTTGAAAATACTAAATTAAAGATTTTATATAGTGGATTGACGACATTTAGTCAGTGGGGCAGTAAATTAGCAAAACAAGGTTTTAAACGCTACAGTCCAGGTTATAAACATAAATTTGAAACAGTCTTTGTTGCAGTGGGTGGTGTTATTTGGCTAGCTGGAAGCCTAGGCGTATTAATTACCCGATTTATTAAATATTTAACTTTGAGTGGACGCACATTTCGTAATGACCAAAAAACGGTACGATTATTAAAAAATAGTGCTAATACGCAGACTTTGTTGCGTATTTATGTTCACCATTCTGGCTCACAAATTCATAGTGCCTATTCTGAATCAATCGCGCATATGTGTTTTGCTAACTCACTGAGTCCGCAGAGTTGGATGAATATTCACCCAAGTATTCGTGAACGTATTTACGAGTTAAATCCGACTTTGCTACAAGATTTACAATTAGAAAATTTAAAAAAGCTTCGCAATCGTCCGTTATTTAGTTTATTTCATTTTTTAGAAGAATCTGAAAAAGAAATTTATGTTCCATGGTCATCTCCACAGCCTTTGCCTTTATTAAGATTGTCACCCATTAGTTTTGCATTAAATGATGCCATTAAGCCTCTTAGTAGTGATGTGCGTCGCAATAAAAAGCGTCCTGAGCTCATTCAGCGTGCCCTACAAACTGCTACGGGTTCACGTGAGGTAATGGTCGCTATTTTGATGATTCGCCAATATCGAGAATTTATCCCAAAAGATGCACCAGTTAGCCATGCCATTATTGATGCCTTATTAAATCTTGATGGGCGTATCCATATTCAGATATTTCATGATGCTTGTAAAAACATTGGGCATATGCCAGCAAGCATTGCGCGACAATTTCTAACAAAACTAGCGCTCATTATTCAAGAAGATGGCGAGATTGGTCTGTTAGATGCGCTTTTGCTGGAACGGGTTAAATATGAGTTGAATTTAATGCCGTTACATTTGCCAACAGCATTTGAAGAAGTAAAACCTCAAATTGTTCGTTTAATTGATGCCTTGCTTCATGTTCAGCAAATTAATAGTCCAAATCAGTTAGAAGTACGTGAACGTATTTTACGTTCGTTACTTAATCCAGATGAAATGTATGTCTATGATGAGATTTCAGACGAGCCTTTAGATTTGGCTGAAATTTTAAATGACATTGCAGGTTTATTATTGCGTGACCGTCTTAGTATTCTTGCGATTGCAGAAATGTGCTTGTGGAGTGATCGTATTATCACGCAAGACGAACTAGATGTACTTGAATTACTTTATTGGCGATTTGGCTTTGAAACAGAAGAAATTGTTGAGCAAATGCAAAAAAGAAATAGTGTGATGATTATTTAAAAGACATCTACGATTATAAAAACAGCTGAACGAAATAAAACACTGAAAAAAAAACTCAAGCCCGTTAGAATGTAGCTTAAGCAGAGGTATTGATTCAAACATGATTGGGCAGCAAAGAAATATATTGGCGACTTTAGGGATTGATGTATGGATTCCTAAGACACAGGTGTGCCAAAAAAATAATGCTCAAAGCCTTTGGCGAGATCATGTTGTAGAAGAACAAGAACCGATCATATTACCCTCTGTAGAACCCATAGTTCTTGAGCAGACTACAAAGCCACAAATTAACGATATTCCAAAAGTTGAACCTGAAATTGTGGCGCCAGTTTCAATGCCGGTTCAACCTATTATAGAACCTCGTAATGAAGTGCAAGCACCTGCCATCAAGATTGCATCATTTGAGTTGCAGGCTTTTTCTCTTGAAAAATGCGTTATTTTTTTAGATGTTACAAATTTATGTGAAGAAGAAAAACAGCTTTGGAATAACATACAAAAAGCGAAAATAGGGCAGTATGCTGAATTAAAATGGCCTTTTCCTTTAGTTGCCTATCAAGATCAGCGGGGAGTTGGTTCGTATATACAAGGCTTCTTGGATGCTGTTGCAGCAGATAAAAAGATCTTATGCCTTGGTGAGTGTTCTTATATTCAACATGCCAATATTATCCATTTGGCAAGTTTAAAGGAAATGCTGGAGAAACCACTCCTTAAAAAAAGGTTATGGAAATTAATGCAAGATAACAACGAGTAGTAGGGATTTACATGAAAAAAGTTGTAGTTTTTAGCCAAATTGATGAAGAAATTTTGTCTCGATTACAACAGGATTATCATGTTGTGGTTCTTAACCCAAAATTGGGTGATATTAATGAACAAATACGGCAACACGTTGTCGATGCTGATGGAATGATCGGCGCAGGACGGGTGCTGAATGAAAATAACCTTGCACCTGCCCAAAAACTAAAAATTATTTCATCTGTGACGGTAGGCTATGACAATTATGATGTGGCTTATTTAAACCAAAGAAAAATCTGGTTATCAAATACGCCCCATGTTTTAACAGAAACAACAGCTGATCTTGCTTTTACATTGTTACTAAGCGCTGCTAGAAAAGTTCCTTTTCTTGATCATTGGACTAAACAAGGCGAATGGAAAAGAACAGTAGGGCCTCAGCAGTTCGGTTTAGATGTTTTTGGAAAGACATTAGGTATTATTGGACTTGGTAATATTGGTGCTGCAATTGCACGTCGTGGTTTTTATGGATTTAACATGAATATTGTTTACCATAATCGTCGCGAAAAGCCTGAATTGGCTGAGCCATTAAATGCAGAATATCTTGGTTTGGATCAATTGCTACAGCAGTCCGATTTTGTAGTAACTGCAGTTGATTTAAATAATGAATCGAAAGCATTAATGGGCAAAGCTCAGTTTGAGCTTATGCAAAAGCACGCTATTTTTATTAATATTGCCCGTGGTTCAGTGGTTGATGAGCAAGCTTTAATTGAAGCTTTACAGCAAAATCAGATCTTTGCTGCTGGCTTAGATGTGTATGAAAAAGAACCTTTACAAGATTCGGGACTTTTTAAATTACCGAATGTAGTGACTTTGCCTCATGTGGGATCGGCGACTGCTGAAACCCGTAAAAAAATGGCAAATCTTGCCTATAGAAATTTGGTTGAAGCTTTAGAAGATAAAACACCTAGATATTTGGTAAACCAAAACTTTATATAAGTGATTAATAACACTTCATTGCAAAACTAGTCGATTTCGAGTGATATAGTAAAAGTCTATTGATTGAACATAATTTTTTATGGTTCATATCAGTAGGCTTTTTTTATGGTTTAATTTTAATAGAGAAAAACTTTTGAGATTTTTGCCAGTTATTTTAAGTGCGACTTTTATAGCAAATGCTGCGTATGCACAGTCTTTCGACCCTCAACCATCTGTGAATCAGGTGGAAATTCCAAATATTGGAAGTGGGATAGGCTTGCTTGATCAACAAAAAGAAAAATTTATTGGTGAAAAAGTTTTCCGTGAAGTTCATAAGCAAATGCCAGTTATTCAAGATATTTGGCTCGAAGACCAATTTTTCCAAGTATTTTCAAATATTTTAAGTGAGACACAACTCGGTCAGCCTATTGGTCTGGTTGTTATTAAAGATCCACAAATTAATGCTTTTGCGGTTCCAGGTGGCTTATTCGCGCTTAATACTGGGCTTATTGCCTCAGCTCGCAATATTGATGAAATTGCTGGGGTTATGGCACATGAGATTGCACACGTATCACAAAGACATTTTAGTCGTTCAGAGGAAGCCTTTAAGGGGCAAACCTTATTGAGTTTAGCTGGGCTTTTAGCGGGCGTGGCAATAGCTGCACAGGGCGGTGGAGATGCAGGGGCTGCGGTCATGTTGGGAACACAGGCTGCATTAATGGATAGCCAGTTAACATATAGTCGAAATCAGGAACGTGAAGCAGACCGTATTGGTATGCAATATATGTATGCAGCCGGTTATAACCCGCAAAGTATGGCAGACTATTTTGAAACAATGCATCGTGCGACTAGTCGGGTAAGTTTTTTACCAGATTTCTGGCTGACTCATCCATTGACGACCGAACGCATGAGTGAGGCCCGACTTCGTGCGAACCAGATGCCTAAAGTTAAAAATCGTATATATGATGTCGATTTTGAAATTTTAAAATGGTACACAATGGTAGTTTCAAATCAGGCTACCGAAAACCAACTACAGAGTTTAGCCTCACAAAAAAATATTGCGGGTCTTATTGCTTTGGCAGCTTTTTATGTAAAACAAGGTGATTATGCACAAGCGCAATCTACTTTAGATCAAGTTAAATCTAGTGGAAAACCTCTCGTTACACTCTTGCAGACAGATATTTATCTGGGGCAAAACAAGTTGGATCAAGCCTATACTTCAATTGCTTCTACACAAATGACTATGCCTGAAAATAGAGCTTTCAGTTATAAGTTGGCTGAAGTGTTGCTGCGCCAAGGAAAATTTTCACAGGTTCAAACTCTTGTTCAACGGTTTATCAATAAAAACCCAAGAGATATCCAAGGTTGGCAATTTTTGCAGCAGGCTGCTAATTTGGACAAGACAGGACCGCTGAGAGCAGTCAATGTTTTACGCTATCGAGCAGAAGCTGAATATTGGTCGGGGAGTGAAGAGAATGCGATTAAATCGATATTGCATGCTCAGCGATTAGCAAAAGATAATCAAGCAATGTCGGCTAGAATAGACAGTAGATTAAAGCAAATGCAAGATGAGCGAAGAATGAAAATTTGAAGATAGATCTTTCAAAATTTTCAGATATGCAAATATTCGCAAACTAAAAGGAATTTTGGTTTGAAGGAATATAAGATTTAAGAGAAGAAATTAAGCTAATTTAGCTTTAATTTTTGCTGAAACTATAGAAGGATCGGCACGCCCGGCTATGATCGGACGTAGAGAATTCATCACCTTACCCATATCTTTCATGCTAGTTGCTTCTTGAGCAGAAATCGTTTGCTCAATGAGAGAATCAAGCTCTTCCTCAGTCATAGCTTCTGGTAGAAACTGAGATAAAATCTCAGCTTCGGCTTGTTCTTTACTAGCTAAATCATCACGACCAGCACCTTCAAAGGCTTTGATCGATTCTTTACGTTGTTTAATTTGCTTTTCAATGACCGCAAGAACCTGAGCGTCGCCAAGCTCTATGCGCTCATCGACTTCGATTTGCTTAATTGCTGCTTGTAGACTACGCAAAACCGTCACTGTTGCCATATCTTTGGCACGCATAGAAGTTTTTAATGCATCAGTAATTTGGTTTTTTAAAGTAGTCATAATTCAGCAGTCAATCACAAATTAATTAGTAAAGGCGAGTAGTACGTACAGATTCGCGAGCCAATTTCTTTTGGTAGCGTTTAACTGCAGCAGCTTTTTTGCGCTTACGTTCTTGAGTTGGTTTTTCGTAGAATTCACGTTTACGAACGTCAGCTAAAACACCAGCTTTTTCGCATGAACGTTTGAAACGACGGATAGCTACGTCAACTGGTTCGCCTTCTTTCAACTTAACTTGTGGCATGTAAAATCCTCTAGATTATGGATAAGATCAAGCACACTATTGTGCCGGATCACAAGTGAAGGTCAGTATTTTACTCATTTACAACTCATATCACAAGTCTATAATAGCGATTGCAATATTTTGACTCATATAAAAGGCAGTTTTGATGATTGTTTTAGGCTTGGAAACTTCTTGTGATGAAACAGGGTTGGCACTTTATGATAGCGAACTCGGCTTGCGGGGACAGGTTCTTTATAGCCAGATTAAACTTCATGCCGAATATGGTGGGGTAGTACCTGAACTTGCTTCTCGTGACCATGTTCGAAAATTAATTCCTTTAATGAATCAATTGCTTGAGCAAAGTGGTGTAACAAAACAAGAGATTGATGCTGTTGCTTATACGCGTGGTCCTGGCTTAATGGGAGCCCTAATGACAGGGGCTTTATTTGGAAGAACTTTAGCTTTTTCTTTAAATAAACCTGCCATTGGTGTTCACCATATGGAGGGGCACATGTTGGCACCTTTACTCTCAAGTCAACCGCCCGAATTTCCATTTGTTGCTTTATTGGTTTCAGGTGGGCATACACAATTAATGGCAGCTCACGCTATTGGTCAATATGAGCTTTTAGGTGAATCGATTGATGATGCAGCTGGAGAGGCCTTTGATAAAGTTGCAAAAATGATGAGTTTGCCATACCCGGGTGGTCCTAATATTGCGAAATTGGCTTTAAGTGGTAATCCATTAGCGTTTGAATTTCCACGACCAATGCTTCACCAAGGTCTAGATTTTTCTTTTAGTGGTTTAAAAACAGCTGTTTCTGTGCAATTGAAAAAGTTGAATGGTGAAAACCGAGACGCAGACATTGCAGCTTCATTCCAAGAAGCAATTGTAGATACATTGGTAAAAAAATCAGTAAAAGCCTTAAAGCAAACTGGACTTAAGCGTTTAGTTATTGCGGGTGGAGTAAGTGCAAATTTACGACTACGTGAACAGTTGGAAACTTCATTAGCTAAAATTAAGGCACAAGTTTATTACGCAGAACCTGCTCTTTGTACTGATAATGGGGCAATGATTGCTTTTGCAGGCTATCAACGCTTAAAAGCAGGCCAACATGATGGTTTAGCTGTAACCACAACACCACGTTGGCCAATGACTGAGTTGTCTATTCCTGAGTAAAATTAGTTATCTTCAAAGGCTTGTTGGTTTTCAATATCTATATATTCGATATACCCACGGCCTTGAACTTCATTACCGAAATAATTACCAGTAAATATATAACTACTTGCATAACCTCGCCCATGACCGTAGCGGAGTGGGCAGTCAATTTCTGCCTGAATATTTAAAATAATTTGTTTAGCTTCATTTCGAGCAATCCACGAAAAGAATTTAGGAAGTCGCATCTTTTGCCCAGTTGGTGAGATGTAATCATCAACTTGGTGAGAAATAATATCAAAACTGACATCTGTATAAACTTCTGCGGGTCGATCAAGATATCTAATATGCAAAGTATAAGCTGCTGTCTGACCGGCAATATCTGCTTTGGTAAGAAGAAGTTGAGTAGTCTCATTTAAATTGATAATTTGATAAGTAAAAAAATCAAGCGGCAGTTTATAGGCTTCAGGAATAAGTTTATCTGCGATGGAATGAGCTCCAACTGCTCGAGCATATTCATAAGTGCAGAGTCCCTCACTTTCAATACGTTCTGCTTGATAGGTTAAGAAACCTTTAAACTTTGCCAACAAGCTAAAATGATCATAAATCGGTGTTTTTATAAACCATGAAACATGGGAGGTAACATCAATGTCAAAGTCGAAATCAAGCCCCTCATAATGTCCATTAATATGAATTTTTGGGAATTTTCCTTGAATTGAAATTTCTTGACCTAGTTCGATTAAGCTTCCATCTTCATTAATTTTTGTATCTTCAGGAATGATATAGGCCTTAAGCAAAGCTTTCTCTACTGCGGCTGTACTTGAAAATAAAGTCGCTGTTTTTCGAGGATTTCCATGAATTATGTCATCATGATCAAATGCAAGAGCACCGGGAGTGCCTAATAAAATCATAATATTTAAATAGCGATGCGGCTCTGGCAAAAGTGGGAAAAAGATGCCGTAATGAGTCCAGCTATAATATTTTTCATCGACTCGGGGCTGGATGATATGAGACTGAGAAAAAGGAAGAGTTGAGTATTTTTCTGCTTTATCTATAACACTTTGCGCGAGCAATAAGCTTTGACCTAAAACTTTACTGCCTATAGAAATTTTGGGCAATTGTTTTTTCATATATAAACCTAAATGAGGATAGGACTATCTTTGTTTTAGGTTATGAAAAACAACTATCAAAACTAAGCGGTTTTCAGGCCAAAGCTAAGGCTTTGCGGGACATTTTGTTTAATTGTTAGACAGTTCTTTTAAGCCATTTAAACCAATCCAGTGCTTAGAAAACTGATATGCAGCACGTCCTGAACGTTGACCACGCATTTGACACCAACGTAAACTTTCAGCACGAACTTCATCATTAAAAACCATGTTTGCTTTATGAATGTAATGCTCCACGATTTCTAAATATAAATTCTGGTCCATTGGATAAAAAGATAACCACAAACCAAAACGATCTGACAAAGAGATCTTTTCCTCAATCGCTTCTTGTGGGTGTAACTCAGTATATTGTGGTACATCGACCTTGGTTACAGGCGTATTCTCATGCATAAATTCTGGTAATAAATGACGACGGTTACTGGTTGCATAAATAATAAAATTACTTGAACCAGACTGTAATGAACCATCCAATACACTTTTTAAACTACGATAATTTTCATCTTCAGCATTAAACGCTAAGTCATCACAATACACGATGTATTTTTCAGGTCGGTTTTGAATGAGTTTCTGAATTTTAGGTAAATCTGCTAAGTCATCACGCTCAATTTCAATTAAACGTAATCCTTGCGGGGCATACTCAGTCAATAAAGCACGCACAATAGATGACTTTCCCGTACCACGCGAGCCTGTTAAAAGCACATCATTGGCTGGTAAGCCATTTAAAAATTGCAAAGTATTTTGAATGATTTTTTCTTTCTGACGTTCAATGCCTTTTAAGTCATCAAGATAAATATTTTTCGGTGTGTGGATGGCTTTAAGTTGCTGATTTTCCCATCTAAAAGCAGGTGCAGTAAAATCTGTCTCTTCTCGAGGTTCAGGTAAGACCTGCTGTAGCTGATTTAATACAAGTGATAATGTTTGAACTAAATTCTCTGGTAAATCAATGGTAGCCATGGTTAATCAATCATGTTAAACAGTAATTTACTAGGATACTAACACCGAAATTAACAGGCTGACAAAAAACTTATTGCCTATACACTTTATCGGTTTTGCAATTGATTGAAATGTTCAGACCGAGCATAGTGTTGTCATGTCTATTTAGTAAAATCATCTGAGAAGATGAGGACGAAATATGTTTGAAAAATTACGAAGTGATATGAATCCACATCAGGCTTACCGTATCAAAAAATTACAACGTCAATTAGACATGGCTGAATCTTATGAAGAATGGAAGTCTTTTGCATTAAAACTAGATGAAGAAACAGGAGTGCAAGAGTGGAAATTTGATAATAGTTCACCTTACTTCGATGCCGAGCTCATTTCTTATCGGTATACCTTACTCAAAAGATATCGCCAGCAACATCGAACGCTAGATCTTATTTATTTACTAAAAGAAGGTCTAACCTACGATATTGCAAATATTGGTCATCCTATGTTGTTTGCTGCAACTCATGTGGGAACGAAAAAGTTAATTGAAGATTATATTGAAGAGGTGAGCCAAAGCTTGGCCTATATTGCTTCAAGTGAATGTATTACTTTCCAAAGAAAAGAAAAAATAGAGTTTTTTGAAAATTGTGAAAAAGCATATGGCCAACCAGCCCTTATGTTCTCAGGTGGAGCAACTTTAGGCCTTTTTCATACTGGGGTATGTAAGGCTTTAATTGAACAAGATTTAATGCCTAAAGTGTTGTCTGGCTCAAGTGCTGGGGCAATTATGACGGGCATGCTTGGAACTTCAGCCAGTGAAGATGTTCAAAATTTATTAAATGGAGAACAATTCTTTAGTGATGCTTTTCATTTTAGAAAACTTCGTGAACTCATTAAAGGAAATGGTGGAATTGCCGATGTGCAATATTTGAAAAAATTCCTTGTTGAAAATCTGGGGGATCTCACATTTGAAGAGGCTTTCAAAAAATCTGGTTTAAACATTAATGTGGCAGTTGCACCGTATGATGCAACAGAAAACCCGCGCATCATGAATGCCATTATGACGCCAAACGTTTTAGTTTGGAGTGCTGTGTTGGCTTCATGTGCTGTACCTGTGTTATTTCCACCCGTACGTTTAACTAGCAAACGTTATGACGGTGAACACACGCCTTACATGGCAAACACAAAATGGGTAGACGGCAGTGTAAGAAATGATTTTCCACAAGAAAGAATGGCCCGACTTTATAATTTAAATTACACCATCGCTAGTCAGGTGAATCCACATATTGTTCCATTTATGCAAAATGATGCAGACCGCTTTCGTAAAGATGTTTTAAGTTGGCCTGAACGGATTTTAAGACGTCAAGGTAAAGTGTTATCCATGGGACTTATGGACTTTACACGTCAAAGACTTGGTTCTATTTCTCCGATTAGACGATTACTCGATCATGGCTATGGTGTAATGGGGCAGCGTTATTATGGCGATGTGAATATCATTGCTAAATATGGCTTGAGTCACTATACCTATACTTTGCAAAATCCACGTCCACATTTGTTTAAACGCTTACAGCGAGAAGGGGAGCGTGCGACTTGGCCAAAAATTTCTTCGATTGAGACCCATGCTCGTATTGGCAAGACGATTCAGCATTGTTTAGAAGTTTTGCGTTTTGAAGAAAAGCAACAACAGCCAGAGTCTTACTATGCTGAAGCATGATTTTGCTTCGCATATACAAGACTTAAAAAGTGTGACAAAACCTGTGAGTGCCGCTTTAGGGCGGTATCTATGGACATGCAGCATAGATAATAAAGACTATTGGTTAAAATATCATTTACCTGAAACAGATGTTCAAAGTGAGCAAGATTTCATTCATGAGCAATTATTTTACGAAGAAATTACTCATAAGAAATCTGCGTGGCTTTTACCTCATAACTTAATTGAAGTTAGTGCTATTTCTCAATTAAACCATTCTTTAGGTAGGGTTTTAATTTTACCCAATACTGATTTGTGGTTTGGTTCATTGTCCCATGAAACGGATTTAACTGATGTATATCATGCGATTTGGTCCGCACTAGATAAGCTCGCTGAACTCCACGAATTTGGTTGGATTCATGGAGATATTAAGAAAGAACATTTTCGAAAGTTTGAGCAAAATGCTTATTTGATTGATTTTGAGAAAGCCCGACTTATATCGAGCTCAGATTTAAGAATGGATGCTACACCACGATATATGGCTCCAGAGCTGTTTAGAGGCGCTTTTAAGGATATACAAAGCGATTTATACGCATTTGGTATCGTTCTATATGAATGGTTAACTCAAACTCGCTTAGAAGCAGGAAGTTACTATGATTGGGCAGTATTGCATTGCCAAAATTTAACCATTCAATTACCGACACAACTTATGATTTTTTATCCATTACTTTCGGGTTTATTGCAAAAACAACAAAAAAATAGGTTTGCAAACGTGTTTGAAGCGATGAATTGTTTAAAAGCCCATTCAAACTTATAAAAATCATTGATCTAGTATCTGTATACAATTTACACGGTCAGTTTTTTTTAGAAAAAAAACACTTGTCACTGTTAGATCTTATCGCTAATATACACAGCCATCGGGGGCGTGGCGAAATTGGTAGACGCACTGGATTTAGGTTCCAGCGCCGCAAGGTGTAAGAGTTCGAGTCTCTTCGCCCCCACCACTTTAAGTTAAAACTTAAAGTTAATGTAGATGTTAAGTCATCTATGTTTTGGAAGAGGATTGGTGTAATGGTAGCATGACGGTCTCCAAAACCGTTCGTCAAGGTTCGAGTCCTTGATCCTCTGCCACATTTATTTTAAATAAATGTCCCAGATGGGGGCGTGGCGAAATTGGTAGACGCACTGGATTTAGGTTCCAGCGCCGCAAGGTGTAAGAGTTCGAGTCTCTTCGCCCCCACCATTAAAAGAAGCAAGACGATGTTCTTGCTTTTTTTATGATTAAATCATTAGTTGTTTAATCATAAATATAGAGGATTGGTGTAATGGTAGCATGACGGTCTCCAAAACCGTTCGTCAAGGTTCGAGTCCTTGATCCTCTGCCAATAATTTAAAAATGAAGCTCCTGTTTAGGAGTTTTTTTTATTGCCTGAATTTCTAAAATTCAAATTATTTAAAGTCTTTTTTATATTTCTATTCAGTCATCTCATGCGTCCTAAGTGCTGATCTTTCTATTCTTCAACATTTTATCTAATTGGATGTAAGTAGTTGGTTAGGTAGGGAATATGCTAAGTTTTTAGTGACACTATTAAGTTATTGTTTTTGGGTTTTTTATTATAATTTATAAAATTTTTCTCATAAAAAGCTTGAATAGAAATTTATTTCATGTATCATGTTCTTAACTAGAAAAAAGTCTTGTTAGTAAATCTTCTTTAAAGTATCGTAGTTTTAGTCATAATCCTTCGTTTTTTAAGATCTTAACTCAATTTGTTATTCTTTTTTCAAAGTTATGTTAGTGTCATTATTAAATGATACTAAAATATTAGAAATCAGTAGGATATATCATGTCTAATACAGTAAGCGGTACAGTAAAATGGTTTAACGAAACTAAAGGTTTCGGTTTCATTCAACAAGACAATGGTCCAGACGTGTTTGCACACTTCAAAGAGATCTCTGGTTCAGGTTTCAAAACTTTGCACGAAGGTCAACGTGTAACGTTTACTGTTACTCAAGGTCAAAAAGGCCCAAATGCTGTAAATATTATTCCACAATAATATTTCAGTAAGAAAAAAGCACTATTTAGTGCTTTTTTTTATTTTAGTCTTTAAAAGAAATTTAATTGTTCTTTTACAGGCTATAAAAGCCCTCTCACTAGAGGGCTTTTTTTGTTTTATATCTAATCATTTGTAAGTCTGATAACTTTCGTTATTCTCTTACCGGTGGTTTGTTTGGAATAGATATTAAGTGTATGGATGAAATATCAATTATCAGGAAG
This sequence comes from Acinetobacter sp. Li1LvA2, assembly GCF_056156705.1. Taxonomy (NCBI): domain Bacteria; kingdom Pseudomonadati; phylum Pseudomonadota; class Gammaproteobacteria; order Moraxellales; family Moraxellaceae; genus Acinetobacter; species Acinetobacter sp. Li1LvA2. The sequence continues at coordinate 155,902 of NZ_JBSICF010000002.1, forward strand.
AAATATATGTTAGATTGAAAAATCTTTAGATAAAGAAATTTTATATTTCACGGAATTGTTAATGAACGTTCGCCTGTGTTATGCCAGTCAACGAAACGAAAAAAATGAAGATTTATTGCAAGATTTACGTGATATTTTAACAGAAGCTAGAAATTTTAATGATTTGAATCAAATTTGTGGTGTGCTCTATTATGCTGATAATGCTTTTTTTCAATGTTTAGAAGGCGAACAGGAGTTAGTGGAGCGATTATTTGAAAAAATTAAAGATGATCAAAGACACTACAATGTTAAATGGTTGTGTACATATTCCATCGAGAAGAACTCTTTTCAACGTTGGTCAATGAAATATGTACAGCGTAATACAAATATTGAATCTTTCTTTTTAAATATGGGAGAAACTAGTTTTAATCCCATTTGTCTTGATGAGAAAAATTTAAAAATTTTCTTAAATGAATTATTAAGTGCTGAACAAAGCAAAGTTAATGTGGTTAAGAAAGTAGGTATGGTTAAGCGTGGGGTGAACCCTTTTTAGCTATAACGCCGAAATGGATGGTCTTGAATTTAGGAATCATTTTGGTCATCACTAGATAGACAATGACTGAACTTGCGAGCATCCATATTACCTCTAGACTTTGACTAATTACAAACATTGCCCAGTAAAAAAAACTAAATAAGGCGAGACATAGTCCGCTCCCTTTGAAATACCAAGTAATAAATATTCCAAAAAGTGCTGAAGAGAGCAGAAGATTAATCGTCTCGTTCATTCCAAGGTAATTAAAGAAAATAATCATTAAGCATAAAGCTAACATTGATAGTAAATATACAAATATATTTTTTGCAATAAACATTCTCTATACCCTATCTGATGATTAAAAAAGATCTTTCCTCTGTTTCCAGAGGAAAGATAGTACATATTAATTTTTTGAGATTCTTTTTCTATTATTAAGAGTATTTATATTAATAAAGATAACGTTGCCGTTTCTCCAGATCTCTTCATTAATACTCAGCTTTCTATTTAATAGTAAAGAGTGCTTATATGTACTGAAATTAATTATAGGAAAAACAATTGTTTATGTTGTACGTTTTAACTTACATGGTTGTGAGAAATTGCCTACATTTGTATAAAAAATAGACGAAATTTACAAAGCAATGTTGTTAGAAAAATTATATTTAACATATGGTTATTGGATTTTATTGTTAAGATAAGCTTTACATAAATAACAAAAAGCAACATGTGTTGTGAGGGAGGTATGTTTCTAAAAATAAAAGTCATTAAGTTATTAAATGAATATTCATTAAAAGTTATTTTAAGAAATTATAAAAACAAGTAATTATTAAAAGTTATATGATCTAAGCTTTATATTAGAAAGCAGATGTCCTTATCCAGTTTTGATGATTAAAATGTATATAAGATGGGCAGCCATACAGAGATGAGTAGTGTTAGCGCCATTATTTTATTAAAAATGTTTATTTGCTTTGGTTCTGAAAATAATCGGTTGCTTAACCTGCCAACTAAGGCCCAGATGTAAAGACAAGGAATCGCGATAATTAAAAAAATGAAGGATAAAATTGAGACATTTAGCCAGATATCTTGTCCTTGTTTTGTGTAAACACTAATCACAGCAAAAGCCATCATCCATGTTTTAGGATTAACTGCCTGCATAAAAAATCCAGCAAGGAAACCAATCGGATCTTTTCTGTTGTCTTGTTCGTAAGGAATAATAGGGTTGTAGTTATATAGTTTCCAAGCCAATGAAGTGAGCCAGATTAAACCAATCAATGTCATTATTTTTTGAATAATTGGGTAAGCCAGAAGAGTTGAACCCAGTCCAATGCCAACAATGAGCACAAGTAATGCAGCCCCGATGCACGAACCTAAAATGACAGGAAGTGTTTTAGAAATTTTATGACGGCTGCTTAAACTCAAAATTATAAAATTGGTTGGGCCGGGAGTAATTGAGGCAACAATAGCAAATAATAAAAATGCAGTGAGGTTTTCCATCTTGTCGACTTAAGTTAATAGGGGCATACAAGATGAAATAATTAAGATTTTTAATCTTGAAGATTTGTGCAGATTTTTCTATAGGCTGCGGGAGTTAAACCATAGCAACGTTTGAACCAGCGACTTAAATGACTTTGGTCTGCAAAACATAAATCTGAAGCAACTTGTGCGGGGGTAATGCTTCTGGCGAGTAAATCACGTGCTCGAGTAAGTCTGAGTTGAATCAGATATTGATGAGGGGCCAAATGAAATGTTGCTTTAAAAATGCGATGAATATGGTATCGGTCTAAACCCATCATTTTAGAGATATCTTGGAGTCCGATATCTTCAAATAGATGATCATGCAAAATATCTCGAATTTGATATGCAATTCGAGGTGTATGAGCAATAGATGATTGGTGAGTTTTTTTTAACCATTTTCCTTGTGCGATATACTGAATAAGCAGGTCTAGACTATTATCTTTCACAATATTCATTTCTTTATAGTGCAAATGTTGAAACGCTTGAGACGTAATAATAGCGAGCTGGTCATCTGATTTTAATGGTGCATCAATCACTAACTCGTAGTGATCAGGACTATTATGAAATAAACCTTGGATACGTTGTTTTAACCAGTCTGGATGTAGGTATAGCATTTGATAGGTAAACCCATCAGATACAGGAGCATGACCATCATGAATTTCTTCGGGTTCAAGCATAAAGACTTGCCCAGCATGACTATTGATTTGTTTTTTTCGACAGTGAAATTGCTGAATGCCAGATTCAGTTACACCGATTAAATAACTTGAATGCCAGTGTGGGTCATAGGCATGGCCAGTAAAATGGGCACGGATGGTTTCAATACCTGTGTTGGTATCTTTTGAAATATCCACCCAATTACCCATAAGATCCAACCAGAAATTTTTAAGTTTAGCTATTAGAACAGTACAAAATAGCTAAGTACAGTTCTAGAAGATTTGTGCAAAAACTTTAAAATTTATATAGACCATTTACTGGCGTATAGTCTACTACGTCGGTTTATTAATATTTAAATTGATTAATCTGAACGTGTAGCTAACCAATTACTCATTTCTGGCCAAACCGCAGTAGGGGCTTGGCTTCCAGAAACCACACCCATATGACCACCTGGAACAACTTTAAAGGTTTTGTCTTGGCTACTAATTAAATCCATAAGTGGCCTAACAGCATCAGCCGTCACAATAATATCTGTGCTACCACCCACTGCGAGTACTGAACATTCAATATCTTTTAGATAGGCTGTAAGTTCGCCGAATTTAACTACGCCATTGGATAGTTCATTATCAATCCAGAAACGGAGAATAATGTCACGCATGACACCACCCGGATAGGCCAGCATATTATCGATGAATGAACTTGAGGTTGCATGGTCGACAATAAATTCTCGGTTATCAAGATTCTTAAAAAGTTCCCAATATGTTTTCAAATTTCCAATCGGATCCGTTAATTTAAAACCTAGCGTGTTTTGCCAGCCATGAATATGAAATGCTTCACTTGGCACATGGTGACGAATGCGAAATGGCGTATGTTTGCGAACCCATTCGGCAGGTTTAGTCAGACTGCCGTAGAGTTTCCCCATATAACCCGCTTTATGGGTATCGATAGGGGAAGCAAGAATAATTAGATTTTTAATATCTTTATCTTTAAATAATGCGGTATAGCAGAGCGAAAGTGCACCGCCTAAGCTCCAGCCATGTAAAGAAAGCTGTTGCTGACCACTGTGTTCTCGAACCTGCTTTAACATTTCAGGCATAAAAACTTTAATGTAGGTGCCGAAATTGTATTTAGCTTGGTGGCGAGTTGGCACGCCCCAGTCAATTAAATAAACATCAAAACCTTGTGCTAAGAAGAAACGTATAAAACTGCGTGTAGGGAACAAATCATAAATGAGCATATTTACTGCTAGCGGTGGAACGATCACCAACGGTACGCGATGTTTAGGTGTAGATGTATCGATCTCATTTTTATAATGGCGTAAGCTAATAATTTCATGCTTATAGATCACGTCAAAAGGTATTTTTCCTGACAAGGCAATTTCAGGACCTCTAAAAAATAGATCCGATGCATTGATCAGCATGTGAGGCAGTTTTTGGCCCGCACGTGTCTGAAGAGATTTTTTAATAGACTGTAGCTGAGGAACGTTCTGACGAATTTTAAGCAATAAACTCATTGAATATAAAACCTATAAAAATGTTGCCCAGAGCGATAAGGAGCTGGTCTTTTCAGGGATATTAAAGGGAATGAGTTCTAAGTTCAGTGACCCAAAAGACAGTATTTTCTGCTTAAGGTATCAAAGGTTAATTATTTATATTTAAGAATGACTTTATTTAAGGTTTTGAAATTAATAGTAAAATTATTTTTATCTAAATTTTTATATAAAATATTTAAGAAATTAAGCTTTTTTTAAGAATAATAAAAGTTTATTGGTAGAGTAATTTTGTAAAGTTTGTTTGTGTTTTTTTTACATATGAAAAAATAAAATATAATTATTTTACAATCGATTAGGAATTTAATTAGAAAGTAGCATATATGGAATTTGTTTTTAATGGTTTTTATACACTAATTTCGGCGGTTATCGTCTTGTTGTTAGGCCGCTTTCTTGTTAATCAGATTAATTTTTTACAGCGCTATAATATTCCCGAACCTGTAGCAGGTGGTTTGGTGGCTGCGGTCATTTCGCTACTTGTCCATACATTATGGGGATATAGCGTTGTCTTCAGTAGTGAGTTGCAAACCAGCTTTATGCTTGTCTTCTTTGCTTCAATTGGTTTAAGCGCCAATTTTATGAAGCTTAAAGAAGGTGGTATGGCTTTGGTTATCTTCTTAGTTTGTGTAGCTTCTTTTATTGTAGTACAAGACGCGGTAGGCATGAGTCTTGCGACTTTGCTTGGTCTTGACCCATTAATTGGCTTAATTGCTGGTTCAATTACCTTAACAGGTGGTCATGGTACAGCAGGAGCTTGGGGAGAAATTTTAGAAACTCAGCATGGTATTCAAGGTGCTCTAGCTTTAGGAATGGCGAGTGCAACTTTTGGTTTAATTATTGGCGGTGTGATAGGTGGACCATTAGCGAAACTGCTTATCAACCGTTACAGTCTGGCTCAACCAAAAACCAATAATGAAATTCATTATAGAGATACGCATGTTGAGCAAAATTCGGATGACCTTGCACCGTTTGAAAACCCTCATCAAGTACGTTTAATTACTGCCGATAATGCAATTACTACACTAGGTATGTTTGCAGCATGTTTGGCGTTTGCTGAATTTATGACAGGTTTTAGTAAGGGAACTTGGTTTGAGTTACCAACTTTTGTTTGGGCACTCGGCGGCGGTGTAATCTTAAGAAATATTTTAGAAAGCGTGTTGAAAATTGATATTTTTGACCGTGCGATTGATGTGTTTGGTAATGCGTCTTTGTCTCTTTATTTAGCAATGGCATTGCTTTCTTTAAAACTTTGGCAACTGGCTGACTTAGCTGGGCCGCTTGTGGTTATTTTAGGTGCTCAAACACTTACCATGGCTTTATATGCAGCGTTTGTAACTTTCCGCGTGATGGGCAAAAACTACGATGCAGCAGTACTAGCAGCAGGCCATTGTGGTTTTGGTATGGGAGCAACGCCAACAGCAGTTGCAAATATGCAGGCGATTACCAACATGTATGGTCCATCGCATAAGGCATTTTTAATTGTTCCGCTTTGTGGTGCATTCTTTGTCGATTTAATTAATGCAACGGTTATTCAGCTCATGTTGAAATTCGTTGTTTAATCAAAAAAAGCCCGTAAGGGCTTTTTTTATGAGTGCTTAATTATGAACCTTAAAAATAGAGATATATTTTGTTCATATGGATACTCTAAATTTTAATTTTCGGACGATTAAAGTCATTGTATTTTTAGGATGCTTTTTCTCAAAACTAATAATCGCCCTCAAATCTACTTTCACATAGAATAAATTGCTGATAAATAAAATGAGAAATGTATGAGCTCAGAAGCACATTCAATTAGCTTGGTTGCCCCCGTAGTTTTATTGGCAGCAGCTGTTATTGCAGTCCCTATTTTTAAACGTATTGGCTTGGGCTCAGTATTAGGTTATTTAATTGCGGGTCTGATTATTGGCCCATTCGGGTTTGCTTTTTTTCAAGATTCTGCCGCGATTTTGCACATTGCCGAGTTGGGAATTGTGATGTATCTATTTGTGATTGGTTTGGAAATGCAACCCTCACATTTATGGAGTCTTAGACGCGAAATTTTTGGCTTAGGCACACTACAGATCATCATTTGTGCGCTGGCTTTGACTGGCGTTGGGCTGTTATTTGGCTTCACGTGGCAAGTGGCTTTTATTGGTGCGGCAGGGTTTGTATTAACCTCGACTGCGATTGTGATGCAGTTATTGGGCGATCGCGGTGATTTGACCCAACCTCGTGGGCAAAAAATTGTAGCCATCTTACTTTTTGAAGATTTATTGATTGTTCCATTACTGGCTATTGTCGCTTTTATGGCACCGAATCATGTAGTTGAAAGCACATCGGTACGTTTGGAAAATATAGGAATTGGTTTAATCGCAATTGCAGGTCTTATTGCAGCAGGTTATTGGTTACTTAATCCATTATTTAGACTCTTGGCTGCCGCTAAAGCACGAGAAGTCATGACTGCCGCCGCACTATTGGTGGTGTTGGGTGCAGCGTTACTCATGCAAGTGAGCGGATTGTCTATGGCGATGGGTGCTTTCTTGGCGGGTGTGCTTTTATCTGAGTCGACCTTTAGACATCAAATTGAAGCGGATATTGAACCATTCCGAGGAATCTTGCTGGGCCTGTTTTTCCTTGGTGTTGGCATGTCACTGGATTTATCAGTGGTTGAGCAAAACTGGCAACTGATTGTGAGCGGTGTAATTGCCCTGATGTTTGCCAAAGCGCTCATGATTTATATTGTCGCCAGAGTAACGAAAAGTCCTCATACTGAAGCGTTGGATCGTGCCTTACTTATGGCTCAGGGTGGAGAGTTTGCCTTTGTACTTTTCTCTGCCGCGTTAAGTGCACAAGTTATTGATAGTACCGTTAAATCTAATCTGACTGCTATTGTGGTACTTTCGATGGTATTGACCCCAATTGTTGGTATTCTTTTTAAACGTTTCACTCAAACTAAAGTGGATGTTTCATTAGAAAACGTCAATATTGCCGAGGGTTTAAGCGGTAGTGTTTTAATGATTGGATTCGGACGCTTTGGTCAGGTCACCAGTCAATTGTTGTTAGCACGAGGTGTCGATGTCACCATTATTGATAATAATACCGACATGATTCAAAACGCCGAAAAATTTGGTTTTAAAATTTATTATGGCGATGGTTGTCGCCTAGATATTTTACATGCTTCTGGTGCTGCAACTGCACAGGCAATTGTGGTGTGTGTCGACAGTAAAGACACCACCAATAGAATTGTAGAATTGGTTACCCATGAATTTCCTTTAGCAAAATTATTAGTCCGTTCGTATGACCGTGAGCACTCACTGCATTTAGTCAAACAAAAAGTGGACTTTATGATTCGCGAAACCTTTGAATCTGCGATTAAGTTTGGCGAAATTATTTTACAAGAACTTGGCGTAGATGAAGACGAAGTAATAAGAATTAGCGAGGAAATTCGAGATCTGGATAATGAGCGTTTTGAAACTGAAATTGCAGCAGATGATGTATACGCTGGAGTTGGTTTGCAATATACACATGCTCATCATCCAAGACCAACAGCACCGTTAATTCGACCAAAAAGAGAAGGGCAGATTTTAAATAAAGAAGATAGCTCAGATAGCGATTCTTGATATGTATGAAGTTCAGTAGAAGCCTTTTAAGAAGAACTTCTACTGAACAATTTCATGGCGAGAAGAGTTTAAAGCGCTAAATTTGACTATAAGTGCTCTAATGCTGTGCCTTTAACTGGGTTTCTGCGCCAGTAATAAGGTTGCAAAAATCTAAGAAAAAGCTTCCATGGTGTAATCCACGCGATACGTCGGTTGGCTTTTTTATTTTGCATAATTTGCTTAGCTAAATACGCACAAACCACTTCTGGTGAATCAATCACAAAGAAAAATAACCGCTTCATCTTTTTCCAGTTTTGGATGTTTCCATTGGTCCAAGAAGAAACTAAAAGATCAGTTGCAACCATACCTGGACTAAGCGTGCCTGTTAAAATCGGCGTCGATTTTGTTTCTTTATAAAGTGCTTTACTAAAATAACTTACAGCTCGTTTGGTGGTTGCATAGGGAGTCATGCCGGCACTCCATTCGCCGTTGCTTCCCCAACCTTCCATGTTAAAGATTTGACCATAACCTTGTTTGAGCATGCCTTTTAAAGCCACTTGCGAACCTAGCATCGTACCTAAAATATTGGTTGAAACCGCCGCGTTTAATTCGTTAGGTTGAAGGTCGACAAAGTCTTTGGTCGGGTGGCAGCTTCCAGCATTATTAATCCAAACATTTACATGTCCAAAATGCTCAATTGCACCATTCCATAGGGTTTGTACATCGGAAATTTGAGTCACATCACAGCATAGACCCATAAATTTTTCTTTATTGAACTGAGTTTCTAAGTGGGTGAGGGCATGATTTAAGTGTTCTAAGTTTCGTCCAGCAATCACAACTGAACATTCTAGTTTTAAAAAAGCTTCGGCGAGTGCCAAACCAATACCTTTGGTGCTTCCCGTAATGACTACACAACAAACGTCGCTTTTAGATAAACTCATTGAAATCTCTATATAAAAATTAGAATGTTATTGAGCGACTCTATGCAAATGAGTAGTTTGCTCTTTTAATAAAAGTAGATAGATAATTGATAAACTTATCATCGAAATATTCATCACGATAGGGTTGTAAGGCAAAATAAGGGTAGAGGGGATTAAAAAGCCAATTAAAACAAGCAGGCCGAGTAAACCCAAAATACTTAAATAATGAATATATTTATGCGCAGAAAAGAGAAAACATAAACCAAAAATAATTTCGGTAATACCGCTCGCATGGCCTGCAAGTTTCGCCTTCTCTAAAGACAATCCCACCCATTGCCACACGAAGATTTCATCAGAATTAAGAAATAGAAATTTGGGAACAAGTCCTTGATAAATCCATAAAAGAGCGAGAATAAGGTTTATAAATTTGAAGATTCTAATATTTGTCATTAAAACTACTCTGAGCTTTTTAAAGGTTGCTACTCGTTCTGAGAGGGGATAATAAGTAAATGATTATATAATATGTATTATTATAGATTTTAAATTCTCTTATTGTTTTAAATTAAAATTGATTAACATCAGTTTTTAAATATAGAAATCATTCTTTTATAAGAAATAAATTACTTTACTATCAATATCTTGCTAAATATGTCTATGAGTACTTTAGCGTGAAATCTTTTTTTAATAGAGATTGGCTTCTTCGTAAATCAAAATGTCCCTTATTAACATTCATTTGAAAATTATCAAGTTCTAATATGGAACTCTATTGTTGAGCAAATTAAAATAAAGGATTTTAAAACAATGCTAATCTCAAGCTATAGATTACCAAAGGGTCTTAAGGACAAAGCCAATCGAAAAGTTGCTAAACTTTCAGGTTCATTGTTAGGCGCTGTTACACCTGAGCGGCAGTCAACATTGCCAAAAGACTTTGAACTCACTCCTCATACTCTTTATAAACGCTTTGGGAGCACACATTATGGGATCATGGTACCTGACTTACCTGAACCATTTCGATACTTATCTTGGGCTTCAGTTTTAGGTTATGTAGGATTTACGATTACAGATACCAACTATCAAATGTCTAAGGATGGAAAAGGTGATACCGCTTCGTTAGTGCATGGAACCGCATTATCGACAACGTCTGAAGCTTATAGAATATATTCAATTAAAAATGATATTAAATTTAGCCAAAATCCTTTTGGGATTAATTTTGACAATCAAACTATCATGCATGAGCAAGGCGATGGGTTCGTACTCATTACCAAAAGAGAAGACTTAGAGCTAGAACTTTATTTAAAGCCCACTAAAGCTATTTCATGGTTTGCTTACAGTGGCCTGTATAAGCACTTTAGTGTGCTCATACAATATGAAGGTCATATCAAACAAAAGGGAAATAGTGAGACCGTTCAGGGGCTATGTACACTTGAGTCGTGGAAAGCCATAGCTACCTCAATGCTAAAGAACAAATGGTTGGTTGAGAATATACAACTTCCCGTAAAAGTCTTTAGCTATCAAGTCATCAATATTGATCATGAACAGCAGTTGTTGTTGGCTTTTATCTGCTATGAAGATCAACCGATTATGACTTCTGTTTACTACCGTCATATAGATGGAACGTCAATTCAATATAACGGCGATATCCTTTTTGAAGTAACGAGTCTTCAACCAGAACCACAAATTACGCCTGATAATTTTTCAATGAATGTTCCAAATACTTTTCGCTGGGTTGCTTATCATAATAACCAAAAAGTTTTAGATATTTCAGCACATGTAGATACCCCATATTGTTTTGGATTGGCTGCCGGTTTCGTTTCTTCATATGCATGGCAAGGTGAATTTCATGATCAGGCATTGGAGGGTAGAGGTTATCTTGAATATATAGACCGAAGATAAAATCAATTTAAAACTTAATCTTTATCTATAGCTTTAAGCGAATTGGGAAAATATCTGGTTTATAAACCCAATTTAACAATAGATTTTAATTATTTATCCTTACTTTTTAATGATCTATTTTAAAACAGATGTCATTTTGTGTGCTTGACTGTAATAGGGTTGAGCACTATCCTTTGCCTGCTGGCCTACATCGCCAGCCGGCTTTGACAGGCTGTTTTAGACCGCATCAGAATTATTTCTTCTGAGGAATAGTTTTGCGTGTGTACCTCTCGTTCCCTCCCGTTGCGGTAGGACGGGAGAGGGACACCCACGGGTGTGCTGGCGTCTAACCAGTCTGTCAACCTTCTCTCGTTCTGCCACCATAATTATTTGACAGTAATTCGGTAGAACTTCTTTAGACATGAGGAGTCCTCTATGTGTACTAATTCTTTTTATTTTTTGGCCTTTGCCAGATTCTCTCTACCCATACCGCTCAACTGGTCTTTAAAACGGTTTAAACATTTATAGGTTTAACCTTTAAATCATTACGACTAAAAAATCATTTCAACAATAAAGCTTGAGATAAGTTCAGGCACGGTTTCGTGTGCATGAGAATGTTCGTTTTTATCGCTCATTTTAAGAGTGACGGCATTTCTATCTCTTTTATATACAACAAAAAATTATCTTTGAGCAGAATATTTATGCCAAATTTAGAGGCTTCATTTAGAGCATTAAAAGTGCTCCACGCGGCAACAGACCTATTTAATTTATATGGATTTAATAAGGTGGGTATTGACCGCATTATTGCTGAGGCCAAAATTCCCAAAGCGACTTTCTATAACATCTTTCATTCAAAAGCACGACTCATCGAGATGAGTCTGACTTTTCAAACAGATGCACTCAAAGTAAAAGTACTTTCAATTTCCAATTCTTATCGTGAGCAAATGGTGCTCGATAAACTCAAGGAGATTTATTTTCTGCATGCCTATCTAGAGGGATTTTACCATTTGCCATTTAAAGCCATTTTTGAAATTGAAAAGCTCTATCCCAATGCCTATAAGGTGGTAATTGATTATCGTAACTGGTTAATTAATGAAATTTATAAGCTGCTTTTAACGCTAAAATCGACTGCCTCAGTCCAAGATGCCTATATGTTTTTATTTTTGATTGATGGAGCAATGGTTCAGCTTGCAGGGGAGAATCAGATAGATGATCGAGATAAGCTGTGGGATTACTTTTTACTGATGATTTCTTAGGTTTAGACTAAGTGAAAGCTCCTTTTTAGAAAGGGGCTTTTTTATATCCTTTTCTGTTATTTATATAATTTAATAAAGTAAACGGTAGAGTCGTTATTCAATTTTCTCTTGAAGAAATGAGATTAGTTTGGCACATTGCTTAGAAGTAGAATTTTATGCAAGCGTTGTAGCAAGCAGTTCTGACAAAGTAAAAATTATAAATTTCAGAGTATAACTATGCGGCTTAAAGAATTAGCAGGTTGTGAGGAGTGCGATACAGTCTATCGTAGAACCCCGCTTGCTTATGGGAAAAGAGCTTATTGCGTATGTTGCGGCGCTGAACTCTATCGGCACACCAAGCCTTTTTCGACATTGCTAGCTTTAATCTTAACTGCATTAATCGTATTTATTCTTGCCAATAGCTTTCCTATTGTAAAAATTGAATTGCAGGGAAATATCTCTGAAACCACTTTACTTGGTGCGGTTTGGGTGATGTTTCATTATGATCGGGCTTTTGTTGGCGTACTGATCTTAATTACTACTTTTATTGTTCCGCTTTCCTATCTTTTATTACTTTCCTATGTGCTGGGTACAGTGAGTATATTGAAGAGAAGACCCACATTTTTGGTGTTTGCCTTACGCACACTCTATTTTATGAGAGTGTGGGGAATGGTTGAGGTGTTCTTAATCGGGATTTTGGTCACACTTGTGAAGTTAATCGGAATGGTCTTAGTCATTCCAGAGATTGCTTTATGGGCATTTGCGATCTTGAGTGTATTGTTGGTTTATATTACTTCTATAAAGGTGAGTGATATTTGGAACGAAATTGATAGGTCACTGCCATGAAAACGATAAAAAGCGTGACCCAGACAAAAAGCTCGCAGCAAGCATCGATGATTCAACAATATCCAAGAGCCAAAGATCTCTTATTAATTGTGTGTCACTGCTGTGGTATCGTAAATTCTGTTAAAAATGAAAAAAAACGACTCAACCAAAACTCTCAAGTTTTACGTTGTATTCGCTGTAATAGCGTACTGCATTCACGTAAGCCAGCGAGTTTAAATCGAACTTTTGCTTTAGTTGTGGCTGCAACTATTCTGTATATTCCAGCCAATGTACTTCCAATGACGGTAACTGACTCACTTTTAGGTAGTCAGCAAGATACCATCATGAGTGGTGTCATTTACTTTTGGCAAAGTGGAGACTATCTGGTTTCAGTGGTCATTTTTATGGCCAGTATTTTTATTCCAATGTTAAAGCTGCTGATTTTGTATTTTTTATTGGTAGCAGTATATCTTCAACAATCGTCAGCTTGGAAATTTTTACCTGAGCAGTGCGTTAAATTATATCGAGTTGTCGAGTTTATCGGGCGCTGGTCAATGATTGATGTTTTTGTGGTAGCCCTCTTAACAGCGCTTATTCAGATTCAATCGCTTGCTACCATTTTAGCAGGGCCAGGTTCGATTGCTTTTGGTGCGGTTGTGGTGTTGACCATGTTTGCATCTTTAAGTTTTGACCCGCGACTGATTTGGGATAACTTCTACGCATCTCAAAATACAAACAAACCTTCTTCTTTTGCTTCAGAAAAATCAACGATTATTCAGGCAGAACATCCGCCGTTGAATAATGATTCCATTAATCCCAGTCAATAAAAGAACAATGAGTATGTCTGAAAATGAAATAACCCCTGGTAACTCAGATCGTCGTGATACAGATGTTGAACTGGATAGCATGAATGATTTACCAGAACCCCAAGAAAAGAAAAGTCGATGGAGACCTCTTTTAATTTGGCTCATTCCATTGATTGCTCTTTTAATTGCGCTTTCATTAGCGATAAAAGCGCTCTTGTCTCACGGCCCTACAATTGACGTATCTTTTAGGACGGCTGAGGGGCTGGTTGCAGGTAAAACAACTGTTCGTTATAAGCAGGTGGATATTGGTGTAGTACGACAAATTGATCTTTCGGAAGATCGTTCCCACGTGATTGCCAGAATTGATTTGCGTAAAGACGCGAGTAACTTTGCAGCAAAAGATTCACGATTTTGGGTAGTGCGACCACGTATTGGGACGAGTGGGGTTTCAGGCATCGATACTTTATTGTCAGGTTCATATATTGAAGTGGATGGGGGTAAATCGGAGGAGAAAAAACTTGAATTTACTGGGTTAGAGATACCGCCAGTTATATCTTCAGATGTGCCCGGAAAAATATTTTTCTTAAATGCAGATGATTTGGGATCTTTAGATATCGGTTCTCCGATTTATTATCGTCGAATTAATGTGGGGCAAATTACAGCTTATAAATTATCTGATGATGGTAAAAATGTTGAACTGCAAACCTTTATTCGTGCACCGTATGACAAGTTTGTCACTACCGATGCACGTTTTTGGCAGGCGAGCGGAATTGATGTAACTTTAAATGCTTCTGGCTTTAATTTAGATACCCAGTCGCTTGCAAGTATTGTTGCGGGTGGTATTGCTTTTGGATACCCTGAAAACTCACATGCGACCACAGCAGCAAATCATAGCCGCTTTAACCTTTGGGATTCAAAATCTGATGCATTGAAAGATCCAGATGGACAACCTCGTGGTGTGATTATGTATTTTGATCATTCATTGCGTGGATTGGCAGTCGGTGCACCAATTGACTTCATGGGCATTGAAGTTGGTAATGTTAAAGCGATTAATGCTGAATTTACTAACGACTATAAGCAGATGCGTATGCGTGTTGATGCGGTCTTTTATCCTTCACGTGTTGAAAAAGGTTTGGCACTTAATCCGAATAGTGAAATCTTCAAAGACTTTGTTGAACATGGATGGCGTGCTCAAATGAGAACAGGCAACTTACTCACGGGTCAAAACTATATTGCCCTAGATAAGTTCCCTAAAGCTAAACCAGCTAAATTACAAATTTTGAGTGATGATCGCGTAGTGATTCCAACTACACAGACCGAACTCAGTGGCTTACAAGCACAAGTTTCTCAGATTGCTGACAAGTTAACGAAATTCCCGTTAGTTGAGATTGGGCAAGATGTACGTAAAACGCTCAACAATATGAACACGGCCATTGCCTCTACCGACAAACTGGTTAAGCAGTTGGATGGAAAAGTTGCACCTGGTTTACAAGCAACCTTGGACGATGTCCGTAAAACGGTAAGATCATCTGAGTCTATTTTGTCGAGTGATGCGCCGTTACAACAAGACGTACGTAAAGCATTGCAGCAAATGACACGTGCGGCAGCTTCATTACAGTTAATGGCAGACTATATTGAACAACACCCTGAATCAATTATTCGTGGTAAAACACCAGAGACCGATGATGAAAAATAAAAACACTCTATCTTTTCAGCATCCCAAAGCAGTCAAATGGCTGCTTGGGAGCGGCCTGTTTTTAACAGCAGTTGCCATGACGGCATGTTCGAGTTCGCCAACGCCAAACTATTATACGATGTCTCCTAAAATCACTGCGGCTACAAAATCAACTGTGCAGGTGATTGAGGTATTACCGGTCGGGATTCCAGACCGATTGGACCGTGCGCCTTTGGTGCTACAAGACAGTAGTGGTAAATCTACGGTATTAAATAATGAACGCTGGACATCGACTATGGGTACGCAATTACGCGATACCTTGTCGGCGGGTTTACAGCAAAAATTAGGGGCAATTGACAGTTATAGCAGTGGGCTGGCTGGAAACAATCAACCGTTATATCGAGTTTCTACGGACTTTTCTCATTTTGATATTGTAGATAAAAGCTATATTAATATTGCGGTATCTTGGGTGGTGAAGCGTCAAATACCACCCACTCAATTAGAGTCAAATAATGCAAAAGTCATCACTAATGTAGGATCCCAGCTCAATTGTCGAATTGCTTTTAAACAGCCGATTGATCAAAAAGCTAAAAAGATGGATGCAATTGTGAGTGCTTCAAGTGAGGCCATGACTCAAATTATTAATACGGTTTCTTCTTCAATTGTGGCGTTAGATTCAAATAAAAAATCGGTTATTAGCAATGGTGTTTGTTCGTAAAACGCATCGCTTTTAACCAACCCCTTTATTTGTGTACAACAGATAAAGGGGTTTTCTATTTTAGTTGCCTCGATAGGTTGAATAACCGTAAGGGCTAAGTAGTAACGGAATATGGTAGTGATTTACGCTTCCATCGACTTTAAAAATTACAGGTACTTCAGCAAAAAAAGTTTGTTGTTTGTTCTTTTTAAACCAGTCTTCAGTTTTAAAGGTAACTTTATAAACCCCTTGCTCTAGTTTTTTGTTTTCTGGATAGAGCGCAGTGATACGACCATTTGAATCGGTCACTTGCTGGTTGAGCTTAACCCACTGGTTATTGGTGTTTTTTTCTAAAACCACTTCAACCTGAGAAGAGGGCAAACCCGTTTCTAGGTTTAACACATGCACACTTAGTGGATTAGTTTGTGCAAATGTAGCTGAAGCAATAAATAACGAAGATAAAGCAATAAATGATTTAGGCATGGTAAAGCTCCTTATGAATGAAAAACGGTTTCAATGGCTTTGCTTGCGCATTGATTGTCATTTTGTGCGCCGCCAGCACCTGCAACCCCAATCGCTCCGATCACTTGGTTCTCAAAACGAACAGGTACGCCGCCGCCTAACAAAAGTAAATTCGCTACGGTGGTTAAATTTTTTGCATCGGGGTTTTGGTTACTGTTTTGGCTTAAAACCAAGGTCGATGTTTTGGTAGATAACGCGGTATAGGCTTTTTTCTCGGCAGCCATTAAATTATGCGGACCCACCAGCTCATGCCGTTCGGCAGTTAAAGGATTACCGCCACGATCTACAACAACCACTGCAATGTTTTGATTTAGTTTTTTGCAGGCCTCTTTAGCACTGTCGGCTAGCAGATGTGCGGTTTTTAGATCTAACGAATAAACTTGATTCAAAGCAGGGGGCTGTGCAAAAGTACTATTACCGAATAGCAAGGCTGTTAACATCAGCCAGTTTAATTTTTTCATAATGATCGCCTCTATGTCGCTTTGAAAATCTTAAACACATTGCTTAACTTCAAGCGTGACAATCACATTACAAAGTTGTCATCTTTCAAATGAGTCTCTACAAAATGCGTATCCTTATTATTGAAGACGAGATCAAGATTGCTACTTATTTGGTCAAAGGATTAAAAGAGTCTGGATATCAAGCAGAGTGTGTTCACTTAGGGCTGCAAGGGTTGGAATTGCTAAAGAGAGATCAATATGATTTGCTTATTCTTGATGTCATGTTACCGGACATAGACGGTTGGAGTGTATTACAGGTCTTACGTCAGTTTTCAAAAATTCCGGTGATTTTCTTAACGGCAAAAGATCAGGTCATAGATAGAGTTAAAGGTTTGGAGTTGGGTGCAGATGATTACTTGGCTAAACCATTTTCGTATATTGAACTGTTGGCGCGGATTAAAAGTCTGTTAAGACGACAGCAATATCTACAAGAAAATGAGCTGTCTATTAGTGATTTAAAAATGGATTTGGTTGGTCATGAAGTATGGCGTAGTGGCAACTTAATTGAGCTGAGTAAAACCGAATTTAATTTGTTGCGTTACTTGTTGCTTAACAAAGAGCAAATTGTGACGCGCAGACAAATTGGCTCCGAAGTTTGGAATATTAACTTTGACACAGATACCAACTTTATTGATGTCGCTGTACGCCGTTTACGAAGCAAAATTGATGAGGGATATGAGTTAAAACTCATTCATACCATACGTGGCTTGGGCTATAAAATTTCGGTTAGCTTATGAACTTTAAATTTCTGCGTTCTCTTGAAGTCCGTATTACATTACTGGTCACGCTTTGTTCTGCCTTAATTTTATGTTCCGTCGGCTTTATGACCTATTTAGGTATTAATCAAATTTTGTTAAAGCAGCAAGATAAAGCTTTAGCAGACAGAATTAATCGTTTGGAAATTTTGCTACAAGATAGCGAAAATGTAGAGCAAATCATTGCGCGGCCTAAGCTGTATCAAAACATGCTTGGCAATCAAGACAATTTGTTTCTGCTTATTCATAAAGGCAAAAGTTTAATTAATATCAATCCGCTTCACATTCAACTACCTGAACTTGCACAGCGCGACAGTCTTCAATTTCAGGATTTAGCTAATAACCCATATCCAACGCGCATTGCTTGGAAAACCATAAAAATTAATAACGAGCCTTATCTGCTCATTGCAGGTAAACAGTGGTCGGAACGCATCAATATTCTTTTACCTTTTCAAGAAAGTCTCTTGATGTATGTAGTCGGGGGCGTGTTTGCGATCTTTGTGCTTTGTATTTTAGCTTGTCATTTAGGTTTACGGTCGCTACAACAGCTTCGCAAGCAAACTCATTCTATTAATGCAAATCAGCTCCAGAAAAGATTAAACCTATCAAATTCTCCTTTAGAAGTTGATCTGCTTTCAAAAGATATAAACCACATGCTTGAGCGTATCGAAAAAGGCTATACACAGCTCAACCGTTTTTCTGAAGATATCGCTCATGAGTTCCGTACGCCTTTAAATAATCTGATTGGGCAAACCGAGATTGCTTTAACTGGCGAACGCTCGGTTGAGCAATATGAAGATTTGCTGGTGTCTCATTTAGATGATTACCACAGATTAAAACGCATGATTGATAGTATGCTTTTCTTGGCAAGAGCCGATCAGAAAATGGTTCTTATAAACAAACAGGAAATAAACGTTCAAGACGTTATAGATGGCCTATGCCAGATTTTTGAATATCAAGCTGAAGAACAAGAGTGTCATTTTAGTTTTAACTTAGAGGCTAAAAATTTATTTGCAGATCCTGAGCTTTTTCAAAGAGCCGTTTATAACCTGATTTTAAATGCGTTGGTTCACGGTGGTGACAAGCGAACTATTTATATCGCAACTAAACATAAGATGATTGAGCATACGCAATGGGTCAGCCTGACTGTGGTAACGGGTGGGGTTTCAATTGCTGAACATCAACTTGAGCATCTTTTTGAAAGATTCTACCAATGTCACTCAAGTCGAAGTGATTACAATCAAACAGGTGGATTAGGTTTGTCGATTGTTGCTTCAATTATGGATCTACATCATGGTCTCTATCGAGTTTATAACACGGTCGAGGGTGTGTGTTTTGAGCTTGATTTTCCAGTTGCAGATGCTGTAAAGAAATATAATTAAATCTTTATTAATATTCCTTAATTTGTAAAATTCACACTTTGTTCACAGCCCTCTAAAGTATGTTTAAACGTATCAAATAAACAAAAGAGGGCAATCATGAAATTATTATTTAAGTCACTTGTCATCAGCAGCAACCTTGCAGCGGTGAGCTTAATGCTTCCTTTGAGCACTTATGCCGACACAAATGCGAAACCTGTCGCTGTTGAATCTATCGATATTAATAAATACGCGGGTAAGTGGTATGAGATTGCGCATTTACCCATGTTTTTTCAGCGTAATTGCGTAGCCAATACAACTGCAAACTATTCTATTAACGCGGACAAAACCGTTGGTGTTTTAAATAGTTGTACGACTAAAAAAGGCGAAATGATTTCATCTGAAGGTGTTGCTTATTCGCAAAATGAAGGCAACAGTAAATTGAAAGTGAGCTTTTTACCCTCTGGTTTAAGATGGATTCCTTTTACAAAAGGCGATTACTGGGTTTTAAGAGTTGATCCAAATTATCAGGTCGCTTTAGTGGGTGGCCCAAGCCATAAATATTTGTGGATTCTTTCTCGTAGTCCTCAAATTGATGAGGCGACATATCAGTCTTATCTGCAAACTGCAAAAAGCTATGGCTACGACGTTTCTAAACTCGTTAAGACAACCCAGTCTAAATAGCGAAGTGCTGGTTGCGTAGATGCTTATATTTATCTCGTAACCGAGTGAACTTCACATAAAATTCATTGCGCATTTTCTACATTAGAACCAAAAGAAATGCTTTAGATCAGGAAGAATCAATGTCTAAATTTTTTCTGCGCTGGATCGATAGCTGGTCAGATTCAGAAAATGCGCAAGCGGGTACCTCTAGTGAATATATCATTGAAAAGAAAATTCAATGGTTAAGAATTATTCCCTTTATTTTATTGCATATCGCTTGTTTAGCTGCGTTTTGGGTGGGTGTATCTTGGTTTGCAGTTGTCTTCATGCTGGTTTTTTATTTTATACGTATGTTTGCGATTACTGCTTTTTTCCATCGATATCTTTCTCATAAAACTTTTCAGACCTCGCGTATTGTTCAATTCATATTTGTACTCATTGGAACCATGAGTGCACAGCGCGGACCATTATGGTGGGCAGCACATCACCGTTATCACCATCACTTTACCGACACCGATCAGGACCCGCATTCAGCGAAAGCAGGTTTTTGGTATTCCCATGTAGGCTGGTTTTTAAATGAGCAAAATTTTGCCACTCGAAAAAAAGTCATTAAAGACTGGTTGAAATATCCTGAGCTGATTTGGCTCGACCGATTTAGTTTGCCTATTGTGATTTTGACGGCTTTAGCAATTTATGGTTTCGGTTCATGGCTTGCACAACATTTTCCTGAGTTGGGTACCAATGGCTTACAGCTTTTAGTGTGGGGCTTTGTGATTTCCACACTTTTGTTAACGCACGCAACCTTGTGCATTAATTCACTCGCTCATCGATATGGCTCACGTGAGTTTAATACTCCAGATGATAGCCGTAATAATTTTCTACTTTCTTTAATTACCTTGGGTGAGGGATGGCACAACAACCACCACTTTTACGCTGGCAGTGTGCGTCAAGGTTTTTATTGGTGGCAGATTGATATCACCTTTTATGTGCTCAAACTGATGTCTTTATTTGGTTTGGTGTGGGGGCTAAAGCCCGTACCAGGCAAGGTTTATCAATATAAAAAGATTAAAGACTTATCGATAGAGAAAATTGAAAACGGTGAAGTGTTATGAAAATTGCCATTATTGGTTCAGGTATATCTGGACTTTACGCAGCTTGGAGATTGTCTAAGCAACATCAAGTCACCGTATATGAAAAAAATAACTATTTTGGCGGTCATACTGACACTCACGAGCTAGAGGTAGAAGGCGCTAAAGTCGCGGTAGATAGCGGTTTTATTGTGTTTAATGACTACAACTATCCGTTATTTACCGACATGCTTAAAAAATTAGGTGTGGAAACTCAAACTAGTGATATGAGTTTTTCGGTCAATAATCTAGTTAGTGGACTTCAATATAATCCTTCAAAAAAATGGTCGCTCTTTGCTCGTCCGCAAAACTTTCTAAACCGAAAGTTTCTGCAAATGCTCTCAGATTTACTACGTTTTTATGATGATAATAAAAATATTGACGTGGCAGATATTGATCCTAATTTATCTATTGAAGAATATTTAGACCTTCACAAATATAGTCATGAGTTCCGTTATGAACATCTTTACCCAATGTGTGGCGCATTATGGTCAGCTCCGGTTGAGCAGATAGGCCAAATTCCATATCGATTTGTAGTGAGCTTTTTTCAACATCACCGCATGTTACAGCTAAAAGAGCGGCCGCAATGGCAAACGGTTAAACACGGCTCAGCAAGTTACATTCGTGCTATTCAAAAGAATTGCCCGTCAATTGAGTGGAAGTTTGCAGAAGTAAAAGCTGTGAGCCGTTCACCAGAAACTGTGTTTATCGAAACGACTGAAGGGCAAGCAGAATATGACTGGGTAATTTTCGCAAGCCATGCTGACGATAGCCTAAGTTTAATTAAAGATGCTTCATCTCTTGAACGAGAAATATTAAGCCAGTTCAGCTATCAAGATAATCACATGGTGGTTCACCGTGATCTTTCCATTATGCCTAAAAGCCGTTTGCAATGGGCAAGTTGGCATGTACATGTAACGCCAACATCGCAAGTTCAAAACAATGAGTCCGACATACATTATGGTTTTACCTACTGGATGAATAATTTGCAGAATTTATCCTGCGCTACTCAGATTTTTTCTACTTTAAATCCCAATATGAAAATTAAAGCCGAAGACATCTTGGTTGAACGTCAATATCGTCATCCGGTATTTGATGCAAAAGCAATTCAAGCTCAATCTCGCTGGCAAGAAATTAATGGACAAAATCGTACTTCGTTTTGTGGAGCGTATTGGGGGTGGGGCTTTCACGAAGATGGCGCTCGTAGCGCAGCACGTGTTGTAGAACAACTTTTAGCGTTATAACAATAAGTAAGGAGCTTCTCAAATGTTATTAAATAAACTTGCTATCGCTCCTGCACTTATTCGTCACAGACGTTATAGCCCTAAACAGCATCAATTTACATCGACCCTAAATTATTTATGGTTTGATCCAGATCAATTAAATGAGATTTCAAAAGATTGTTCACTTTGGTCGACCGATCACTGGAATGTATTAAAGCTATCTAAAAATGATTTTTTAAACATGTATCACGGTTCTATAAGAGACAGAGTAGAGAAAGCGATACTGCAAAATAATCACTTACATCTTCGGCCAGACTGGCAAATCCGAGTGTTGGCTTTGCCTCGTTGTTTAGGTTTTAGGTTTAATTCAGCCGTATTTTATTTTGTTTTAAATAAAACTGGAAAACCCGTATTTATTGTCAGTGAAATAACCAATACCCCTTGGAATGAACGTAAAGTTTATATACACGACTGTGTAAAACAACACAGCCATGTAGGGGATTATGAGAGTTTCGATTTTCATTTTGAAAAATCATTTCATGTCTCGCCGTTTATGCCTATGCAGTTGACTTATCGCTGGCGGTTTAGTTTTTCAGATCAGCAAAATGTCATTCACATGCAGCTCTTTGAAGAACAAAAACCACTGTTTGATGCCACTATGCGGTTTGAACTTGTGCCCATCACATTTCCTTCACAGCAGTATCGATATGCTCTTATGAACAGCTTAGCCCCTTTTAAAATGTTGTTTTCAATATATTTAGAGGCATTTAAGTTGTGGCGAAAAAAAGTTCCATTTTATCGTCATCCTAAAAAGATCAAGGTAGATAAGACATGATAAAAACATTTCTGTATGGTGAGGATGACTCACTACCAGTGCTACTCAAAAGTCTTCTCAAACTACGCCATGGACAGATCACTTTTCAGGGTGCATGGAATGGTACGGTTGGTGAAGTATCAGACTTGCATGCTGTAATTGAAGTTCACAATCCTTTGCTTATGGATCTCATTTTGAAAAATGGTGTTTTAGGGGCTGCGGAAGGCTATATCCGTGGTGACTGGAGCAGCGAGCAACTTGTAGAGTTGATTCAGATCTTGGCACGTAATCGAGATGTACTAGACCAACTTAATCAAAATGTTATTGCTCAAGCGAGCCAGTTTTTTCTTAAGGCTTGGTATCAAAATCGAAAGAATTCTATAAGTGGCAGCCGTAAAAATATTGCTGAGCACTACGACTTAAGCAACGACTTTTTTAAATTATTTTTAGATCCATCTTTAATGTACTCGAGTGCAGTTTTTGAAAATGAAAATATGACACTCGAAGAAGCATCAGAGCTAAAAAAAGAGATCATCTGCAAAAAGTTAGATTTAAAACCAATGGATCATTTGGTTGAAATTGGAAGCGGTTGGGGCGGTTTTGCAATTTACGCGGCTGAGCATTACGGCTGTAGAGTGACCACCATTACCATTTCACAAGCTCAATATGATGAAGCCGTTATCCGTGTAAATGAAGCGGGTTTGGCACATCGAATTGATGTGCAACTCAAAGACTACCGCTTACTTGAAGGAAAGTTCGACAAGCTTGTTTCAATTGAAATGGTTGAGGCTGTTGGAGCGCAATATTTGCCGACATATTTTGATCAATGTAAAACACTGTTAAAACCGAAAGGTCTAGCCTTTATTCAAGCCATTACCATTGAAGATTTTCGATATAAAAAAGCATTAAATACAGTTGATTATATTAAGCGCTATATTTTTCCTGGTAGCTTTATTCCTAGCGTGAGTGTATTAACTCAAACCGCCTCTGAAAGTGGTTTAAGGCTAAAGCATTTAAATGATATCGGTTTAAGTTATGCACAAACAATTCATCACTGGCGAGCACGGTTTTTAACCGCACGAGAAGAAGTATTGGCTCTGGGTTTCGATGAAAACTTCATTCGCATGTGGGATTTCTATTTATGTTATTGCGAGGGTGGTTTTAAAGAAGGCGTGATAAGCAATGTTCACTTGTTGTTTGAAAGTAGCAGTTACTAACTCAAACAGCTCAAGTAAGGAGACTGCTGATGTTTTTGAATTTACTGATTCTAGACTTATTTATCATGTTGATAAGTTGGTTACTTGCTACCGCAAATGGCCGAGCTGGAATTGTAGATGCCGCATGGAGTTTCTGTCTGGCATTAAACATTATTGTGTCTTCTTTACTCATTTCAGTTGCTCCTGTTGAAGTACGTCTGTTTATTGGTATTTTTAGCGGCTTATGGTTTCTAAGATTATTTTGGCATCTGTTAAGACGTTATCAATCTGAACAAAAAGAAGATGGTCGTTACGCAAACATGCGTAAAGCGATGGGTAAGTTTCAGCATGTTGGCTTCTTTTTATTTTTTATCTTTCAAACACTTTTAGTGTGTTTATTCTTTTTACCAATGTGGACACTCCTCAATGTAGAAGCAACTGAATGGAGTAGTGGATATAAAGTCACTTTAGTGATTGCAGCTGTAATTATGGCGATTGCTTTCATTGGAGAGCAGCTCGCTGATCAGCAGTTATATCGATTTAAATTAAATCCAGAACATCATGGCAAAACGATGGATCAGGGTTTATGGCGTTACTCACGTCACCCAAATTATTTTTTTGAATGGTTACATTGGTTTGCCTATCCAATCATTGGTTTAGCGGCAGGCCAATATTTATTGTGGATTTATCCGTTACTGATGTGGCTGTTTTTATATTACGTCACGGGTATTCCATTTAGTGAAAAACAAGCAATTAAAAGTCGCGGTCAAAATTATCTTGATTATCAACAAAAAACATCAATGTTTATTCCGCGAAAACCCAAAAAATAGGTGCGCATATGGATTTTATTGTTCATCAGTCTTTGAAAATTGTTGAAAGTGGTGTGATTCCAGATCATGCCATTCGAGCTGCAATTCGTGCTTTAAGCAAAAAACGCTTAATTCAAGAAGGCCGTTATGACCCTGAACAAGGGGCACAGCGCTATATGGATGTACTTAATATGTTAAAACGGAGTGAAATCGCCGTTGAAACAGATAAAGCAAACGAGCAGCACTATGAATTACCCACTGAGTTTTTTCAGGCGGTGCTTGGAAAAAGACTCAAATACAGTGCATGTTATTTCCCGACTAAAACAACAACTTTAGATCAGGCAGAGGAACTCGCACTTCAGCTTTATTGTGAAAGAGCACAACTTAAAAATGGTCAACACATTTTAGAGCTAGGCTGTGGCTGGGGTTCTTTAACTTTGTGGATGGCAGAAAACTATCCACGTTCACAGATTACGGCAGTTTCTAACTCTGCTACACAGAAGAAGCATATTCTTGGGCAAGCAAAGTTAAGAGGTTTAAACAATATTGAAGTACTTACCTGTGATGTAAATGTACTTGAACTTGAAAAAGGTCAGTTTGACCGAGTCGTATCGGTTGAAATGTTTGAACATGTTCGTAACTATCAACGTCTTTTTGAAAAAATTCAGGGTTGGTTGAAAGCAGATGGCTTACTCTGGTGCCATATTTTTTGTCATCGCTTTTTACATTATCCTTTTGAAGTGAAATCAGACTATGATTGGATGTCGAAGTATTTCTTTACTGGCGGTTTAATGCCGTCGACTTCAACTTTTTTGCATTTTCAAGAGCATTTAGAGTTGGCTCAACAGTGGCAGTGGTCGGGTGAGCACTATATGAGAACGGCAAATGCTTGGCTTGATAATATGGATAACCAAGAAGTCGAACTGAAACCACTGTTTAAAAAAATCTATGGAAAAGATGCCAATATCTGGTGGCAACGCTGGCGTATTTTCTTCATGGCTTGTGCTGAGCTATTCGGTTTTGAGCAAGGACAAGAATGGGTCATTGGTCACTTTTCATTTAAAAAGAGAGCATTGTAATTTCTACAGCCTATCCCGGCGATAAAGATATGATAAGAACTCGAAACGATGGCAAAGCTAGTCATCCATTAGCCCAAATATTCAATCGATATTATTGGTTGCAGATTGGTCTGATTGCATTATCGATCGTGGTCGGGTTGGCTTGTAGTGCTTGGGTGATTAAAGGCTCTTTACTTAAAACTGCTTTAGAGCAGGAAATGGAACATTACTGGTTACGCATCGAACGTAATCCAAATGCAGATTTACCAGATACCAAAAATTTATATGGATATCGGTGGAATACACAGGTCGCACCACAACCCTTTAAAGATATGCGGTTAGAAAGTGGGGTTCACCGAATATTTGTTGATGGTAAAGAACGTATGACTGTATATGGTGAACGTAAAGGTCAACATGTACTTTTGGTATTTGGCGAAAGTAATGTCAATAAGCTGATCTGGTTATTTGGACTTGCTCCACTTATGTTCAGTTTATCTGTTCTATATAGTTTTTTATGGTGGTCAAACCGAAGAGCTAGGCGCTATTTTTCACCTATTACACGTTTAGCAAATGCATTAGAAAATATTGATTGGGCGCATCAAGACACGCAAGCATCACCTTTTAAAGATATAAATACTAATGGCAATATGGAAGCAGAATATCTCAAACAAGCCTTGGAAAAATATCATCAAGTGTTAAGTGAGTTTATCCGACGTGAGCGAGAGTTTACTGGAGATGTGAGTCATGAACTGCGCACTCCGCTTACGATTTTAAAGGGAAACGTACAACTTTGTCAGGCGAAATATGGTGATGATAAAGCCTTAGTTCGTCTTCATAATACAATTGAAGATATGCAGTTATTAGTCGACACCTTACTGGCAATCGCACGTAATACAGTAAAAAGCTTACCGTCTGAAAAGAATTTTTTATCTAGAATTGTGAGGGATTTAGTCGAAAGTTTAGAAGGGGTCAGTGAGAGTAAGGGCATACATATCCACATTCAACCCGATCTTTCTGAACAGCCGCGTTGGTTATATCCCTCTATGACACAAATGGTGTTAAGCAATATTTTACGTAATGCACTGAACTATTCGCAAGGTTCACAAATCAACATTATTCAACAAAAAAACAGCCTAATTATTGCCGATAATGGAATTGGAATTTCTTTACCTAACGATGTCAAGGTGCAAGAGCTCAGCGATTCACAACTGTCTTTAAAGGCTAAGGGTCATGGAATTGGTTTGCAATTGGTACAAAAGCTTTGCAAACAATTAGGATGGCGAGTCGAGTTGTTTGATCGACAATATTATTTAACCACCCATCCCGAACTCGATTTGGAACCGACCACGGGCTTAATTGTTGTGGTCTATTTGAGTTAACTCGCAGAACTTTCTAAAGCAATTTTTAAACCGACACCTGCTACTGTGTGTAATAATTTAGGGTCAAAAGGTTTATCAACCATTTTTCGTAAGTTGTAGATGTGACTGCGTAACGCATCACTTTCAGGTTCTTCGTCGCCCCATAGCTCCATCATCAGTTCTTGTTTGGTCACCACTTTTGGAGA
The DNA here is from genome assembly GCF_056156705.1 of Acinetobacter sp. Li1LvA2. Classification (NCBI taxonomy): domain Bacteria; kingdom Pseudomonadati; phylum Pseudomonadota; class Gammaproteobacteria; order Moraxellales; family Moraxellaceae; genus Acinetobacter; species Acinetobacter sp. Li1LvA2. The sequence continues at coordinate 183,325 of NZ_JBSICF010000002.1, forward strand.
CTGGCGCATCAAAATTTTTAATAGTTTAAATTGAATAGGGGGTAACTCGATATTATTTCCGGCACGAACCACGGTTTGAGTTGCACTATCAAGAATTAAGTCGTGAATCTGAATTTTATGATGAGTAACTTCACCAGCTGCTCTTTTTATTAATGCACGGATTCGCATCACTAATTCATTAAAATCAAAAGGTTTTACCAAATAATCATCTGTGCCAGCAGTAAAGCCTTTAAGTTTGTCATCTAAAGTATCTCTTGCTGTTAGCATAAGAACTGGAATATCAACACCTTGTTCGGTGCGTAGCCAGTTGCATAGATCATAACCTGAGCCATCGGGCAGATTTATGTCGAGCAGCAAAAGATGATAATGCTGCGATTTGAGAAAATTCCGTGCAGCATCTAAATTGCGCGCATGATCGATTACATAACCATGCACTTCAAGAAATTCGCAGACCGTTGCTGCGAGTTCAAAATGGTCCTCAACCATGAGGATAAAGTGATTACCCATGAGATTTTATTAAGCCATTAATTTAATAGTTGTTGTTTTAATTTAGCATTAAATGGTTTGCTACCAAACCAGATTTTAAAATATTGATTTGCATTCGGATTGTTTAAAGAGCCGAGTAGCTTTTGGTTTAATTTTAGTTCTAATTTTTGATTTTCATGTTGGTAATAGAGGCTATAGAGATCTCCACTTTTAATTGGCCTATATAGTTCATTAATATGATTAAGCGGAGATTTTGCATCAAAGCCGCTAACATTTTTCTTCAAAAAGTGGGCTGCTGCGCGTTTAAATGCCCAATCGGGAATATCGTGGTTATAGCTAAAGTCCAGTTTGATGCTTTGGCTTTGCCAATTTTTTAAGCAGTCTTCAGCAAAGTAACTGACATTTCCTACATTCTTACTCGTCACCATTAAAGGTGCTGAACTGCATTTTTTTAGTTCAGCCGCATTCGCCTGAGATGCGATTAAGATTCCTAGAAATATCAAGACTCGACTTTTTTGAACGGTAATACCCATTTATATACTCCTCCAAATATTGGTAAAGAACGGTAAAGGCCATTCGCTGGATCCCAATAATCTTGCTGGAAAATAATTTTTTGTTGCTCATTAATCTTAATTTGACTAATTCCATAAGAAGCCATGGTTTTTGAGCGACCTAACATTTTAAAGTCATAGGTCATGTACCAATGAATGTAGGCTGTATCTTGGTGATGAGTTGCACTAATGAGTTTTACAGTGACATTACTCACTCGGGCATTCATGCCTTCAAAATGCTTAATGAGATCTTGCTTTTGAGAGAACTGCGAGAGTGTATCGTTGATATAAAGTTGATCAGCGTAAAGATGACTCGCGTTATTCACAAAAGAAGGGGTGCCAAGCGTATTAAATGCGGCAACAAAACGATTACCGATATCTAGTGCCTGTTGGTCATTTAATTCTATTCCCGTAATTTTTTGTTCAGCTTTGCCATAGTCACCTGAGTAACTAGGCACACTTTTACACGCTGTTAAACCTACCAAAGTAATCAGCCCAAGGGCTGTAGTTATAATTTTCATGTCGATATCCAAGCCAACTTTATAAGATTAAATTAAAGAGCTGGTCGTGAATTTTGCGTGAATTCTTATGTTTTATGATTTGGGTTTAATGGAGAGCGTTTTCTGTTTTGGAAATTTAATAAACTAGGTCTAATCAACTTAAAAATTTCTATCGACTTCACAGCGTTTAAGATTAATAAATAAGATAAGCAAGAAAAAATTTAAGAAAGCAATTTTATTCTAGCTGCGCTTTACCCATAAGAGATATAGATAAGTTTTGCATAAATAGAAGGATTCAATAATGAAAACAATCGGCTTACTAGGCGGAATGAGTTGGGAATCTACAGCGCTTTATTATCAGCAAATCAATAAAATGGTTCATCATAAATTAGGAAAATTACACTCTGCTAAGATCATTATTAATAGTGTCGATTTTGAAGAAATAGCAGCCTTGCAAGCGCAGGGTTTATGGCAAGAAGCTGGCGCATATTTAGCTGAGCAAGCACAAAATTTAGAAAAGGCAGGAGCAGATTGTATTTTGGTGTGTACTAACACCATGCATAAAGTTGCTGCACAGATTGAAGATTCAATTTCGATTCCGTTCTTACACATCGCTGATGCAACTGCAAAAGAAATTTTGAGTCAAAACATTGGTAAAGTTGCTCTGTTGGGGACAGCTTTTACAATGGAGCAAGATTTTTATAAAGCTCGATTGCAAGATTATGGAATTGATGTCGTTATTCCAAATGAAGCCGACCGAAAGATAGTTCATAGCATCATTTATGAAGAACTTTGTTTAGGTGTGATCAACCCAGTTTCTCAGCAAAAGTACATCGCTATTGTAGAGAGACTCATAGCTGAAGGTGCCCAAGGTGTTATCTTGGGTTGTACTGAAATTTGTATGTTGATTGGTGAGCTTAAATTCTCGGTTCCTTTATTTGATACGACCGCCATTCATGCAAAAGAGGCGGTCAGTTTTAGCTTAAATGAAAATAAAAATTCTGTTAGCGACAATCTACATAAGTCTGCTGCAATTGCTGGGAATACTATTTAGCCCTTTGTCATTAAACGTTAAGCTTGTGTCGTCAAATGTAAAGTGGCCCATATCCTAACTGTTGTAATTTTGGTTATTGCTTTTATAGGCACTCAATAAAAAACCAAAATATGGAATAGGACATGACGTTGACGAAAGCTATACGTTTCTATGGAACAGGAACGCCAGAAGTAATGCGCTATGAAGATGTAGAAGTAGGAGATCCCAAAGCTGGAGAAGTACGCCTACGTCATGTGGCAGTCGGTTTAAATTATGCCGATACATATTTTCGTAATGGAACCTATCAAATTCCAATGCCTAATGGTATGGGCGTCGAAGCTTCAGGTGTCGTTGAAGCTTTAGGCGAAGGAGTGACCCATCTTAAAGTAGGTGATCGAGTTACATATACAGGTTTTTTAAATACGTTAGGTGCATATAGCACCCACCGTCTAATTCCAGAAAATGCTTTAATTAAATTACCCGAAGAAATTTCTTGTGAAACAGCGGCAGCCATGACCATGCGTGGGCTGACCGCTGCTTATCTGATGCGCCGTATTTATGACTTTAAAGCGGGCGATTCAATTTTACTACATGCAGCCGCAGGTGGTGTTGGGCTGATTGTTTCTCAATGGGCCAAATTACTTGGCTTGACTGTTATTGGGACCACATCTTCAGAAGAAAAAGCTGTCGTAGCACGAGCTCATGGTTGTGATTATGTCATTAACTACAGTCATGAAAATGTTGCTGAGCGTGTACGTGAGTTAACAGGCGGCGTTGGTGTAAATGTCGTTTTCGATAGTGTCGGTCAAGCGACTTTTATGAGTTCATTAGACTCTCTCAAACGCCGTGGTTTATTAGTCTGCGTAGGAACAGCGTCTGGTCCAATCCCTGCTTTTGATCCGGTATTACTCGCCGTGAAAGGTTCATTGTTTGTCACACGTCCAGCTTTGGCAGATTACATTGCAGATCCTGCCGAGAAGAAAGAACTGGCAAATGAATTATTTGATCATGTTCGACATGGACGAATCAAAATTGAAATTAATCAGCGCTATGAGCTAAAGGATGCCGTGCAAGCTCATCGTGATTTGGAAGCACGTAAAACAATAGGTTCATCAATCTTTGTAATTTGAAGGGATTTCTTATGCAAATTGAACAGTTAACTTGCAATATTGGTGCAGAGCTCAGTGGCGTCAAACTTGCAGATGCGATTTATGATGATGGATTATTTGCTGAAATTCGCACTCAACTACTTAAACATCGTGTGTTGTTTTTACGAGATCAGCACTTAACCCGTCAGGATCATGTTGCATTTGCAGAAAAATTTGGACAGCTCGAAGATCACCCTGCGGTAGTTAGCCATCCTGATCATCCGGGTTTGGTACAGATTTATAAACATCCCGAAAGCCCTGTTGATCGTTATGAAAATGCTTGGCACAGCGATGCAAGCTGGCGCAAGGTTCCACCGATGGGATGCGTGCTGCACTGCGTTGAATGCCCACCAGTAGGTGGCGATACCATGTGGACCAATATGGTTATGGCCTATGAGTCTTTACCTAATGATATTAAGGATAAGATTGCGGATTTACGTGCTTATCACAGCATAGAAGCAAGTTTTGGGGCGGCAATGCCACCTGAAAAACGCTTGGACTTAAAAACAAAGTTTCCTGATGCTGAGCACCCAGTAGTACGTACTCATCCTGAGACGGGCGAGAAAATTTTATACGTCAACGCGTTCACAACCCACTTTAGTAACTATCACACCAAAGAGCGCGTCAGATTTGGACAAGATGCCAATCCGGGCGCAGCTGAACTACTACGTTACTTAATTTCTCAAGCCTATATTCCAGAGTTTCAAGTGCGTTGGCGTTGGAAGCCTAACAGCATTGCCATCTGGGATAACCGCAGCACACAACATTATGCAGTCATGGATTACCCACCTTGCCACCGAAAAATGGAGCGGGCCGGCATTATTGGTGACGCAACTTATTAAGGTTATTGGCTAAATAATTTTATCTATTTGAAAATTCTAAAAATACATAAGGAGATGCACATGCAATTCTTTGACGACTCATTGCACCCGGAAAATATGGAAAAAGTGGTAATCACGGTTGCGCCGTATGGCCCCGAATGGATGCCGGAAGACTTTCCCGAAGATATTCCAGTGACCATGGATGAGCAAATACAAAAAGCGGTTGAGTGCTATGAAGCGGGCGCGACGGTGCTGCATTTACATGTCCGTGAGCTTGATGGCAAAGGCTCTAAACGCTTGTCAAAATTTAATGAGCTTATCGCAGGTGTTCGTGAGGCTGTGCCTGACATGATTATTCAGGTAGGTGGTTCAATTTCATTTGCACCAGAAAGTGAAGGTGAGGCTGCTCTATGGCTAAGTGATGACACCCGACATATGTTGGCTGAACTTACACCAAAGCCCGATCAGGTTACGGTGGCAATTAACACCACTCAAATGAATATTATGGAATTGCTCTATCCTGAATATTTAGAAGGGACTTCATTGGCACATCCAGCGACTCAAGCAGCATATGCAGAGATGACTGTGCCAGCAGGGCCTGCATGGGTTACCGAACATATTAAGCGTTTATGTAAAAACAATATTCAACCGCACTTTCAGTTAACCGGTATGCATGGACTTGAGACGCTAGAGCGTATGGTGCGTAAAGGGTTGTACATGGGGCCGTTAAACTTAACTTGGATTGGAATCGGTGGAGGTTTTGATGGTCCAAACCCATTTAACTTCTTTAATTTTATTCATCGCGTACCTGATGGATGTACTTTGACATCAGAATCTCTACTCAAAAATGTATTGCCTTTTAACACCATGTCGATGGCAATGGGTTTACATGCCCGTGTAGGTAACGAAGATACGATCATTGATCATCACGGACGCCGTTTTTCATCTGTAGAGCAAATTAAGCAAACCGTTCGGATTGCCCATGAATTAGGTCGTGAAATTGCCTCAGGAAAAGAAGCCCGTGAAATTTATCGTATTGGGGTTCAATACAACAGTGTTGAAGAAACCCTAATCGCAAATGGTATGGCACCTAATCGTAAAGCAGGGCAAAAGGGTGTGCCGCAGCGTAACTAATGTGACAAGGTCTAACGGAATTTAGACCTCAAATGTAGTGCAGCTGATTCGCTTTGTTTTTAAAAGTGCGTTGCTGCACTAGCTAAATAGAAATTATAAAAAATACAAGGAGGTCGTATGAATGCACATCAGTATTCAGATCAGATGAGCGATGTTGATACGTCAATCAGTATACCTCGTCGTTATGCATGGCTTGTTTTTGCTTTGACATTTGGTTTACTCATTTCAGATTACATGTCCCGGCAAGTCTTAAACGCAGTCTTTCCTTTACTTAAAAATGAGTGGTTGCTCAGCGATAGTCAGTTAGGTTTGCTCAGTGGCATTGTCGCGTTAATGGTGGGTTTATTGACTCTGCCGTTGTCTTTAATGGCAGACCGTTTTGGACGAGTTAAAAGCTTGGCTATTATGGCGGCTTTATGGAGTTTGGCGACTCTAGGATGTGCACTGGCTGAAAACTACGAGCAAATGTTTATTGCTCGTTTTATGGTTGGTGTGGGTGAAGCTGCTTATGGCAGCGTGGGAATCGCGGTGGTTGTTGCTGTTTTTCCCCGAGAAATGCGTGCAACACTTGCCAGTGCTTTTATGGCGGGCGGCGTATTTGGCTCGTTTTTGGGTGTGGCTTTAGGTGGTGTACTCGCACAGCACTTCGGTTGGCGTTGGGCATTTGGAGGCATTGCTTTATTTGGTCTTATTTTGGCTTTTCTATATCCAATTTTAGTGAAAGAACACAGAATAAATGCAGCACCTCAAAATAAAATTCGTAGTAAAACTCACCACATTAAAAGCCCTTTAAAAACTTTATATTCAAGTCGTTCAGTCATTGCCACTTACATTGGTAGTGGTCTGCAATTATTTGTTGGTGGCACAGTGATTGTCTGGATGCCGAGTTATCTCAATCGCTATTACGGCATGAGTACCGACAAGGCAGGCGTAATGGCAGCGGTCATTTTGCTATGTAGTGCAGTAGGCACAATTCTATGCGGCATGTTGTGTGATTATTTGGGCCGTAACTGTCCAGATCGTAAGGTCAGTTTAGCGATTACATACTGCTTGCTCGGTTGTGTTCTTTTATTCATTGCTTTTGCTGTGCCTGCGGGACGTAACCAGTTACTTCTCATTTGTCTCGGAATGTTTATTGCCCTTGGAACTAATGGGCCATCTAGTGCCATGGTGGCCAATCTCACACATAACTCAGTTCATGGCTCTGCATTTGCAACACTTACCTTAGCTAACAATTTTCTTGGTTTAGCGCTTGGTCCTTTAATCGTTGGCAAAGTATCTGATGTGATTGGATTACATAACGCATTTCAACTCATGCCATTGGTCAGTATTGCAGCCGCAGCCGTATTTTTTTATGCCAAACGTCATTATCACAAAGATATCGCGCGTTTTGAGCAGCAAGGAATAACTGAGATTAAAAATCATTCAGGTAACCAAATACAAAAATGCGGGATGAATAACAAATGATGATTCGGCAATTACATATTGATGTATTTTTTGACTTTATTTGTCCTTGGTGTTTGATCGGAAAACGTCAGTTACTGATCGCTATAAATAGATTTTATCAGCTTCATCCCAAAGTCAAAGTTGTCGTGCACTGGCGAGGTGTTCAGCTCATACCGGACTTAGCAGTTGAAGGTGTACCGTTTCAAACGTTTTATTTGAAACGGTTAGGTAGCTTAACAGCAGTTCGTATGAGACAAGAACAGGTCAATAAAGCTGCACATAAAGTTGGGCTCAAGATCGATTTTGAGCAAATTAAACGCATGCCAAATACGGCCAAAGCTCATCGCTTATTTGATAAAGCTTTAAAGATAGGAACTCCTGAGCAGTGCAATGCGTTGTTAGAACAACTCTTTGCTGCATATTTTTATGATGGGTTTGACATCGGAAATACCACTACTTTATACAAAATTGTGAAACGTTGTGGCTTCTCACCTGAGCTTACCAAAGATTTACTTATTCAAGATCATCAAGATTTTATCTCTGCAAGTACAGGAGGTAATGGCGTGCCTTATTTTATTTTTGATCGGGCTTCAGCCTTAGTGGGCGCGCAATCAGCAGATGTACTTTATCAAGCGATGCAAGAGGCAATGGTGGCACAAGGAGCGTTGATATGAGCAATCGATTTGAAGTGCCTTTTGAGAAAATACCGAATTCAGGTGAGCGAGCTTTTTTAAAAATTGGAGATAAAAATCTCGCACTATTTAACGTTGCGACTCAGTTGTATGCAATCGATGACAGTTGTCCTCATCAGGGGGCATCGTTATTTAGTGGACGTCTAGAAGGACGAGTGATTCAGTGTTGTGCCCATGGTCTACGTTTTGATTTAACAAATGGCTGTTTAGTTAATTCTGCTCATCTCAAAGTTGCAATCTATCCAGTAGAAGTGATCGAGGACAAAGTATTTATTGTGATGGGCTGTGGGGAAAATCATGAGTAGTTTAGTTTTGAAAAATTTTTCCCAGCGTACAAGAGAATTAGCACCAGGCTTTGTGGTCAGTTCGGTCGTTGCTGCGGCTGCCTGTTTTTTATCAGAGCACTATGGTGCACCAGTCATGCTATTTGCACTATTGCTCGGCATGAGCGTGAATTTTTTAGCAGCTGAAAGTAAATGTAAGATAGGTATCGAATTTACCGCACGTAGTGTCCTGCGGATGGGTATTGCCTTACTCGGAATGCGTATCACTTTGGGGCAAATTACCGCACTAGGTTGGCAGCCTGTTGCGTTAGTCGTCACTCTGGTTATTGTCACAATCGCCGTTTCTGTTATTGCCGCTAGAATCTTAGGCTTCCAAAAACTATTCGGCATGCTCACTGGTGGATCAACGGCAATCTGTGGTGCTTCAGCTGCATTGGCATTATCTGCTGCTTTTCCAAATCATCCGCAAAAAGAAAAAGCGACTTTATTTACCGTGATTGGCGTGTCGGCACTTTCAACATTTGCAATGATTGTCTATCCGATGATTGCGAAGTGGCTAGAGTTATCGCCACAAGCGGCTGGTGTGTTTCTTGGTGCTACGATTCACGATGTGGCACAAGTGGTCGGCGCTGGCTATAGCATGTCTACTCAAACAGGTGATACGGCGACTGTTGTTAAACTCATGCGTGTGGCGATGCTGCTTCCAGTCATTGTTTGTGCGGCTATGATTACCCGTATGCAAGGAGCAGATTCAACTGGAGAGCGGCCACCATTACTGCCTTGGTTTGCTGTTGGCTTTTTAATACTGGCTTGTATTAACAGTACAGGATGGGTACCAACGATGGTTCAAAATGGAATTAATGATTTATCACGCTGGTTTTTAGTCATTGCAATTAGTGCTTTAGGAATGAAAACTCAGTTAAAAGAATTAGCATCTGTCGGCATTAAACCGATTCTTTTAATGATCGGCGAAAGCATCTTTTTAGTGGTATTGGTTCTTGGGCTTATGCGCTTGTGGTTTTAATTTTAAAAATTAGATTTTTAAGGAAGCTATGGAGTAGTTCTCCAGCTTCCTTATATTTTAAATGACTTCATTTGGCGTCAAATAAAGAGAAATTAACTGAGCAGAGCTTTATTGTGACTACGCCACATATTTGGTGATATACCAAATTGGCTAATGAACCAACGTGTAAAAGAACTCGGCATTGAGTAACCTAAAATATCAGACACTTGAGCGAGTGAATAATTTAGATTTTTTAAATAACGAAATACGAGATCTTTGCGTACCTCATTCATTAAATCACTAAAACTCGTTTGAGCTTCTTCTAAACGACGCTGTAAGGTCCGAACATGAATACCATGTGTTTGAGCGACTTGATCAATCGTAGCGCGACCCATTGGCAAAAGAAGATAAATACTTTTACGAATATCAAAAATCATGGTCGATTCATTGCTATTCTGCAAAATATCTAAATAACGCTGTGCATGGTTGGCCATAGCCAGATTTGCTTGAGGGTTTGTTGTATCAAGTTCGGCCGCCGTACAAACAATGCCATTAAAGTCACTACCAAACTCGAGCGCACAGCCAAAAATCCGCCGATGCAAAGTTAAATCACTAGGCGGGTTATGGGTGAAGTGTACACTTAATGGCCGCCATTTTTGCATCATGAGTGCTGCACAAAAACGATGAGTGATTCCTAAAGCAAGTTCCGTCGCTTGGCGACTATACCCGCAAGTTGTTGTCACTACTTCCTCTCGAATAACAACCGTATCGTCAATTTCTTCGATATATATTTCAAGTGAGTTATTGAGTAAATTTCTATAACGAACAATCGTTTGTAGCGCTTCTCTCAAAGTATATTGGTAACTTAATAATAAGCTCAGTTCACCAAAATCCGCGATTTCACGTTGCTCTGCCATATATAAACCGAATACATCACAATTACTCATTTGGGCTGAGTCTTCAAGCAAGGTAATGGCTTTATCTACAGGAATACGTTGTTTAAGATCATTCAATTGAGTTTGGCTAAGCCCAACACGTGATAATAAATGGTAGGGATTTAGATCTAATTGCTGAGCAACTGCCAAATAATTTTTTAAAGAGGCGGTATGCGCAAGAGGCACCATTTTATTATCTCCTGTTCTTAATCAGCCATATTCCTTACAGCTCATATCTAGTTATAACTAAAATATCTACATTACAAAAGCTTTTATTTAAGAGCCTAATCGTGATGTCTACTTAATTTTAAAACTATTCTTTTGGCTCACTTGTAATTACAAAAACTATTTTAATTAATTTACGAAATTTTAAAAAGATGTGTCGTCAAATGAAAAGTCCGTGACGCCTTATGTACACCATTAACTGAAATGAGCCTTTATTGTAAATGGAGTTTTATAGAAATTCTTATGGCTCCTAGATGGCAAAATTCACAGGCGTTGAAATGGAAAAAATACAAACCAAAGCAACAATTTTAATTATTCCGGGGTTACGCGATCATGTTCCCGAGCATTGGCAAACGATCTTAGAAACAAAGCTAGCAAAAGTTCGCTCTGTACCGCCTGTGCAAACCAACAAACTCAATTGTGAAAATAGAGTTGCTGCTATTGAGGCACAACTCGAACAAATACAAGGGCCTGTCATTTTGGTTGCACACAGCGCAGGCGTGCTGATGACCCTACACTGGGCTGCAAAATATCAACGACCAATTCAGGGTGCTTTACTTGTGGCTCCCCCTGACTTAAACGAAAGCTGGCCAGAAAATTATCCAAGCCCAACTGAACTTCATCAAGAAGGATGGAGTCCTTTACCAGATCAAGAACTACCTTTTCCCAGCATTTTGGTTGCAAGCACCAATGACCATTTAGCTCGTCATGAAGCTGTAGGTGAAATGGCAGAAAAGTGGGGTAGTCGACTCGTAAATTTAGGTGATGTGGGACATTTAAACCCTGCATCTGGCTTTGGCTATTGGCCCTTGGCTGAACAATTCATTCAACAATTAGATCAGGTCGAACAACTAGCCTAGTAAGAAAAAATATCTGCTTATGTAAACCATTTAAAAGCCAATGGATGGCTTTGAGTAATAAGCAATAAATAAGAAAAATCATATTGATAGGGAGATAATATGATGGGTCATTACGTCTATTTAAATCAAAGAAATAATCACGTTTTATATATTCAAAAAATAGGTGTCTCATTAAGCCTAATTTTATTCATGTCTAAAGCAAATGCAGCCAGTTTTGATATTGATAAAGACTGGAAGTTCGAGACAAAAACGACATTAAGCCTAGGTGCAAATTGGAGTACGCAAGATCCATCCGTTTCATTACTTTATCGGCCTGACGCAAACAAAATAGGCAAACAAGGCGCTAGCATTGATGTGAATGGTGATGATGGGCGAATGAATTTTAGTAAATATGATGCCATTTCACAGATCATCAGAGGCATAACTGAAGTTAAGCTAAATGGAAAACATCAAGGTGCAGTTATGAGCACTAAATACTGGTATGACCATGCCTATGAGACAGGACATGGAGACTTTAAAACCTTTAATGACTCAGCATGGCCAAGGCTCGCAAAGTTCAAAGGTATCGATTTATGGAATGCCTATATATGGAAAGATTTTGAACTGGGTGGTGTAAAAAATATCAATTTAAAATTAGGCAAACAGACTTTAAATTGGGGGAAATCTCAGTTTTTTCAAAACGGTTTAAATTCGGTGAGTGCATTTGATTTTGCTGCAATTAACCGACCGGGTGGTGATACAAAAGAAAGAATCATTCCAACCGAAATGTTTTCATTCGACACAAGCATTAATAAAAATTTGAAAATAGAAGGTTTCTATCAATTTAAATTTAGACCTTCAGTTGTTGATGGTAACGGAACTTTCTTTGAGATTTCGGACTTTGTGCCCGAAAACGCAGGTCCAGTTCTGATTGCTGGAGGGGGAGATAAATTATCAGATACCGCAATTCGTTTACGTACCTATATTCCACGTGCAGAAAGTAGAAAAGCAAAGGACAATGGCCAATATGGCATTGCTTTAAAACAGACATTACCAAGTTTAAATAATGCTGAGTTAGGTATTTACTATGCGAACTACCATAGCCGTAATGCAAACTTTGATGGAACGGCTGTAACAGCAGCAGGACCCGAACATTTTAATACCGCAAGTTATTTTTCTATATATCCTGAAAATATCAAAATGTTTGGATTAAGTCTGACTGGGAAAGTTGGAACAACAACCGTTTTTAGTGAATTAACCCACAAACCTAATCAACCTTTGCAACTAAACGGTACAGACATTGTCTATGCTCAAGTGCTATCGGAAGGAACACCATTTGCACTACCGGGAAAAACTGTTGAATTAGGTCAATATATTCAAGGATATGTACGCTTACCCGTAACACAATTTTCGGTTGGAGCAACTGACAGCATATTCAATATTTTGGGAGCAAATTCGATGACATGGTCTACAGAGTTTGCCTTAAATCATATTGCAGATATTGGTAATCATCGGTTTGGCCGGACAGGCGCATTTGGCCGTAGTGAGCTTTCAACAGGTGCTTATAATCCTGAAACAGGCGAGTTTAAATGTACGCCGTATGGTACAGCCCATCTTACAAATGCAGAAATAGACAATTTAAATGAACGCTTTTGCAATAAAAACGGATTTTTTAATGAATGGTCATTTGGCTACCGATTACGTGGTGCATTAAATTATCAAGATATTTTACCCTCTACAGTGATTACGCCAAGTCTTAGTTTTAGACATGATGTTTATGGATATAGCCAAAACTTTCAAGAAGGGCAAATGAGTGTAAGTGCAGCGTTATCTATGATTTATCAACAAAAATATACAACAGAGATTGCCTATAATAACTTTTTTGGTTCTAATGAATTTAGCACGATAGATGATCGAGATTTTGTATCATTAACATTTAAAGCTAATTTTTAGTTCAATTCTTTTATAAAAAATATAGAAAGTCTCGTTATAAATAACATTTAGATGTGGAAAATAACTTTTGAAATTTAGATCAAAAATTGATTGGTGGCTTTTATTAATATTTATTGTTATCACTGCCAATATTGTTATAAAAATTTATGAAGCAAACCATCTTTATTCTTTAGCTTCAAATTTTCCACATCTCGTCATTTATAGTTTAATCATTTTTCTTATTTGGCTTCCCATATTTAATACTTATTATTTGGTAGAGAACGACACTTTAATGATTAAGAGTTTGGTATTCCGATGGAAAATTAATATTAATGATATTACCCAAATAGAGCCTACTCATAATCCACTTTCATCTCCAGCGCTCTCATTAGATCGGCTTAAAATTTATTATATGAAAAATGGAGAAATTACTTCAGTGATGATTTCACCAAAAGATAAAGAACGTTTTTTGCAAGCCATAAACAAAAGACTCCATTAAAGTTGCTTGTTTAATTGCAAACATAAATTACGCTATTTCCATGACGACAAAAAATAAATGGAGATAACCCATGACGACACGTTTTTTACTGCCAGTTTTAGGCACTACGGTTTTAATTACATTAGCTGGATGCGCTTCATCCTCGCAATATCCGATTACTGAGAGTTATGGTCCAGATCCAAAATTACCTGAACCTAAATCAAGTTTATTTCCCACCGTTAATATAGCGCCAGCAGAAGGCTGGCCGAGTGGGGTAATGCCAAAACCCGCAGAAGGTTTAAAGGTAAAAGCATTTGCCAAAGGACTTGAGCATCCACGTTGGCTTTATGTATTGCCGAATGGTGACGTATTGGTTGCGGAAACAGATGCTCCGCCTAAACCAGAAGATAGTAAAGGCATTAAAGGTAAAATTATGTCTTTTGTGATGAAGCGGGCAGGCTCATCTCATCCAAGTGCAAACCGTATTAGCTTACTTCGTGATACCAATGGAGACGGAGTTGCCGATCAGAAAACGGTATTTCTTCAAAACTTAAATTCTCCATTTGGTATGGCATTGGTTGGTAATAACTTATATATCGCCAATACGGATTCGCTTGTGCGTTTTCCTTATCAAGAGGGTGAAACTCAAATTACAGCCAGTGGAACCAAAGTGTTGGATTTACCGGGTGGTCCTTTAAATCACCATTGGACCAAAAATGTAATTGCTAACCCAGCTGGTACAAAGCTCTACATTACCGTTGGTTCTAACAGTAACGTTGCTGAAAATGGTCTAGATCAAGAAAAAGGCCGTGCACAAATTACAGAGTTTGACATCGCAAGTGGTCAGTCACGCCCATTTGCAACAGGACTGCGTAATCCTAATGGTATGGCTTGGCAACCGCAAAGTGGAAAACTTTGGACGGTTGTTAATGAGCGCGATGAAATTGGTAGTGACTTAGTACCTGACTATATGACGTCAGTCCAAGATGGAGCTTTTTATGGCTGGCCATATAGCTATTATGGTCAACATGTAGATGTGCGAGTAAAACCACAAAATCCGGAAATGGTTGCTCGTGCAATTAAACCCGACTATGCACTAGGCAACCACACGGCTTCTTTAGGTCTTGCATTTTACACAGCTGAACTCATGCCACAATTTAGAGGTGGCGCATTGATCGGCCAGCATGGTTCTTGGAACCGTAAGCCTCACAGTGGTTATAAAGTTGTTTTTGTACCATTTAGAAGTGGTCAACCCTCTGGTCCACCACAAGATATCTTGACCGGATTCCTGAGTGATAAAGGCAAAGCGTATGGTCGTCCTGTGGGTGTAGCAATTGATTTTTCAGGTGCCGTATTAGTTGCAGATGATGTAGGCAATACGATTTGGCGCGTTTCACCGGTTGCCGAGACGACTTATGAAGCTCCCATGAAACATTCTATTGGAACCCCGCCAGGCACACCATAAAGTCTATAAAAATAATTGATTAGCATGGACGGCCTCTAAGCTTTATAGAGGCCATCCAATTGGCTATTATTTAATTTTTAAATAATTGAACAAAAAAAATACTAATTGGACTTTATAAGCCAACTTCTCAAAAATGAATATGTGAAAACGATAATGATGTTTAAGGAACAAACACATGAATACACATATTCGAATTGCCGTGGTCGGTGGTGGTATTGCTGGTCTGGCTTTAGCAAGTAATTTAAGTAAACACGCCCATTTAGATGTCCAAATGTTTGAATCTGCACCTCAGTTTTCTGAAATTGGGGCAGGGATTTCTTTTGGTGCCAATGCGGTCAAAGCCATTGAACTGTTAGGTTTAGCTAACGAATATCATGCAATTGCAGATAAAGTATCGCCACCATTTCAAGATGTTTGGTTTCAATGGCGCAATGGTTATAGCGATGAATATTTATCTGCATCTATAGCGACAGGTGTAGGGCAGTCATCTGTTCATCGTGCTGATTTTCTAGATGCCATTATTCCTCACATGCCTACGCAAAATGTGCATTTTTCTAAACGCCTAGAGGCGATTGAAGAACAAGATGATCAGGTAATTTTGCACTTTAATGATGGTAGTCAGCATGAGTGCGATTATTTGATTGGGGCTGATGGTATCCGCTCGGTGGCGCGCCAATATGTTTTAGCTTCTCATCATTTACCACTAGTTCATCCACGTTTTTCAGGAACTTGGGCATATCGTGGAATTATTTCTTACGCTTCATTTAAAGAAGCTTTGCAGCAAATAAATGGCGATACAGATTTAGCAGATATTCCCCAAATGTTATTGGGTAAAGATAAACATATTTTAACGTTCCCGATTCGTAAAGGTGAGCAAATTAATATCGTTGCTTTCTGCTCAAACCGCGAAGATACAGTACTACCAGCCGATACACCGTGGACTAAGCCTGTCGATAAAGCTCAAATGCTTTCCGATTTTTCAGACTGGAGCGAAAGCTGCCAAACATTACTGGGTTTAATTGAACAGCCTACCATTTGGGCTTTACATGAAATTGAAGAACTTTCGACTTATCAAAGTGCCTCAGGTCATGTCATTGTCATGGGCGACGCTGCACATGCGATGTTACCCCATCAAGGTGCAGGAGCAGGCCAAGGTCTTGAAGATGCATTAATCCTTGCAGCATTATTGTCGACAAAAAACTTACAAGCAGATCAGTTAACCGATGTGTCTTCAATTTATGAAAAGCTCCGTTTAAAACGTGCTTGTCGTGTTCAGCAAACTTCTCGTGAATCTGGCGAAATTTATGAGTGTTATTCGACTCAGTACCCAACATTTGCCGAAATTGGTGAACATCTTGAACATCGTTTTGATTGGTTATGGCAACACGACCTAGAACAGGATGTTGTAGAAGCAAAGCAACAATTACATCAATTAAAAATGGCAACGATTTAAATAAATTTTTGTTTTACACGCAATTTGCTAAGGAAAGCAATTATGGAAAAACTAAATGCAAATCAATTGATTGATGATGCAAGATTAACGCCATTACATTGGCGGGTGATCTTGCTGAGTGCGCTCATTATTATTTTTGATGGCTATGACTTAGTCATTTATGGTGTGGCATTGCCTAAGCTCATGCAACATTGGCAGTTAGATAGTATGACTGCTGGATTGCTGGGCAGTGTTGCATTATTTGGCATGATGTTTGGTGCCATGATTTTCGGTAGCTTAGCCGATAAATTAGAGTCTTATGGCTTTAGCCGTAAGCGTTTAATTATGTTGTGTGTCCTTATTTTTAGTGGTTTTACGGTGTTATGTGGTTTTGCCAACAGCCCCAAAGAGTTTGCCATTTACCGTTTTATTGCTGGTCTTGGTTTGGGCGGAGTAATGCCGAATATTATTGCTTTAATGACCGAGTTTGCCCCAAAGAAATTACGATCAACTTTGGTATCACTCATGTTTAGCGGCTATGCGATTGGCGGGATGAGCTCAGCGCTTTTAGGCATGTGGCTGGTTCCTAAGTTTGGTTGGCAAATCATGTTTATTTTGGCGGGCATTCCACTCATTTCATTACCTATTATTTGGAAATTTTTACCCGAATCAATCGATTATCTGGTTCGCCAGAAAAAATGGAATGAGGTACGTGACTTACTTCAACAATTAGCACCACAACAAAGCATAACTGATCATACGAGCATCGTATTACATCAAGAAAATCAACAAACTATGGCTCGACCTTTGGTTGCTCTATTTACCGAGAACCGTGCTTTAGTCACTGTGTTTTTCTGGCTGAGTGTATTTATGGCTTTACTCATGGTGTACGCGCTCGGTAACTGGATACCAAAACTCATGGTCGAGGCCGGATATGATTTATCAACCAGTCTGGTCTTTTTATTGGCACTAAACTTGGGCGGGATGTTGGGTGCAATCGGTGGAGGATGCTTTGCTGATCGTTTTCACCTAGGCAAGGTCATTTGTTCACTCTTCTTAGCGGGTGCAATTTCACTATACTTGCTGAGCTATGCTTTACCCATGGTCATTTTATATCTCTGTATAGCCGTTGCAGGAGCGGCATCTATCGGCGGGCAAATTTTATTGCTGGCTTATATGGCTCAGTTTTATCCTTCACCAATTCGCAGTACTGGCATTGGTATGGCTTTAGGGGTAGGTCGTATTGGGGCAATTTTAGGTCCGATTTTATGTGGTTGGCTTTTAAGTTTACATCTACCCATTGAATATAATTTTATCGCACTAGCCATTCCTTGTGTGCTGGCAACCTTAAGTGTTATTGCCATAAGTATTTGTAATCGAGCTAAACGTGTAATACTGAATTCAAGTATATCTCCATAAGAATTAAGCATTTTTATTCCTATAAAAGGAACTAAACTCTAAACAAAGAAGTTAAAGTCTTTGTTTAGAGTATTTAAAGGATCAGAACCATGGATTTAGGTTTGATTAAAGTTTTTGTCTGTATTTATGAGTCTCGGCATATTAGTAAAGCTGCTGATAAATTAAATTTGAGTCAGCCTTCTGTGACTTATAATTTGAACCGTTTACGCCGTCAGTTAAATGATGAGTTGTTTACCCGAAGCCGAGGTGGGGTCGAACCGACAAAAGTTGCGCATGAGCTTTATCCAATTTTTCATCAAGCGATTTTTAATATTGAATCAGCGATCGCTCAAGCACAGGAATTTCGTCCTGAAAACTCAAATAAAACTTTCCGAATTGGACTGTCAGATGCTGGGGAGATTTGTCTCTTGCCTAGTCTTATGGCTTTTTTGCAGAAAACAGCGCCCTATATTCAAATTGAGATTGAAGAGATTCAGTCGTCTAAGGTTGAACAGTGGCTTATTGATGGCTTTTTAGATCTGGCAGTATTTAATAGTACACAGACCATAATGCCTAAAATAGAAACACGCACTCTATTTGAAGAAAGATATGTATGCATTGCTAGAGCTGACCATCCAAGGCTACAGCAGCAACTGACATTAGAGCAATATTTGCAAGAAGATCATGTTGCCATCAAGTCATCAACAGGGCATATCCAAGTTGAGCAATATTTAAAAACAATGGATTTGAAGCGACGAATTCGTTTAGAGGTTCCACATTTTAGCGTTTTACAAGGTGTTTTGCAGAGTTCAGATATGTTAGTGACATTACCGTCGCGAGCAGCTCGGCATTATCTAGCTCATGGTAATGTCCAAATGTTTGAATTACCTTTTGCTATGGATTCTTTTAAAGTGAGCTTGAACTGGTTTAATCGCAGTGATGATATTATTGCCAGAAAATGGCTGATTCAATCTGTTGGTCAAATATTTGAAGTTTTATAAGGATACTTTACAGTTATTTAAGATTCATTTTCAGATTAATGGCTTTGATCTGAGAAGTTAAGTTCTTTCCAATTTATTATTAAATTTTGATAGCATTCGCGTTATACACAATAAGAATTGTATATGAATTATGACAGATCAATTAAGAGCAAAATTTGAGAATTTAGAACTGAACGCAGGTTTAGGGAAAATCAGCGCCTTTATTTCAATGTCACTCAGCTTACTTTGTCTGTTTGGTGCATTATGTTTTTTATTTCCCAGTGTATTAACGACTCCAGAACTCCGTCCTATTTATGCAAAACACTATAATCTTTTTTATTATGGGCTGATTACGGTCATTATTATTAGTGCTGGTTTCGGTGCATTTAGTGCAATTGTCCGTCAAAACCGATATGGCTTTTACGGACTATGTTTTTCACTTGTAGCAGCAGTTTTAGGCTGTGGTGTAATTGAGGCGCCCGTTTTACCAAGTGTACCGTTTTATGCTGGTATCGATTATTTTGTACTGACCTTATTCATTTTGGCGTTCATTTTTATTCCCCTTGAAGGTTTTTTTGCTAAAAATCCTGAACAGAAAATATTAAGAGTGGGCTGGGTGACCGATATGAAGTATTTCATGGTCAGCCATGTGGGGATTCAATTATTCAGCTTTTTAACGGTCATGCCGATTCAATATTGGATTACACATCTACCTGATAATCCAATTGTGCCTTATGTACAAGCTCAGCCGATTTGGCTGCAATTTATTGAACTATTAATTGTAGTCGACTTTACAGTGTATTGGTTGCACCGCGCTATGCATGAAGTTAATTTCTTATGGCGCTTTCACGCAATTCATCATTCAACTGAATATATGGATTGGTTAGCTTCTTCTCGTCTGCATGTCATTGAAGTGCTAATGACTCGCTTTATTGCGACATTACCTATTTTCCTGTTGGGCTTTCATACTTCAGCTGTTTTTGCTTATTTAGTTTTTATTTCGTTTCACGCTATTTTTATTCATTCCAATGTGCGTTTTCGTTTTCCATATTTGCGCTGGATTATCGCTACGCCAGAATTCCACCATTGGCATCACTCTTCAGAAAAACCTGCCATTGATAAAAATTACGCTGCGTTTATTCCATTTTATGATGTCATTTTTAAAACCGTCTATATGCCTAAACATTTGGCAAGTGTGTATGGAACAGTGGGCTATAAAATCCCAAATAGTTTTATAAAACAGTTTACTTGGCCTTTTAAAAAGTATGTAAAACGTTTTTTGAAACCTTGGCGTGATCAATAAAGCTTCATTTTTAGCTTATAAATGTAGAATGGATAAATAACATGTTTAAGCATTCTTCTTGGCATCTGCCGCTGCAAAATGAGCCATTTGGTCAGCATACGCTTTTTGAAAAGAAGGGAGTGTAGTGGCTCTTTGAACATATGCGAGACAATGGGGAAACTCTGTTAATCCATCAAATCTATTTACCAATCGTAATACGTCAGCCATAACAATGTCGGCAATAGAAAATGACTGCGTTAGCCATTCTCGCTCAGCAAGAATTGACTCCATATGTTGGAGTCGAGAGTGAAGAAAGGCATCAAATTGTTCGTGGGTGGGAGTATCTGTCTGAGCATTAGAAAATTTTAATAAAGCCCAAGGAAGGCTCGCCATTTCTACTGAATTAAGCGCTGCAAATAACCATTCTATAACTTCATTACGCTGTTTTGGATTGGTTGGTAAAAGTACAGCGCTACGTTCACCCAAATAAAATAGGATAGCGCCACTTTCAAAAATTGAAATATCACCATCTGTTAACCAAGGAACTTGCCCAAAAGGTTGGTGAGAAAAATGATCTTCTCCTCGTTCATAAAAAGATACGCTATTTATTTTATAGGGCATTTTTGCCTCTTCTAATGCCCATCTTATCCTTATATCTCTTACAAAACCTCGTGGTAATTCTGGAACCCAGTCAAAAGTTGTCAAAATGAAATTATTCATAATAAATTTCCTTATATTTTATGATGATAACTAAAAAATCCTTTTGAATATTTTATTTGTTTTGTATCGAAACTCATCTTACGAGTGAATTTTGATATTAAAAATAGTCTAACGAATTTCAACAGAAATCAATATAGTAATTGGAAGCTAAATTATTTATTTAAGTATCATTTGTTTTAAATTATTTAAGTCAGCTTCATTTGAAACTGACTTTTTAACACATCCTTATTTACTTTTAATATTTTTAAAAATCATTAGAAGGGCAATCAGTGCAAGCCCAATAATTAAACTCATATAAATATTGGCACTGTTCATAAGTCCGATTTTACCCACAAAGTAGCCTGCCAAAATTGCTGGAACACTAAAAGCCAAATAGCTTTCAACAAAGAATGCAGCCATTAAACCTGCGCGTTCTTCGGGTAAAGCGAGAGGCATGACAGTACGAATTGCTCCCATGAAAGCTGTACCAAAACCCACTCCGGTAATAATAGAACCAATAAGTAGAACCACGGCACTTGTAAAATTGATCGCTAAAAATAAAACGGTTGTACCAATAATGATGGATAAGGTGCCCGTGAGCAAAATACGAAAATTGGTGGATTTTCTAAGCGTCAGAATCCCTGCCGCACCTGAAAGGGCGAGCGCCATAAACATACTGCCGTTTAGCCAAGCTGAAGATGTCTGAAAAATTTTTGCCAGTAAAGAGGGCATAAGTGATAAGAAAAAACCACTCACCATCCAAAGCGCAATATTAATAGGGCTAATACTTAATAGAGCACCTCTTGCTTGATGAGGAATAGCCATGTTGGGTTTTAATGAAGCCAAAGCTCCTGATCTTTTACGTACAGTCTCAGGGTTAAAGAAACTTAGAATAAGTTCAAATGCAAACAAAACACATAAGAGTTCAAAAACCAAATGTAAGGGTTGAGCTGAAAATTGCAGAATAAAACATGTAATAAAAACGCCTACTGCCATGCCGACCATGGGAGCAATACTATTAATTAGGGAACCATGATGCTTACTAAAATCTAAAATTGCAGCTCCAATTGCAGAAACGGCAAGACCTGTTGCGATACCTTGTAGGCCACGCGCAATAAATAACATAGAAACATCTGAGGCAAAAAGAAAAAAGCTCATTGAAGCGATTTGCAAAAAAATTGCTGAAATAATGACGGGCCGACGTCCGATATAATCAGATAAAGAACCAATAATGAGTAAAGAAGCAAGTAAGGTAAACGCGTAGGTCGCAAAAATTAAAGTTAAGATAACGGGCGAAAATTGCCATATCTGCTGATACAAACGATATAAAGGCGTAGGGGCACTAGACGCCGCCATAAAGGTCATAAGCGTGATTGTATTTAATGTCAATGCTACTGTTGAATCTAACTGAAAAATTGATCCAGACCGTTTTGAACTTGAATTGTTCATATAAGATGAATAACATAAAAGCGAATATTTAGCTTTTATACATGATTTTTACACTAAAGCAAATCATTAGCTTTAGTGTATTTTGTATATACAAATATTATTTTAATCGTTTTTATTGAAGTAGAGCTAATTAATGGCAAAAGTTGTTACTGGGTTACGCCCGGGTGGTCGTAGTGAAAGAATTCAAACAGCAGTTCATCAAGCAGTAAAAGAGCTTCAAAAAAACTTGGAGCAAAGCCAAATTACTATACCCATGATTGCTGATGAAGCAGGTGTAACACCTTCTACCATTTATCGTCGTTGGGGAGATATCAATCAGTTATTTTCAGATGTAGCTCTTAATGAACTGAAACCCGATATGGAGCCAAAAGATTTAGGCTCATTTCAACTTGATATCACGGCATGGATTGAACAATATTTTGAAGAGTACTCTTCTGAAGTAGGGCAAACATTGCTACGAGATTTGCTATATGCAACTGAATCTTCAAACGCTCGAAAGTGTGAAACTTTAATCGTTCAACAACTTGATATTATTCAAGCCAGAGCTAAGGCGCGTAATGAATTAACTATAGAAAATCAAGAAATTATCGAAGCTGTGATTGCACCTATGTTATTCCGCATCTTATTCACTGATCGTACATTAAGCTTAGACTATGTCCATATTTTATTAAAGCGGTTATTTAAGGCCCACCCTAATTTTAATTAATTTATCACAGCTTATTAGTGTAATTTTTTAACAGGAAATAGACATTTTCTCTTGTTAAAAAATTATATATCAATTTTTCTTATTATTTTTAAATTAAATTTTCATAATTTTTAATTTACATGTGTTTAATAAAATCATTTATTTAATAAATGGTATTCATGAATCAGTTATACAGGTTATTAAAGCCGATTTTATTAACTTTAATAGGGTTTAATTTTAATATAAACAATAATTTAATCTTATTTATAATAAATTTTATAATTTTTTAAATCTTAAAATAAAAAGTATTCTATACAAATTAATGCATGATTTTTGAATTTGACATTTTTTAAATTTATAACACAGGGTGTTTTTTATTCTTTACAATGGCTTTTCCTTGTTAAAGCAGCTTGTGGTGCTCGCTTTATATTTTATTTTTTTATCCCCATCGAAAAGGTATTTAGATAATGGATTTCAATACCCTTGACCAAGAAACGGTACAGAAAAAACAGAAATTTCACCAAATTTTGTATGTACAGGTCATTTTTGCAATTATTTTGGGCATTTTAATTGGTCATTTTTACCCAGAACTTGGTGAAAGTTTAAAACCGCTTGGTGATGCATTCATCAAGATCGTTAAAATGATTATTGCTCCCGTCATCTTTTTAACAGTTGTTACAGGTATTGCCAGTATGACAAACATGAGCCGTGTGGGCCGTGTAACTGGTAAAGCGATGCTTTATTTTTTGACCTTCTCAAGCTTGGCTCTAGTGGTTGGTATGATTGTGGCAAATATTATCCAACCGGGTAAAGGCCTTAACATTGATCCTGCTACCTTAGTCAACGACAAAGTAAATACTTACGTTGAGAAGGCACATGCAACAAATATTACCGATTTCTTCATGAATATTATCCCGCAAACCTTAGTCAGCCCTCTGGCGGGTGGCGAGATTTTGCAGGTGCTATTTGTAGCAGTGCTATTTGGTATTTCGTTGGCTGCTTTAGGTGACCGAGCACGCCCAATTACCGATTTCTTAAATAACTTAACAGCTCCAGTTTTCTATTTAGTTGGTATGTTAATGAAGCTTGCTCCAATTGGTGCTTTTGGTGCAATGGCTTTCACGATCGGTGCTTATGGAATCGAATCAATTGGTAATTTATTACTGTTAATTATGACGTTCTATATTACTGCGGTGTTATTTGTCGTAGTAGTCTTAGGAGCAGTAGCTCGTTATAACGGTTTTTCAATTATTCATTTAATTCGTTATATCAAAGATGAACTGTGGTTAGTTTTAGGAACAAGTTCTTCAGAAGCAGCTTTGCCATCTTTAATGGACAAAATGCAAAAAGCAGGTTGTGAAAAATCGGTGGTAGGTCTAGTCATTCCAACAGGTTATTCATTTAACCTCGATGGTACAAATATCTATATGACTATGGCTGCTCTATTTATTGCACAAGCTTGTAATGTAGATTTATCAATTAGTGAACAAATTGCATTGCTTCTTGTTGCAATGGTAAGTTCTAAAGGTGCAGCAGGGGTGACTGGTGCAGGCTTCATTACTCTGGCTGCAACTCTATCAGTTGTGCCAGCTGTTCCTGTCGCGGGTATGGCTTTAATTCTTGGTATCGACCGTTTTATGTCTGAATGCCGTGCGTTAACAAACTTAGTTGGTAATGCTTGCGCAACAATTGTGGTGGCACGTTGGGATAAAGCTTTAGATAAAGATCTTCTTGATAAAGCATTAAAGAACCCTAAAGCAAATTAACCTTACAAAAAAATCTGTAGCTAAGGGCAATTTGGGAGAGTAGCCCTGCTACAGATTTTTTATTTAATAACTAAAAAATATATTTTAATTAAGCCATTCTAAAGTTCTGCAACATTACTCGTCTTTATAAAGACAGTACTGTAATTAAAATCAAATCGTGAAAAGTTATGCTTTTAAGTGATCCTCAAACTCTTCACCTAATTGCATCGCTAATGAATTACCTGCTAACTCACAGGTCACCAAACCATATTCTTTTTTAAAACTAAAAGTAAAACCTTTCCCGTCAGCGAGATTTTTAACTGAATACCCTAACTTTTCTAACCAAATACGAAACGCAATCAAATTTTTAGCTTTAACAACCTTTTTCACGTGAGAACTCCTTCTATCCGTGGCATTACATCTTATTTATTAATAGGGTTTTAATAAGATTTTTTAAAGGGGTAAAACTTTTTTTTATTTTGCAACTTGTAAAAAATTGAGTAAATATTTTATCTTTATAAAATTATAAGTACGCTATATAACTAAAAAATAATAACTTTTTATTTAAAATTGGCTTTTTTGAGTGTTTTTAAAAAATATAAATTCAACGCTATTTTTAAAATAATGAGCAAATAAAAAACAGAGTAAATGTAAAAAATAATTACAGGCAACAGCTAATAAGCAAAAAGATACAGTTTTTTAAAATGAAACCGTATCTTCTTTTTGAAAGCTTAATTTTAGAAATTATCTTTGAGAGCACGTAGGTGTGCAAAGTCTTCAACACTTTCTGCACGAAGAAAAGGGTTGGTTGCTAATTCAAGCTCAATCGTACTTGGTAGTGTGATTAAACCTTGTTTACGTAGCTCACGGACTTCTTCAGCCCGTTCTGATAGGGCATAGTTGTGCGGTTCTACCGTTAAAGCAAATTCGGCATTTGAAAGCGTGTATTCATGTGTGCAATAAACTTTTGTGCTAGTCGGTAATGCTGCTAGACGGCTCAGTGAGTGATACATTTGTTCAGCTGTGCCTTCAAATAATCGACCACATCCCATTGCAAATAAAGTATCACCACAAAATACAGCTTCTAATTCTTCAATAAAATATACAATGTGTCCTAGGGTATGACCTGGAGTTGCAATAATCTCTACTTTTAAATCATTAAATTTTAGATGATCATCATGTTGTAAGGGGTGAGTAATTCCCGGAATCTTTGTGAGCTCATCACGTGGACCATAGACAGTAATATTTTGGGCAGTCGTTAAATCAGCAACACCACCTATATGGTCTTTATGCCAATGAGTAAGCCAAATTTGTTTTAAATTTAACTGATGCTTCTGACAAAATTGGGTGACTAGTTCTGCTTCTGTTGGGTCAACTGCTACAGCTTCTTGGGTTTCAGTATCTTCTAAAATCCAGATATAGTTTTGGAGGGCATTCTGCACATCAATAAAATGAATTCTATAACGCATTGTTTTATCCTGAAACTAAATCCAAAGAGTAAATGAATAATAATGACTAAGTTTGATCATACCAGAAAATGGTATTGAGCCATGTACTCAACTGTCTTTAAGAAAAGAGTTGTATAAAACAAAAAAAGCCCTCTAGAAGAGAGCTTTTTTATATGGATGACTTAACGGAGTTTAGCTAGCCAGTTTCCTAGCGTTTGTACAATCTGTACTAATAGCAATAGGATAATGACTGTTAAAATCACAACGCTGGTATCAAAACGTTGATAACCATAAGAAATTGCTAAATCACCAATACCACCTGCACCAACTGCGCCAGCCATAGCGGTTGCACCAATAAGACTAATTGTCGCTGTGGTAAGGTTTAAAATCAGTGAACTACGTGCTTCAGGCAAAATAAAGCGATAGATAATTTGCCAAGGTGTAGCACCCATTGCTTGAGCAGATTCAATAATTCCTTCATTGACTTCAAGTAATGAAGTTTCAATCAGACGTCCCATATAAGGACCAACATAAATGGTCAATGGAACAATAGCTGCCCATGTACCAATTGAAGTACCTACTAATAGTTTAGTAAGAGGAATCACTGCAATAAGTAAAATAATAAAGGGGAGGGAGCGTAAAGCATTTACAATTGGATTAAGTAAATGATAAATCACTTTATTCGGTAAAATGCCCTCTGGACGGGTAACTAATAAAATAATTCCCTGAATAAATCCCCAAATACCACCAAACAAAAGTGCGAAGAAAACCATGTTAAAGGTTTCTTGCAAAGCTGTAACGAATTGATCAATAGAAAGGGAGCTGTGCCAGAAAGGTTGAGTAAGTTCAGTTAACCATTGTACGATTAAATCTCTCATACTTGATCTCCTGATTGAACTACACCTACTTCATTTTCTTCCAAAAACTCAATAGCCTGCTTAATTAGCTGAGGATCACCTAAAAGCTGCACAAACATTTGACCAATGACTGTGCCATTAATTTCAGTCATGTTGGCAAATAAAATATTTAAGCTAATATCGAATTGTTTAATTAGTGACTGAATTACAGGTTCTTGAGCAGAACGTCCTAAAAACTGTAAGCAGTAAATACTATGATGATGCTGGTTTTCAAGCTGATTTAAAATGTTCACAGGCAACTGTTGATGTAAAACAGTTTGAATGAAGTTTTTAGTCGTTGGATGTTGAGGTTTACTAAAGATATCAATCGTTGAACCTTGTTCAATGACTTTACCTGCTTCCATCACAGCCACATGATCACAAATAGTTTCGATGACATCCATTTCATGGGTCACCATAACAATCGTGATTTTTTGCTCTTGATTAATTTTCTTCAGCAGTTCTAAAACTGATTTGGTAGTTTGCGGATCTAGAGCAGAAGTTGCTTCATCACACAAAAGAATTTTTGGATGATTTGCCAAAGCACGGGCAATACCGACACGTTGCTTTTGTCCGCCAGAAAGTTCATCTGGATAAGCATCTTTTTTATGCTTAAGATCAATGAACTCCAATAACTCATTCAGGCGTTTTTCACGTTCTACCTTATTGTAATTCAGTAGGCGCATTGGCATTTCAATATTTTCAGCAACTGTCTTGGTTTGTAGCAGATTGAAGTGCTGGAAAATCATTCCAATGTTTGCACGTTCCTGACGTAATGAGCGTGCATCCAAAGCAGTGAAATCTTTCTGATTAATAATGATTTGACCTTCAGTTGGTCGCTCAAGAAGGTTGATCAGGCGGATTAAGGTACTTTTACCTGCACCACTATAGCCAATGATGCCAAAAATACTGCCCTCTGGAATCTCTAAATTGATTTCGTCGAGTGCGCGTATGGTTTGATTTTTGAGCTGATAGTGCTTTGAAATGTTTTTAAATTGAATCATATCTTCAGAAGCTATGCTGGAAAGAAAAAACAGGCAAAGAGAATTTGCCTGTTTCACGTTTGGGCTATTATATTACTATTTAGCTTCTGAGAGATAGCTGATTGGTTTGTCTACGTCAACTTTTGTTCCACCAAAGTGTTCTTCAATGTATTTTTTAACAGCTGCATTGTGGTAAAGCTTACCAACTTTTTGCAAGACAGGATCATTTTTACGTGATTCAGTAGTTGCTAGAACGTTTACACTAATTTTTGAGATTTGATCAATAGGTTCATAGAACATAGAATCTTTGAGTACGTTTAAACCTCCCTCGAGTGCTATGGTATTATTTAATACAACTGCATCAAATTCATTTTTAAGACGTAATGCAGTTTCCATTTTGATTGGTTTGATGTTGATCTTTTTGGGATTTTCGATAACATCAATTGGACTGCCCTGAACAGGATTAAAGTCCGCTTTAAGCTTGATTAAGCCAGCAGTTTGTAACAAGAGTAGCGCACGAGATTCGCTGGCAGCATCATCCGGGATTGAAATAATTGCACCTTCAGGAAGTTCTTCAATTTTTTTGTATTTACTTGAATAAATCCCCATTGGCTCAATATAAGTGGTAGAAACCGCTGCAATCTTATCTTGGTTTGAATTATTAAATGCAGTAAGATAAGAATAAGCTTGGAATGCGTTCAAATCTACTTCTTTATTTGCAATTGCTGTATTCATTGAAACGGAGTCTGTGAAGTTTTTCACTTCTAACTTTAAGCCAGCAGCTTGGGTTTCAGGTAAAGTTGCGATATAACGCCAAATTTCAGCATCCGAACCTGTAGAGGCAATTACTACCTTCTGTACTTTGGAACTATCATTGTTTTGTTCGGCTTGTTGAGCATTTTCTTGTTTGCTACATGCTGTCAATAATACTACTGACATGCTTAAAAAAAGGCTGATCAGCTTTTTCATTTAAAAAAGTCCTGATTAAGATATAGAACAATAACGATTGATCTATATCAATATGAAAAGAGAGGAGTTGAAATTACAACTAGTCTAAACTCTGTGATCTTTTTCTGGGGTTCCATAATTTGCTTGCATATTTTGGCTATAACAGAGGGTAATTGTTTAATAAACAAAAACTGTTTCCCCAAACAGTTCATCCCCAACAGTAGCCAAACGAGCATTCATAAATTTAGAATATTAAAAAACTCTCTACAGGCATAATTTGTAGAGCAAGTCTTTATGGAAATTATTAAAACAGCAGTGTCTGATGACAGTTACAACGTTATGCTAATGATATCAATAAAAGTATGCTTGATATAGGGGGGCTTCTTTTTATTTGTTGATATCTTTAGCAAAATTTTAAAGATTTATACGATTTTCTTATATCGTGATACGTAATAAAAAAGCCTCTATATAGAGGCTTTTTTATTAGCATTTTAAACTTGTAGGTTTTTTAAGCTTTTTCACGTGCAATTGCGCGGTAGCCAATGTCATTACGATATTGCATACCAGTAAAGGTAACTTGACCACATACTTCTAGCGCATTAATTTGTGCTTCAAGAACGCTGTCGCCCAATGCTGTTACGCAAAGAACTCGACCACCAGAAGTCACGATGTGACCATCTTCACGAGTTGCAGTACCTGCATGGAAAATTTTAGTATCTTCAGGTGATTGTCCGATACCAGAAATTACATCGCCTTTGCGTACACTATCAGGATAGCCTTCAGCTGCGAGTACAATACCGATTGACTTACGCTCATCCCATTCAGCTTCTTTTGGTAAATTACCAGCAATACCAGCTTCTACCAATTCAACAAGAGATGATTTTAAACGCATCATGATCGGTTGAGTTTCAGGGTCGCCAAAACGACAGTTAAACTCAATCACACGTGGTTGGCCTTGCTCATCAATCATTAGACCAGCATATAAGAAACCAGTGTAAACATGTCCGTCAGCAGCCATACCATCAACAGTCGGACGCATGATTTCAGTCATAACGCGTTCGAAAATGTCAGAAGTTACCACTGGAGCAGGAGAGTAGGCACCCATACCACCGGTATTAGGACCTTGATCGCCTTCAAAAATACGCTTGTGATCTTGTGAAGTTGCCATTGGTAAAATATTTTTACCATCAATCATACAAATGAAAGAAGCTTCTTCACCCGCAAGGAACTGTTCGATTACAACACGTGAACCAGCATCACCAAATTTGTTGCCAGCAAGCATGTCATCAATCGCTGCAAAAGCTTCTTCATTGGTCATTGCAACGATTACGCCTTTACCAGCAGCAAGACCATCAGCTTTAATTACAATTGGCGCACCATTTTTTTCAACATACGCTTTAGCTGCATCTACTTCAGTGAAAACGTCATAGAAAGCAGTTGGAATGTTGTGACGCTTTAAAAAGTGCTTAGCAAATGCTTTTGAGCCTTCAAGCTGCGCTGCGTATTGAGTAGGTCCCCAAATTTTTAAACCTGCTTCACGTGCAGCATCTACCACGCCATTAACTAATGGTGCTTCTGGACCGACAATAATAAGATCAACATTATTTTCTTTAGCAAAAGCAATGATTGCTGAGTTGTCTAAAATATCAAGTTGAACATTAACACATTTGTCTTCTGTTGCAGTTCCAGCATTACCTGGTGCAACAAAAACTTGAGTAACATTGGTATCTTGCGCAATTTTCCATGCTAAAGCATGTTCACGACCACCACTACCTAAAACTAAAATATTCATTTTTAATTTGTTCCTTAACTTTAATCCTTTTCATCTCCCTCTATCCCTCAAGTTGGAGAGTTAGCTCCATTATTGTGGAAAACCCTCCTGAATAAAAGGAGGGTTAGGGAGGACTAAATTTAAATTAGTGGCGGAAATGGCGCATGCCAGTGAAGACCATTGCAATACCAGCTTCGTCAGCTGCTGCGATTACTTCTTCATCACGCATAGAACCACCTGGTTGAATAATGCATTTAATGCCAGCTTTAGCTGCATTATCAATCCCGTCACGGAACGGGAAGAATGCATCAGATGCCATCACAGCACCTTCAACAACCAAACCTGCATGTTCAGCTTTGATGGCAGCAATACGAGCTGAGTTAACACGGCTCATTTGACCTGCACCAACACCAATAGTCTGGCGATTTTTCGCATAAACAATTGCATTTGATTTTACATATTTCGCAACTTTCCAAGCAAAGATCAGGTCATCAATTTCTTGTTCAGTTGGTGCGCATTTAGTTACTACTTTAAGATCATCTTTAGTAATCATACCTAAGTCTTGATCTTGAACTAATAAACCGCCATTAACGCGTTTGTAGTCAAGTTGTGGTGCACGTGCATCAATCGCAGGTAATTCGCCACAGACTAAAACACGTACGTTTTTCTTAGCACCAGTAACTTCAAGCACACCATCAGCAATACTTGGAGCAATAATAACTTCAACGAATTGACGGTCAACGATTGCTTGAGCAGTTGCAACATCTAACTCACGGTTAAATGCAATAATGCCACCGAAAGCAGATTCTGGATCTGTTGCATAAGCTAAATCGTAAGCAGCTTTAATGCCGTCTAAAGAAACAGCAACACCACAAGGGTTAGCATGTTTTACAATTACACAAGCAGGTTTTGCAAATGATTTAACACATTCAAGTGCAGCATCTGTGTCAGCAATGTTGTTATAAGACAATTCTTTGCCTTGTAACTGTTTTGCTGTAGAAACTGATGCTTCTTTTGCATTTGCTTCAACATAAAATGCAGCAGATTGATGTGGGTTTTCACCGTAACGTAGATCTTGCGCTTTGTTCAATTGAGTGTTGAACGTACGAGGGAATAAATCAGCTTCACCTTCGGTCTTACCAACGCGAGCGCCTAAGTAAGAAGCGATCATGCCATCATATTGAGCAGTATGTTCAAATGCTTTAACAGCTAAATCAAAACGTGTTTCATAAGAAAGTGAACCAGCAGTTTTTAATTCATTGATTACGGTGTCGTAATCTGAAGCATTTACTACAATACCTACAGAAGCATGGTTTTTAGCAGCTGCGCGAACCATTGTAGGACCACCGATGTCGATATTTTCGATTGCATCAGGAAGAGTACAGTCAGGTTTTGCAACTGTCGCAGCGAATGGATAAAGGTTTACAACAACTAGATCAATCGGATCAATATTGTGTTCTTCCATTACTGCTTCGTCTAAGCCGCGACGAGCAAGAATACCGCCATGAATTTTTGGATGTAATGTCTTAACACGACCATCCATCATTTCAGGGAAGCCAGTATGTTCAGATACTTCAACAACTGCGATGTTATTATCTTTAAGCAACTTGTATGTGCCGCCTGTAGATAATAATTCTACCCCTAAAGCTGCAAGGTTTTGAGCAAATTCGACAATTCCTGTCTTATCAGATACAGAAATCAAAGCACGTTTAATAGTCATGATGTTTAATTCAACAATTTCAAGTCTACGGATTAAAACCAATAAGCATAAAAAAATGCCCACGAAGTCGTGAGCATTTTATCATTTATTCACTCATTAAACCGTGAGCTTTTAACTTTTTACGTAAAGTGCCACGGTTGAGTCCAAGAATCTCTGCAGCACGGGTTTGATTACCACGTGTATATTCAAGAACTACAGATAAAAGAGGTTTCTCCATTTCTGCTAGCACCATGTCATATACCTGAGATGGTTGCTCACCTTGCAATTGTGCAAAATAATGACGAACTGCGCGATCCACGTGGATGCGAAGAGCAACATCAGATTGTGCAGTAAAAATAGGAGATTTGCTATTCATGCGAGTTAATCCGAAAATCAAATACTAACTTGGATAAAGTAGTATATAAATGTGGTCTAAAAATACGGAGTCCTGTTTTAGATCCTAAAACAGTGACTCTAAAACATAAGAACAATTAGCTTGCCATATTTCTTCGTATTGAATAAAAAATAAGCGTAACAATAGTTAAATATTTGTTACAGCTCCCTCAAAAACAAAAAAAGTTAGGCTATGTGCTTAAAGTAGAAAAGCACACATGCTTAACAGTATTTTTTTTGGATTGAGAGCGAGGAGTATATGAGTCAAAGCTTTCGTGGCGCGTATCATACCATTGTCTAGGAAAAAGTGAGCAAATTAACTGCATTTTTTTTTATTTTTTTTTCACTTTTTTTACATTTTAGGGGTGGACAATTTCTAATCGATAATTTAATAGGCTTTTTTTGCTTTTGTTTAGCTCAAATTGGAATCGGAAAGGAGTATTAGAGGGAATGCGTTGAATACCTCGTAAGTTTTCAACAAGATATTGTTGGGGAGTCAATATAATTTCTTCTGTTTTGTTTGGCTCTGTTGTAAAACTCAACTTTAGGTTTGGAAGTTCAATACTTTTATCATTCTGATTAAGCAATATTCCTGAGAATTGCGTATGACTTGTGTCAACTTTGCGGAGTTTTAACTTTTCTATATAAATAAGTTGATATTGTTCGGCTGACTTATTGCAATGCATTATTCCGCAAACATAATTAAAAGCATGGCTAACGGTCGGGCTTGCATGCATGAGCTTAGGATTAAACCAGAGAATTTGAAAACTAAAAACTAAAATTAAAATAAGGTTAGCAGAACTCCAGAGCGTGTAGTACAGCCAACTATGCTTTTTATTATTGTCTTGTTCTTGCGAGGAAGTTTGTTCAGCTAAATTAAGATTTGGCAGAGCATTAATAGGTTCGTTATGAAAATAATTTAAGTTGTTGAGATAAGTTAAAAGATCAATATTGGAATTTTCAACTTTTTGATCAAAGATATCTAACACATGTGAATGTGTCATATATCTCGTTTGCATTGAACCATTGGCTAATGTAGTTGAGTTAACTATGACAGGATTTTCAATATTAATCAGATGGGTGAGTGCATTAAAGCTCGAATCACATTTAGGGCAACAAACCATACCCTGAGCAACAGTCAATTGAGTAAGAGATACTTTATAAACTGTTAAACACTTAGGGCAGCGGGTTTGTTTTTCATTCATGAGTTAAAAGTCTCAATTTATTGTTTTACGTTTTCCTGAAATGCGACACCAGTTCTCTTCGCGCTTTTCGACATCTAATATATCAAAAAATTCAGAATAAACACCTGAAACATCAGCAACTTGCTCTTCAATTACACCTGCGAGTGCGAACTCACCCTCAGATTTAATTAAATTTGCAAACTCTGGCGCAAGTGCCATTAATGGACCAGCCAAAATATTTGCAACTAGAACATCTGCTTGCTGAGGTTTGAACTCTTGATCGAATTCTTCAGGAAGGTCTACATATAGTCCATCTAATACCCCATTAAGTTCAGCATTTTGTTTTGTTGCTAAAACAGCCTGAGGGTCAATATCAGTGGCATATACTTTTTTAGCACCTAATAATAAAGCGGCTACCCCTAAAATTCCTGAACCACAGCCATAATCAATCACGATCTTATCTTTAACGTCAGTTTTACCTAGCCATTGTAAGCATAAGAAAGTACTTGCATGGTTACCTGTACCAAACGCAAGACCTGGATCTAACTTAATGTTGGTTGCATCAGCTTCTGGTGGCTCTAGCCATTCAGGTACGATCCAGAACTTTTCCCCAATTTGGATTGGTTCGTAATAATCCATCCATGCACGTTCCCATACTTGGTCTTCAAGTTCTTCGTGACGTATAGGAGCATCTGGAAGTTGTGCTTTTAAGAAAGCTTCTAAAGTGTCGACATCAATTGGGTCTTGTTCGTCTTGTTGATAGATGCCTGTCACGATTACTTTGTTCCATAAAGGTGTTTCACCTGGTAATGGTTCAAGTAAAGCCTGATCTTCAGCATCATCCAGAGTTACGCTTACCGCACCTAGAGACATTAAAAGTGTTTCTGTGAACTCAACTTGTTCTTGATCAACGGTAATGTGTATTTGTAACCACTTCACGAAAAGGACCTAAAAATTTTATTTAAAGGCGTATTGTAGCGGACTAGACCATTTTAAAAAAGAAAGCGGCTCATCTTTAATGAGCCGCCTTTGAAAATACTGATGAGATGTGGCGGAAAATAAATGACTTCTTCTACCTTATGTCAAAACAGATTAAGGGGCAGGGGCTTTAAATTGTAGTTTACCGTTTTCATTTGGTTCGCAAGTACCATTAAAGGTTACACCATTATGGCTATAAGATACCCATTCACCTTGCTGTTTTTTCATACAAGCTCTAAGTTCTTTTTGCATCACTGATTTGCTTGAATCTGCAGTATGACTAGCTGTTTTGCTTGATTTAGCCATATGAGTCGATTTAGCAGTATGATTCGTCGCAGCGTGGGTAAACGTTACGCCTGAAAAACAAAGGAGAGATGCGGTTAAGATTTTTAACATAGTCGTTTTCATTTTGTGTTCCTTCTCGTTGCGTTAATTTTAAAGTCGTAGAAGTGCTGTACATTTTTTATTCTAGGATGAAAAATTCTTAAAAACATTCACTTTGTATTGAATTCATGCAACAAAATGTCAAAACATGTGGAGTACCGTAAATCATGTAAAGACAATTTTGTAATTATGTACATCAATAAGCAGATAATTTTGCTATAATGTTCCGTCTTTTTTTTCTGGTGTTTTGTACTCATGCACTACCCTAAAGTTTATGATGTTATTGTTATCGGCGGCGGTCACGCAGGTACGGAAGCGGCCCTTGCTGCTGCGCGTATGGGACGACAGACTTTGCTTTTGACCCATAACATTGAGACTTTGGGCCAAATGAGTTGTAACCCAGCAATCGGTGGTATTGGTAAGTCGCATTTAGTACGTGAAATTGATGCACTTGGTGGCGCAATGGCGTTAGCTGCCGATAAAGGTGGTATTCAGTTCCGTATTTTAAACTCGCGTAAAGGTGCAGCAGTGCGTGCAACACGTGCTCAAGCTGACCGTGTGCGCTATAAAGCTGCCATCCGCGATACTTTGGAAAATCAAGCAAATCTTGATATTTTCCAGCAAGCAGCTGATGACCTGATTGTTGAAGGTGATACAGTTAAAGGTGTAGTTACCCAAATGGGTATTCGCTTTGATGCTAAAACTGTTGTGTTGACTACAGGTACATTCTTAGGCGGTGTAATCCACGTTGGTTTAGAAAAATCAAGCGGTGGTCGTGCGGGTGATCCACCTTCTATTGCACTTGCTCAACGTTTACGTGAATTAAAACTACCTGTTGGTCGTTTAAAAACAGGTACTCCACCACGTATTGATGCACGTTCGGTTGATTTTTCAGTCATGATTCCGCAGCCGGGTGATTTCCCATCTCCAGTCATGTCATTCATGGGTGATGCTTCTATGCACCCAGAACAAGTAAATTGTTATATCACGCATACGAATGAAAAAACCCACGACATTATTCGTGGTGGTTTAGATCGTTCACCAATGTATACCGGTGTTATTGAAGGTGTTGGTCCACGTTACTGCCCATCAATCGAAGATAAAATTCACCGTTTCGCTGATAAAGACTCGCATCAAGTATTTTTGGAACCAGAAGGTTTAGATACACACGAGCTTTATCCAAATGGTATTTCGACTTCACTTCCATTTGATGTGCAGTTTGAACTTGTTCGCTCTATTCGTGGTATGGAAAATGCGCATATTTTGCGTCCCGGCTATGCGATTGAATACGATTATTTCAATCCGCAAGCTTTGAAATTCACCCTCGAAACTAAAGCGATTAATGGTCTATATTTTGCTGGCCAAATTAATGGTACGACAGGTTACGAAGAGGCTGGTGCTCAAGGTTTACTTGCTGGTTTAAATGCTGCGCGCCGTGCTTGGGAGCAAGAAGAGTGGACACCTAAGCGTGACCAAGCTTACATGGGTGTGTTGGTTGATGACCTCATCACTTTAGGAACCAAAGAACCGTATCGTATGTTTACCTCACGTGCGGAATACCGTTTGATGCTACGTGAAGACAATGCAGATCAGCGTTTAACGACTGTTGGTCGTGAACTTGGTTTGGTTGATGATATTCGTTGGGCTGCTTATTGTGAAAAAATGGAAGCGGTTGAGCGTGAAACCTCTCGTTTACAACATTTGTGGGCAGCACCAAATAACTCTATGGGTAAAAAATTCGTCGAGATGACGGGTGCTGACTTAAGTAAAGAATGTAGCGCAATTGATTTGCTTAAACGCCCTAATATTAGCTTTGGTCAAATTGCAGAGCTTACTGGTTCTGAAGTTTCTGAGCAGGTTGGTGAGCAAATCGAGATTGCTGTGAAATACGAAGGTTATATTAACCGTCAGCATGAAGATGTGGCACAGTTAAAGCGTCTTGAAGAAACTAAAATTCCTACCGATTTTGACTATGACGTAGTGTCTGGTTTATCTCGCGAAATTACCCAGAAATTAAAAACAGTTCTTCCGGAAACATTAGCTCAAGCAAGCCGTATTCCTGGTGTTACACCAGCAGCTGTTCAGCTTGTAATGATCACAATTCGTAAAAACAATATGATTAAGAAGACAGCTTAATCATTTAAGTGTACAAAAAGCCCAGTTAAGACTGGGCTTTTTTATTTTCTGTTCAAAAAATATATGGAAACTTCCTAAGGAAGAAAATAGATTTCGCTTCCTTTTTTTCTTATTTCACATATTTCAGGTAGCCAGTTATATTAAATTCACGTTCAAACAAGAGGGCTTTAACCATGACAATGAAATCAATTCGCTACAATGGATATGAAATGGCATGCCAATGTTCATGTTCAAAATAGCGCAAAAGAAAGAGCAGATCAGTTTTGTGGGGGGAGAACAGATTGATCTGAAACAACTATAAATATAAGAGCCAATATAAAATTAAGAAAATTATAATTCAAAATCTAAAGAGAACCTTATGGTTCTCTTTTTTATATCTATTTATTCTCAGATTCAATTTCTCGAACAGCGTTGTGTACTTGAATTGGTTCGATATGCAGTAATTTTTTGCCAAAACTACGTAGCCACCACACAAGTTGAGATGTAAAAGGTACTGTTGCGGTAACTTCTACAATATTTTCTTCAAGTGGAATGATAGTTTGGTCCTTACTTAACTGACTTTCATAGAAAGTTCTAGCAGTTTGCTCTGTCATAGTTAATGTGAGCTGGATTGATTCAGTTGGCTGTTTATAGTCCACTCTGAAGCCTAAAGCACCTGAATCAATATAATGATCAATATCAAAATTGACAGGATGCAGTGCTCGACTATCTAAGACTTTTGCTGATTTAAAACGGTGCAAGGCAAACGTTTGGACTTCAGTTTTGTCATGCCGTGTGCAAATCAAATAAATTACTGCACCTTTTTGTACCAAAGCCAAAGGATTTAAAATATAAGTTTTGTCTTCACCTTGATTTACTCGAGCCTGATAAACACATTCAATTTGTTTGTCTTGGAGTAGACCTTCATAAATTGCTTGTTGAGCAGCACGGTCGACTACAGGTGGAATAAGTGGTTGGCTTGCTGGTACGATGCGTACGCGGTTAATCCATTGTCTCACATTGTTTTGTGTAGAGAGACTGCGTTTAGCTAAGTCAAACCAAGGTCCCATCTCATCAAGAAGACTAGGTGGAAGCAAGTGTTTAAGATGCTCCTCAACCATCATAAAGGTTACTGCCTGAGAGCTCGTCATGTGCGGTAAGCTCTGAATAGGCGCATCGGATTGCCACCGCCAGCCCTGAGGTACGGCCTTATTGCTTTCAATCGGAAAGCGCTGAGCAATTTGATTTAAATCACGCTGAATAGTCCTTAAACTGATATCAATACCTTCACGTTCAAGCATTTCTTGTAATTCCCGTGTTCCGATCCATTTACCGGTTGGAAGGCGAGACAAGATCTGCCATTGGCGATATAAACTATTCGAAGTTTCTTTTTCTATTACAGACATAAGCGTAATACATCTATATCCAATTGCTTTGGTGTCAACACAATAAAAAATCTTTACACATTTAGCAAGTTTGTCAGATTCGGTTTACTGAACCTTTTACAATCGATGTTAAGATTTAGAAGAAGAAAGCTATAACAAAACACCGTAAAAATATTAAACATATATAAGTGGCACTGAAATTGCTTATTTAAAAATGAAATATAGATAAATGATAAGACGAGGTGGTTATGTCAGAACAAGAGCATGAATTACATATAGATAATGATTTTTTTATACAAGAGCAGACAACTACGGCACTCATTAACCCAACCTCTTTTTTAGAACATATTTCCGTACAAACCAATCTATTTGAACAGCTAAAATCAGAATTTTTTAATGAGATGCTGGATGATGTGACATCAAATGGAGCGGCTTCTAAAAAAATTGAACAATGGTTGAGTATTCGTACTTTAGATGAGTTAAAAGAATTAAATGCTCAAGCGAAGCAGCATTTTCTTTATCATGGAATTACTTTTAACGTATACGGTGATAAAGAAGGTACAGAGCGAACGATTCCTTTTGATTTAATTCCACGGGTAATTGAAAAAAAACAGTGGGAGAAAATAGCTTCGGGCTGTGCACAGCGTGTTAAAGCATTAAATTATTTCCTAGATGATATTTATCATGGACAACATATTTTAAAAGAACAACTGATTCCCGAAGATCAAATCATGGGGAATGAGGCTTTCCAACCCCACATGCTCAAACATGCTTTGAAAGGTAAAATTTATTCACAAATTAGCGGAATTGATATTATCCGTGATGGTGAGGGAGAGTTTTTTGTATTGGAGGATAATTTAAGAACACCTTCTGGTGTGTCTTACATGATCGAAAGCCGAAACATTAGCCAACAATTGATGCCGGAGCTATGTGCAGCCAATAATTTGCAGGGAATTGAGCATTATCCAAAACTTTTAAAAGAAATCTTGCAGGAGAATTCACCTGCGGACCAGCCTTTTGTGGTGGTACTAACACCGGGACGTTTTAACAGTGCTTTTTATGAGCATGCTTTTCTGGCACGTGAAATGGATGTCCCACTAGTTACAAATCGGGATTTATTTGTAGAAAATGATCAAGTTTTTGTCAAAACTATTCGCGGGCGTCAAAAAGTAGATGTAATTTATCGCCGTTTAGATGACGATTTTCTAGATCCATTAGCATTCCGACCAGACAGTGCATTAGGCGTGGCAGGTCTTATGTCTGCTTATTTGCAAAAAAATGTGGTGATTGCAAATGCGCCTGGAACAGGGGTAGCTGATGATAAATCTATTTATCCTTACGTAGACCAAATGATTCAATACTATTTGGGTGAAACACCAATCTTAAAAAATGTACCTACTTATCAGTGCCGTAAAGATGAACATTTAGATTATGTGCTGTCTAATTTAGATCAATTGGTTGTTAAAGAAGCACAGGGTTCGGGTGGTTATGGCATGTTAATTGGGCCTAAAGCAAGCTCGTGTGAAATTGATGACTTTAGGAAAAAATTGATCGCAACCCCTCATATGTACATTGCACAACCTACCTTAGCTTTATCTGTTGCTCCGACTTTAACTACAGGAGGGGTGGCTGAACGTCACATCGACTTACGTCC
This sequence comes from Acinetobacter sp. Li1LvA2, assembly GCF_056156705.1. Classification (NCBI taxonomy): domain Bacteria; kingdom Pseudomonadati; phylum Pseudomonadota; class Gammaproteobacteria; order Moraxellales; family Moraxellaceae; genus Acinetobacter; species Acinetobacter sp. Li1LvA2. The sequence continues at coordinate 223,805 of NZ_JBSICF010000002.1, forward strand.
ATTTGTATTGAGTTCACCTTATCGTACAGAAATAGTACCGGGTGGCTTAACACGTGTGGCGATGCAGGCTGGCTCTCTAGTCGTAAATTCGTCCCAAGGTGGCGGTATAAAAGATACATGGGTTGTCGAAACATTACATTCCTGATTGTAGGTTAAAGAGGAACTTTATGGTTTTACTCAATTCGAGTGCGCATCAAATATATTGGTTGGGTCGATATTTAATGCGAATTAAATTCGCAGCCTCTCATTTACCCTTTACACAAGATGAGAAAGCAACAAAATTTGCAGCAGCATTTGGTTTGGTTATAGAAAATGCTGAATTACTAAATCACTATATGTTAGACAAGAAGCAAACATTTTCATTACTGAACCAGTTCATTATTGCTAAAGATAATATTCAGGAACTAAGAGGTATATTGTCATCAAAGGCTTATGCAGAATTAAATCATGTTATTAACACGCTACAAGCTCAACCTGAAATCTTGAGAAATGCGGTTGGACAATGTACTCAAATACTAGAAGCGGAAAATGAAGATGTTTGTTTATTTCTGCATTTAGGTCAAAAAATAGAGCAATTTGATATTGAGTTACGTTTTGGGCAAGATTTATCTCCTCTGGTGTTGGAGCTAGATATTTTGGTGAAGCGGCTTGCTGATTTAGGGTGGGAGAATATAAATCAAAATTGGCAAGTGCTGAAGCAGCAACTTACTTGGGATGCTTATTATACTTTTACGCAGCAGTTGGAAAATATGTTTGAGGTCTGATTATGAAATTGATGGTTAATCATCAAACGCATTATAGCTATACGGAAACTGCTCAAAACAGTATTCAGTATATTAAAATGATGCCTCAAACATCGCCACATCAACATGTTATGAATTGGGCAATTAGCGTGCCGGGTGACAAAACGATCAAAAGGGACATATTTAACAATGTCTGGATGACGGCTAGTCAGCGCTATCAATACCAACATCTTACATTCATGGCTCAAGGGATTGTTGAGCTTCAAGATTTAGAGCTGGGTTGTGTAAATTTATCTACACCTACAAATTTGTTTTTGCAGATGACAGGTGCAACCCGATGTGATTCAGAAATGTTGGATTTTGCTAGAAATATTGTAGTAGTCAAAGATCGACAGCATATTGCATTATTAAGTGAATATATTTTGCAGAAAATACTTTATCAGCCTGAAAGTACTTCAGTTCAGACAACTGCAACTGAAGCCTTTCATGCTGGAGAAGGTGTATGCCAAGATCATGCTCATGTTTTAATTGCAATGTGTCGTGCGCTACAATTACCAGCACGTTATGTCTCTGGTTATCTATTTGATCAAAACTATCCGCACCTTGCCAGTCACGCTTGGGCGGAAGTATTTGTAGAAAATCAATGGTATTGTTTTGATGTAAGCAATCAGTTGTTTACACCCAAACATCATATCTACCTTGCAGTTGGCCGTGACTATCTTGATGTGGCACCTATTCGTGGTGTAAGAGAGCAAGGTGGAGTTGAGAACATGATGTCTGTGGTTCAAGTGTTGGCATGTTGAATGTAAAGAGAATGAAATGACTTATTGTTGTGCGCTAAGATTGGAACAAGGTTTAGTGTTTATTAGTGACACGAGGACTAATGCAGGAGTTGACCATATTTCTGTGTTCCGAAAATTGCATACTTTCGGCGTTACCGGAGAACGTTTTATTGCTTTGCAAACAGCCGGTAATTTAGCCACAACACAAGCTGTTATAGGTCATTTGCAAAATGCACTTACTTTGCAGCAAGAGCCTAATTTATATAGTGTTAATACGATGTTCGAGGCAGCAGAACTCATAGGTAAAACTTTAAAAGCTGTTTTAGAGGATATTAGTTCGGACACCCAAGAACAAATGAATTATGCCTGTAGTATTTTGGTGGGTGGACAGATTAAAGGTGGTGACATGCAACTTTATAATGTCTATCCACAAGGCAATTTTATTTGTGCAACGACGGATACGCCTTATTTTCAAATTGGTGAAAGTAAATATGGCAAACCGATTCTGGACAGGGCTTTATATTATGCAATGCCATTAGATGATGCATTACGTTGTAGCTTAATTTCTTTTGATTCAACTTTACGTTCAAATGTTTCTGTTGGTTTACCACTGGATGCATTGATTTATATGAAAGATAGCTTTGTAATTCCGATGGGAAAACGAATTACAGAAGATGATCCTTATTTTTCACAAATTAGTCGGCAATGGTCGGATACTCTACGCCGTGGCTTACAGGAAATGCCAAAACCGACTGATGACTACTGGCGATAAAATTTTGAGTACATATATAAAAAAATCCAAGCATGCTTGGATTTTTTTTAATTTTATTATTTAACTGCTTTTACGAGTGGGACGATTGCTTAGGCGACAGAGTAATTCATATCCTATCGTTCCGTTTGCATCCGCAACATCATCCACTAGACGGTGTGCACCCCAGAGTTCGACTGGCGTACCTAATTTTATTTGCAGACCTGTCACATCGATTGCAAGCATATCCATACTCACTCGGCCTACAACCGCACAGAGCTGTTTGTCAATAGCGACATAGTTCTGTTTAATATAAGCTCGTGGATAACCATCACCATAACCTATAGAAACAATCGCAATATCCATAGCTTGCTTTGCACAAAAAGTGGAGCCATAACCAACATGCTCATTAGTCTGAATATGGTTGAGTGCAATGACTTCTGCTGAAAAAGTCATGACTGGTTTTAAGTCAAGAACATGGATTGTCTTATCAGCAAAAGGTGAGGCGCCGTAAAGCATAATACCCGGACGAACATAATCAAAATGTAATTCTGGCCATTTATAAATAGCAGCAGAGTTACAGCAAGATGCTAAAACTGGATCACAAGCTTGTTTAACTTGTAAAAATTGTTGCTTTTGTTGTTCGTTAAGCGGGTGGTCTACATCTGCATTTGCGAAATGCATCGCCAGCACACAGGTAAATCCTTCGGCTTTTAAGTTTTTAATAACTTTAATAATTTCAGTAACTTTAAAGCCTAAACGGTTCATGCCGCTATTAAGCTTAACCCAGACTTTTAAATCTTGAGCGATGTATTTTTGCTTATATTTAATTAACCATTCAAATTGTTGTTGATGGTGAATCACACATTCAAATTTTTGTTCAATTGCAATTGGCATTTCATCTTCAGAAAATACCCCTTCAATTAAAGTAACAGGTTGTTGAAATCCGAGTTCACGAATTTCTAAACCTTCTTGTAGGCAGGCGACACCAAAGGCATCTGAGGCATTTAAGGCTGCTAAACAGTCTTTGATTCCATGTCCATAAGCATTAGCTTTCACCATACTTACAATTTTTGAATTTGCTGCGAGTTGTTTGACACGGTTTAAATTATATTGAAGCGCATTGCGATCAATATAAACTGTTGCTTGGCGCACCCTCATTTACTCCTTTGGGCTAGAGATAGAGTTTATTCTTCATCATCATATTGGCTGTAATACTCAGGAGAGAGATTACTAAATCGAGTATATTGACCTTCAAAGGCAAGACGGACTGAACCAATCGGACCGTTACGCTGCTTACCAATAATAATTTCTGCGGTACCAGCTTCTTTCGACTCTTTGTTATAAACCTCATCACGGTAAATAAACATAATTAAGTCGGCATCCTGCTCGATCGCACCAGATTCACGTAAGTCGGACATTACTGGGCGTTTATTTGGACGGTTTTCCAGACTTCGGTTGAGCTGGGAAAGTGCGATAACTGGGCATTGCATTTCTTTTGCTAATGCTTTCAAGCTACGTGAAATTTCGGAAATCTCACCTACACGGTTATCACCCATGCCTGGAACTTTCATGAGCTGCAAGTAATCGACCATGATACATCCAATTTTGCCATCATGCATTTTTGCAACGCGTCGAGCGCGGGCACGAAGTTCCGTTGGAGGTAGGGCAGATGAGTCATCAATATACAAATGCATTTGTTGAAGTTGTAAAATGGTACCAGTCACCTTGGTCCATTCATCTGCATCTAAGTTACCCGAACGTAAATGCCCTTGGTGAACTTTACCCATTGCAGAAATAAGACGCATCGCAATCGAGTCTGCTGGCATCTCCATAGAGAATACCAGAGCGGGTAGCTTGTTATATTGCAAAACACTTTCAACCAAATTCATGGCAAAAGTAGTTTTCCCCATCGATGGACGTGCAGCAACAATAATTAAGTCACCTGGCTGCATACCTGATGTTTTGTTATCAAGTTCTAAGAAGCCTGTGGTTAAACCTGTAATATTGCCATCTAGTTTTGAGAGTTCATCAAGTTTACTAATTACATCGGCAGTAACAGAGCTAATAGATTTGGGACCTGCATCCTTTTTATTGTTATTGTGCTGTTCTGCTAAAGAGAAAATACTCGTTTCGGCCAAGTCTAGAATTTCACTAACGCCACGACCTTTTGTGTCATAAGCATTTTGTAAAATTTCAGTACTGACTTTAATCATGCTGCGAAGTGTAGAGAACTCTTTAATTTTACTGGCATACGTTTCTAAGTTATAGAAACTTGATGGCGAATCAGCCATAAGCTGCATTAAATACTCTTCGCCACCAATTGCATCGAGTAAATTTTGTTTTAATAGCCAGTCACTTACTAATACAGCATCATAAGGAGAGTTTTCTTGTGCTAGTTTCTCAATGGCACGATAGATATATTTGTGACGTGTTGCATAAAAATCATTTTCTTTTAATAAGTCGCTGACTTGCTCAAAAGATTCGGCAACTGTCATTAAGGCCGCAAGAACAGCCTGCTCAATGGCTAAATTGTGTGGGGGAGTGCGAAACTCTTTAAGTTGGCCTGATTCACTCGTCTTATTTTCTGTTGGAGATGAAAGAGTTAAAGAAGTGGCATTCGCCTGAGACATAATTAGACCTGATGATAAAGAAAGATGTACGCAAATAGCCTGTGAGGCCGAGAACTATCTTAAAACAAAATGAAATAAACTACCTAATTAAAAAACCAATTAAACTAAAGAACTGATCAGGAATTAATATATCTTATTTTAAAAATAGGGCACATAAAAAAAGAGCATGCAGAAGCATGCTCTTTTTTTGATGAGAAATTACTCAGATACGATAGTAACGAGAACTTCTGCAACAACATCATGATGCAATTGGATTGCGATGTTGAATTCACCAGTGTGACGAAGCGCGCCATTCGGTAAACGAACTTCTGCACGGTCAACTGTAAGACCAGCATTCGTTAAAGCGTCAGCGATGTCACGAGTACCGATAGAACCGAAGAGTTTACCTTCGTCACCAGCTTTAGCAGTGATAACGATGTTAACTTCATTCAATTGTTCAGCACGTGCTTGAGCAGCAGCTAAAATTTCAGCTTCTTGCTTTTCAAGTTCAGCGCGACGAGCTTCGAAAGCAGCAGTGTTAGCTTCAGTAGCTGCAACTGCTTTACCTTGAGGGATAAGGAAGTTACGGCCGTAACCAGCTTTAACTGATACTTTATCGCCTAATTTACCAAGGTTCTTAATGCGTTGTAATAAGATAACGTCCACAGATCACCTCACTTATGGTTGTCAGTGTACGGAATCAAAGACAAGTAGCGAGCTTGCTTGATAGCAAGAGCTAATTGACGTTGATAACGAGCTTTAGTACCAGTGATACGGCTAGGAACAATCTTGCCGTTTTCAGTGATGTACTGTTTTAAAGTATCGATATCTTTGTAGTCGATGTACACAACATTCTCAGCTGTAAAGCGGCAGAACTTGCGACGACGGTAAAAACGTGCCATTGATGTTCTCCTTATTCAGCGTCTTGAGCAACTTGCTGTGCTTCTTCACGTTGAGCTTTACGCGCACGCTTTTCTTCAGCACTTTTAGCAAGCAATGACTCTTCAGTGATTGCGTGTTCACGACGAATGATAAGGTTACGAATGATCGCGTCATTATAACGGAACAATTCTTCTAACTCATCAAGTGTAGTTTGACCACACTCAACATTCATAAGAATGTAGTGCGCTTTGTGAATTTTGTTAATTGGGTAAGCCAATTGACGACGGCCCCAATCTTCTAAACGGTGAATTTGACCTTCAGCTTCTTTGATCTGAGAGATATAGCGTTCAACCATACCTACAACTTGATCGCTTTGATCTGGGTGTACTAAAAGTACGATTTCGTAATGACGCATTGTCAGCTCCTTACGGTTTAAACAGCCCCTAATAAATAAAAAATTAGAAGCAAGGAGTCATAACTTGAAAGTTATGTCGCAAAATTTGCGAAGGCTGAATTATAAGTAAAAGTTCGACTAAAAACAAATCTTTTGATGAGAAAAGTAAAACTTCTTTACTATCGAGGAGGAAATCCTCCCTTATTTAAAAGAGAGGAAGATTTGGAGCAGGGGATTGATAGGTAAAGCTAAAGCTCAAACTTAACAGGGTAATTAATATGACCGAGTAAAGGAAAAAACGTTTAGCCCAAAGTTGGTCATTTTCAGCTTTAAAGCCAATAATTGATAAATAGAACCAATATGCTGTTAATGCATTAAAGGTTACTAGAAAAAATATATTGGTATAGCCAAAACAATATAAACCATTCAATACGGCTGCAAACAACACAATATAAATGACACACTCTATTTTCGTACGATAAATAGAACGTGCAACAGGCAGAATGGGAATTCCCGCATTTTTGTAATCGTCAAAACGATAAATAGCAATTGCCCATGAATGTGGCATTTGCCATAGCGCGTAAGCTAAAAACAAAAGTAAAGCGGCTACATCAAAATGATGAGTTACTGCTGTATAACCAATAACAGGAGGGCTCGCTCCGGAAATACTACCAATGACGGTTTGATGAATTGAGGTACGTTTTGTCCACAAACTATAAAAACCGACATAGACAATAAAACCAATCATTGCAAACAAGAAAGCGTAAGCATTTACACCAAACCACAAAATACTAAAACCGATAAGTCCAAGAACAAATGCATATATAAGTGCAACAGTAGGAGAGATGGTTTTTTTGACTAATGCACGGTTTTGCGTGCGCTGCATTTTTGTGTCGATGTCTTGGTCTATCACATTATTTACAACACAACCAGAAGCGACAACTAAAGTTGTTCCAAGTAAGGTGAGTAGTAATAATAAGATGTCTATAGAGCCTTGGGCGGCTAAGAAAAAGCCGCCTAAGGTGGTAATGAAATTACCGAAGAGAATTCCTGGTTTAGTCAGGAATAGATATTTTTTCAACATGACAATCAGTTTAGATCATCATATTGTAGTGAAGGTAATTCATAATCCACACAGAACCGATTAAAAGCACAGCGATACATAAGATTGTGTAGATGAATGCAATCATATTCCAGCGTTGTTCAGATGATGTATTCATGTGTAGGAAGTACACAAGTTGTACAAGAACCTGAGCAACAGCAGCGATAGCAATTACTGTAACTAAGATGCCACGACTGAAACCACCCGCCATCACCATCCCGAACGGGATGATGGTGAGGATAACAGAAAGGATAAATCCAACAGTGTATTGCTTAAAGTTACCGTGTGACGCACCTGCAGCATTATGGTCATGACTACTCATTAGAGAACTCCCAGTAAGTAAACGACGCTGAATACACAGATCCAAACGATGTCAAGGAAGTGCCAGAACAAGCTTAAGCAAGCTAGACGACGTGTATTCGGTAATGTCAAACCTTTAGTTTTGATTTGATACATCAATACCAACATCCACACTAAACCAGAAGTTACGTGGATACCGTGTGTACCAACCAAAGTAAAGAACGATGATAAGAATGCACTGTGAGTTGGACCATGACCTTCTTCTACAAGGTGATGGAACTCATAAAGCTCCATTCCAATGAACGTTGCACCAAAAAGGAATGTAATAAATAACCAAGTAATAACTTGATTTACATTCTTTTTATAAGATGCAAGTACAGCAAAACCGAAAGTTACCGATGAAATCAATAAGGCAAATGTTTCAGTTAAAACGTAGCCTAATGAATCATGGAACAGGTCATATGCACTTGGAGTTCCTGGTGGAATATGACTGCTTAATACAGCGAACGCAATGAAGAGTGATCCGAAAAGAATCAAGTCACTCATCAAGTATGTCCAGAAACCAAAGACCGTTAAGTCAGTATCATCATGTTCATGATGACCATCGTGGCCGTGGTTGTCGTGATGAAGTACTTCAGCCATTTCCTTAGTCCTTCTTCAAGTGTTTTTCAAGTAAAGCATAGCGTTCGTTTTCAATACGCTCAACTTCAGCAGCAGGAACGTAGTAATCAACATTCTTAGTGAATGAGCTTACGATCAAGCTAACAACAGCTGAAACGAATGAAACAACAACGAGCCACCAAATATGCCAGATGAGTGCAAAGCCAAGAAGAGTAATGAACATTGCAATGACAAAACCAGCAGCACGATCAGTCGGCATGTGGATGTCTTCATATTTAGTGTTACGTGCGTATGCTACACCATTTTCTTTGTCAGTCCAGAAACGGTCAATACCGCTTGCATCTGGTTCATGCGCAAAGTTATAGAACGGAGCAGGGGAAGAAGTCGCCCATTCAAGCGTACGTGCATCCCATGGATCGCCTGTAAGGTCCATGTTGTCTTTGCGTTGTAAGAAACCAACAATGATTTGCATTAAGAAACATGCAATACCAATCGCAACGAGAACAGCACCAAATAATGCAATTGCAAGGTAAGGATCCCATTCTGGGTTGTCATATGTATTCAAACGACGAGTCATACCCATGAAACCAAGGATATAAAGTGGCATGAATGCAAAATAGAAACCGAAGAACCAGAACCAGAACGCAGCTTTACCCCATGCTTCATTGAGCTTCCAACCAAACATTTTTGGCCAGTAGTAAATGATGCCGGCAAACATACCAAACACCACACCACCGATAATTACGTTATGGAAGTGAGCGATCAAGAATAATGAGTTGTGTACAAGGAAGTCCGCAGGTGGAACAGCCATAAGTACACCAGTTAAACCACCGATACCAAATGTAATAAGGAAGCCAAGCGTCCACAACATTGGAGTAGTAAAGGTGATGCGACCTTTATACATGGTGAATAACCAAGAGAAGATTTTCACACCAGTAGGAATCGCAATAACCATGGTCATGATACCGAAGAACGCGTTAACGTTCGCACCAGCACCCATGGTAAAGAAGTGGTGAAGCCATACAACGAACGCAAGAACTGTAATCGCGATAGTTGCATACACCATAGACTTGTAACCGAACAACGCTTTACGAGAGAAGGTTGCAACGATTTCTGAGTATAGACCAAATGCTGGTAATACTAAGATATATACTTCAGGGTGACCCCATGTCCAGATCAAGTTCACATAAAGCATTGGGCTACCGCCAAGCTCATTTGTGAAGAAATGGAAACCGAAGTAACGGTCTAGAGTTAACATTGCAAGTGTACCTGTTAATACAGGGAACGATGCAATGATTAATACAGCCGTACAAAGTGAAGTCCACGTAAAAATAGGCATGTCCATTAATTTCATGCCAGGTGCACGCATTTTTATGATGGTAACGAAGAAGTTAACACCAGATAAAAGCGTACCTAGACCAGAAACCTGAAGTGCCCAGATATAGTAGTCAACACCTACACCAGGAGAATATTGAATGCCAGACAGAGGAGGGTAAGCCATCCAACCAGTCGCAGCAAATTCACCTAATACAAGTGAAAGCATCATCAAACCAGCAGCACCAGCGAATAACCAGAAGCTTAAAGAGTTCAATAATGGGAATGCAACGTCACGAGCACCAATCTGTAATGGTACAGAGATGTTCATCATACCAACAACAAGACCCATTGCTACGAAGAAGATCATGATTACACCGTGTGCGGTGAAGATCTGGTCGTAATGGTCTGGATGTAGATAACCTTCGCCGCCGCCTTTAGCGAGGAAAAGTTGTAGACGCATCATAATTGCATCGGCGAAACCACGCAAAAGCATGACCACAGATACAAGAATGTACATGATACCAATTTTTTTATGGTCTACCGTAATAAACCACTCATTCCACAAGTATCCCCATTTTTTGAAATAGGTGATACCGCCAAGCACAACAATTGCACCAAGTGCCATAAGGACCATGGTGACAAGCACGATTGGCTCTGTCGGGATAGAGTCCCAACCCAGTTTACCAAAAATCATATCCATGTCTTATTCCCCTTGAGCAGCGTGTTCAGCTGTTGCATGCGCAGCAGAGTGGTCAACACCATGATAGTTACTCATATAATGGTTGATAATTGTTTCAAACAATTGTGGTTCAACTGAAGAGTAATAAGTCACAGGGTGTGGCTTAGTCGGGAACGGTTTCATAGCTTCAGCTTTAGCAAGCGCTTCTTGATCACCAGCAGCTTTAGCACGATTTACTAAATGCTCGATCTGGTGCTTAGAACGGTCACCATCACGTAAGGTTGCTAATTCAGCTTGGTCAAGCGTAGTTTTTTGAACTGCTTCTGGATTAATAGTAGAACCATTACCCGCTTTTACAGCTGCTACCCATTCGTTGAACTGTTGCTCTGTAACACTATGCGCCTTGAAACGCATTTGAGAGAAACCGTAACCTGAGTAGTTAGAAGAGAAACCACGATATACGCCAGTTTCATTTGCTAACAAATGAAGGTGAGTTTGCATACCTGCCATTGCATAAATCTGGCCGCCTAACTGTGGAATGAAGAATGAGTTCATTGTAAAGTTAGAGGTGATTTTAAAGCTTAACGGAGTTTTTTCAGGGAAACGTACTTCGTTAACAGTTGCAATGTTTTGTTCAGGATAAATGAAGATCCACTTAAACTGTTCTGCAACAACTTGAATAGTTAAAGGAGCTTTATCTGATTCTAAAGGACGGTATGGGTCATACTTGTGGGAACCCCACCAAGTTAACCAAGCTAGAATACCAATAATAATGACAGGGATACCCCATACTACAACTTCAATTGTAGTTGAGTGTGCCCATGTAGGTTTATAGTCTGCATCTTTATTTGACGCGCGATATTTCCAACCAAACCATAATGCCATGATGATTGAAGGAATCACCACAAGTAACATTAAATAGATCGCAGTCATCATAAGGTCACTTTGACCTTGACCAACTGGACCTTTAGAGTTTAGAAGTACCATATCACCACCACACCCAGTCAAAAGTGCGGCAAGCGTTGATAAAGACAATACAGCTAAAATCGTTTGTCTCATTTTACAACCTCGGTGAAGAGTCCCATTCCCTAATTAAATATGGGATAGCGATTAAAGTGTCGCATGATTGAGAACGCTAATCCTTAAATTTAGACTTCTCAATTATATGACACCGCTACGTTGTAGGGCATTATGCCTCATATCGACAAACTAAGCTATACATAAAGTAGTCTGAAATAATTGTTTTAAAACCCGATTTTTTTTGTAGGGTATCCAATCTATATGGAGCTTTTATTTAAATATCAACTCTCTATAGAAAAAAGGAGGCGAGGTGCCTCCTTTTTTTTTAGACCTTAAATGAATGAGTCATTCACTATCATTTGATCACTTTTGTTCTTGCAATTTTGTCATGTAGTGCCTGTCTCTTTTGCCCTAATGCAAAAGCGTAGTCAATAATTGTACTAATAGGCATAAACAACAAGTTGAGTATGATGAAAACAATACTTCTTAATAAGAAGATGCGAGTTAAATTAACTTTACCATTGCTCTCGGCATCTACAATTTTAATTCCAACAATTTTCTTACCTATACTTTGCCCATATTTTGTTAAAAGAAAGGCTTGAATTGCAAGCATGATTACGACGTAAACAAGCATAGAATGCCAAGCTTCAATAGGAATTAAAGTAAAAAGTTGATGTTGTAGCTCTGCTGCTTTAGTTGAAGCAACTTCAGCTGATTGCATTTGTTTTTGCAATTCAAATAATTGCTTATACTGAGATTCATTAAAGAAAAAAGACGGAATTGCGGCTATTGGTAACCAAAGCAATAAGTCAATAATTTTTGCCAAAGCTCGAGATGGAATAGAGGCAAGTTCGTGAATTTTAGGTTCTACACGAATTTGACGAATAGTTTCGTTAGGTGAGCTGTTTGTGTTTATGACAGGTGCAGAATAACCGATAGGTTGATATACAAGTTTACCTTGGGTTAATTCTCCTAAAGCTTTCCATTCTGTCATGCCTTCATGCCAAGCTAAATCAGTTAACAAAATTTGTTGGCTAGCCAACATTTGATTTACTTGTTCTAAGGTGTAAGGCCCAGCTTGTTGATTATTACGTGCCAAGTAAATTTGCATAAATAAAAATTCTCTATTCTAAAGATGAAAAAAGACCCACGGATGGGCCTTTTTTTATAACATATTAGATTTGCTTGATTTTTTCTTCAGCAAGGAAGAACCATGTATCTAAAACTGAGTCTGGATTAAGAGAAACAGACTCAATACCTTGTTCCATTAACCATTTTGCAAGATCTGGATGGTCTGAAGGACCTTGACCACAGATGCCTACATATTTGCCCGCTTTACGGCACGCATGAATTGCCATTGAAAGAAGTGCTTTAACTGCTGCATCACGCTCGTCAAATAGGTGTGAAACAATACCTGAGTCACGGTCAAGACCTAGGGTTAACTGAGTTAAGTCATTCGAACCAATAGAGAAGCCATCAAAATGCTCTAGGAACTGTTCAGCTAACAAAGCGTTAGTTGGTAATTCACACATCATGATTACTTTTAAGCCATTCTCACCGCGTCTCAAACCATTTTGTGCAAGTAACTCAATAACGCGTTTTGCTTCAGATACAGTACGTACAAAAGGAATCATGATTTGAATATTGGTTAAACCCATTTCATCACGAGCTTTTTTAAGTGCACGGCATTCTAATTCGAAACAGTCACGGAAGTTATCAGATACATAACGGCTTGCACCACGGAAACCTAGCATCGGGTTTTCTTCTTCAGGCTCGTATAACTTACCGCCAATCAAGTTTGCATATTCATTTGATTTGAAGTCAGACATACGAACGATAACAGGCTTGTCACCGAATGCAGCAGCAAGAGTCGCAATACCTTCAACCAATTTTTCAACATAGAAATCTACTGGTGAAGCATAACCCGCAGTACGAGTTAGAACCGCAGCACGAGTTTCACGCGGTAGGCTATCAATGTTGAGTAGGGCTTTAGGATGCACGCCGATCATACGGTTAATAATGAACTCAAGACGAGCAAGACCAATACCTTCATTTGGAATTTGAGCAAAGTCAAACGCGCGGTCAGGGTTACCTACGTTCATCATAATTTTGAACGATAGCTTAGGCATAGATTCAATTGAGTTACGTTGAACTTCAAAATCTAAAGCACCTTCGTAAATGAAGCCAGTGTCACCCTCAGCACAAGAAACAGTTACTTCTTGACCATCAGTCAATACTTCTGTTGCGTTACCACAGCCTACAATAGCAGGTACACCAAGTTCACGTGCAATAATTGCCGCGTGACATGTACGACCACCGCGGTTAGTAATAATTGCCGCCGCACGCTTCATTACCGGTTCCCAATCAGGATCGGTCATATCTGATACAAGAACGTCGCCTTCTTGAACTTTGTCCATTTCTTTAATTGAATTAATGATACGGACTTTACCAGAACCAATACGTTGACCAATTGAACGGCCTTCACAAAGAACAGTACCTCTTTGTTTAAGAAGGTAGCGCTCCATTGTGCCTACATTTTGACGGCTTTTTACTGTTTCAGGGCGAGCTTGAACAATGTAAATTTGACCATCATCGCCATCTTTTGCCCATTCGATATCCATTGGCGCACCGTAATGCTGCTCAATAATAAGCGCTTGTTTAGCTAGCTCTTGTAACTCATGATCATTTAAAGCAAATTGTTGGCGCTCTTGTTTTTCAACATCAACAACAACAACTGATTTACCAGCAGAACCTTCTTCACCATAAATCATTTTCTGGTGTTTTGAACCAAGGTTACGGCGTAAAACTGAATGTCTACCAGCATTTAATAATGGTTTAGATAAGTAAAATTCGTCTGGGTTAACTGCACCCTGTACAACCATTTCACCTAAACCATAAGATGCTGTAATAAATACAACTTCGCGGAAACCAGACTCAGTATCAAGTGTAAACATTACACCCGCAGCGCCAGTTTCTGAGCGAACCATACGCTGAACACCTGCAGAAAGTGCAACAACGTCATGGTCAAAACCTTGGTGTACACGGTAAGAAATCGCGCGGTCATTATATAAAGAAGCAAATACTTCTTTAATCGCAATAAGAACGTTATCAATACCGCGAATATTCAAGAAAGTTTCTTGCTGACCTGCGAATGAAGCATCTGGTAAATCTTCAGCAGTTGCAGATGAACGAACGGCAACCGCGATTTCTGGGTTGCCGTTAGAAAGAGTTGTAAAAGCGGCGCGAATTTCTTGTTCTAGGGCTGCAGTGAGTGGAGTCTCTACAATCCATTGACGAATTTTAGCGCCTGTTTCTGCAAGAGCATTTACGTCATCGACGTTGAGTTGAGCAAGTTCTGCTTGAATTCGAGCGTTAAGACCGCTTTGATCTAAGAACTCACGATAGGCATCAGCAGTAGTTGCAAAACCGCCAGGTACCGATACACCAGCATTTGATAAATGGCTGATCATTTCACCCAAAGATGAGTTTTTCCCACCTACGAGTTCGACATCGTGTTTCCCTAATTTTTCTAGACCGATTACGCGCGCTTCCAAAGTTTTCACTCCACTTTTGCAGTATTAATGTCTATCTTGGCATGAAATTATAAAAATAAAGTGCTTAGTTGAGAATTATACTAAGCGACAGTCATGTAAGATCAGTTTACTATAAAGATTATATAGCACTAAGACAAATGTTTAAGGAGAATTTTAATGTCAGAAAGTAAACAGTTTAGACGGAGCGTTTTTTTTATTTCTGATGGAACTGCAATTACTGCCGAGACTCTTGGACATTCGTTATTAGCACAATTTCCCAATGTTGATTTTGATATTCATATCATGCCGTATATTACAACTGAAGAAGCGGCAATGGATGTTGTGATTGAAATTAATAGATGTCAAACCAAAGATGGTTGTCTACCTTTAGTCTTTGACACTTTAGTTGATCCACACGTACGAGAAATCATTAATACCGCTAAAGCAGTTAATCTTGATGTGTTTGAAGGTTTAATCAGCAAATTAGAACAAGAGTTAGGTACGCCTCCTACGACATTAGTTGGGCAGACACATGCCGTAACCGATTCTGAATCTTATAAAGCTCGTATTGATGCTGTTCATTTTGCGCTTGATAATGATGATGGAGCGCGTACTCGTCATTATGATAAAGCGGATTTAATCTTAATTGGCGTTTCTCGTTCGGGTAAAACTCCAACTTCTATTTACTTATCTCTTCAATTCGGTATCCGTGTTGCAAACTATCCTTTAACAGAAGAAGATTTGGATGATAACCGTTTGCCAGCAGTACTAAGACCGCATCGCAGTAAATTGTTTGGTTTAATGATTGATGCTGAGCGATTAGTTGCGATTCGCAGTGAGCGTAAGGCAAATAGTCGCTATGCAAGTTTTAGTCAATGCCAAATGGAACTTAGAGCAATTGAAGGAATCTATATTTCAGAAGGGATTAAATATTTAAACGTGACGGAAATGTCGATTGAAGAAATTTCAACGCGCGTTTTACAAATGACAGGATTAAAACGTCGTATTGGTTAATTTAGTCAAACCTTTATTTTAACCATTCAATTTATATATATTTATTTGTGATTAAATTGAATGGTTTTAAATATAAAACATGAGAAAAATAAAAGTTTTAAATATAAAACAAAAAGTTATTAAAACGTTTTTATTGGTTATCAGCCTGTAAGGTTTTTATGATCCAATTGTGAAATAAAATAAGAGTATTGAAAAGAAATGTATATATTTGAGTGAGTTTAAAAATTCTAATTAATTAATTTTTCTAAATATTTTTAAAAATCATGTAAAAATACATCAAATACTTAAAAGTGATAAATAGATCACACTATTTTTGTATTGTGTGATTAGTTTTTGATTTTAATTATACTTTCCCACCTCGATATGGGACTATCCGATTATCAAAATGCTAAAAAAATGTGTTTTTTCATTGGTATATATCTTGCCACTTAATTTATATGCCGCTCAAATGGATGAATTGCGAGAGCAAGCTATTCATACTTACAAAACTGGACAAACTCACCAAGCAATATTGCAACTAGATCAATTGCTAAAAACCTATCCGCATGATCAAAAATTGCTAGCTGATTATTTAGTTGTAATGTCAAATGAAAAAAAAGATCTAGTAACTTTTTCTCAGCATTTAGCGAATATTAATTTAGTTACTTTTCCAGAATATGGACAGTTACCTTTAATACGTAATTTACGTGATTTTAAACACTTTAAAGATGCGATTGCTTGGTCAAATAAATTTAATATTCAAAAAACGCCTGATGGACAGATTTTGCTAGCAGTTTTATATGCTGAAGCTAAAGATGTTGTAAATAGCAAAGTACAGTTAGCAAAGATTAATACTAAAAATCTGAAGACTGATCAACTTGTACAAATCGCCTATGCATATCGACTTATCAATTCGCCTGTAGATGCTTTATCTGTAATTGAACAAGCATATGAGCAGCAGCCGAAGTCTTTCGCAGTTTTACAAGAATACAGTTACGACTTAGCGGCTGTAGGGGCCTATAACAAGGCTCAGCAGTTATTGCTTGCCAGCGATAAAAATCCACAAACAGAATCGTTGCAACACTGGCTACAAGTCAGTGAATTTTCTCAACGTGTAAATAACGCAATTACTCGTTATAAATATTTGAATCGGGAAGGCATGGCAGATAGTGAAGCTTTTGCTGAGCTTGATACTGTGTTAAAGCAAGGCGAGCAAATGCAGCCTTTGATTCAACCGTCAGATCCTAATTATTTAAGATTCCATTATGACTATATATATGCATTAGATTTCCGCGGACGTAGCCGTACGGTATTAGATCAATTTACTAAATTAAATGTACCTCTAGAAAAACTACCTGCCTATATTCGTCATGCAATAGCTGATAGCTATTTGGCTGAAAGACAGCCGCAACAAGCTGAGCTTGCTTTTAAAACCTTACTGACTGAAAAAAACTATTCAGATATGACGGTATATACGGGGCTTTATTATTCTTATATTGAACAAGAAAAATATAAAGAAGCTGAACAACTTTTAAGTGATGTTGATCGGTTAATCCCTACGTATAAATATAGTCAAGCCAAAGGGGTGGATAAATCGAGCCACCCTGATCGTGATGATTATATTGCTTTACAAGGTATGCATTTAGCTTATGCAAATCATTTGGATCAATCAGAAAAACATTTCCAGAAACAAGTAGATCTTGCACC
The DNA here is from genome assembly GCF_056156705.1 of Acinetobacter sp. Li1LvA2. Lineage (NCBI taxonomy): Bacteria > Pseudomonadati > Pseudomonadota > Gammaproteobacteria > Moraxellales > Moraxellaceae > Acinetobacter > Acinetobacter sp. Li1LvA2. The sequence goes on from NZ_JBSICF010000002.1 coordinate 241,238, forward strand.
TGCCAACGAAGGTTTAATTAATAATTTAGCTCGTGTTGAGCGTTGGAGAGATAAACCTTTACAGTCCAAACAAACAATTGATCGTTTAAATGGCTTAACACCAGTTGCTAAAGATACTCGAATTAACCAGATGCAAAATGCTCAGGCGTTAGGGGATATTCCTGAGTGGCGCAAAAGCACAGAAACTCTTTTGCAATATTATCCTGAAGATAGCGGTGTAGTTAAAAGTCGAAAAGAGTTAGACGATCGTGATAGAGCAACCATCTCGCACTCAACAACTTGGGGCCAAAGTAAAGCAGAGAATAGCGATTCTGTGAGTGGGCAAAATGGTTTAAAAGACCGTGAAATGGAAACTCGTCTTAATAGCCCGTGGATTAAAGATAATTATCGCCTATTTGCTTGGCATCAAGATCGTTTCGGAGAATATCGTTTTGGTGATGTGCATGACCAACGTTATGGCGTCGGTGCTGAGTGGCAAGCAAACCGTAAGGCGTTGTCGGCAATTTTGTCGCAAAGTACAGATGGTGGACAAGCAGGGGTCCGTCTTGATTGGTCGCAATGGTTAAACGACCACTGGCAATATCAATTGCAATATGACAGTCAAGCTAATATTCCATTGCAGGCAATTGACGCTGGTGAGGATGGGCAAGCTTACCGTGCCGCTTTGACATGGCAAAAAGATGAGTCACGTCAAATTGGGGCGAGTTATGGCTTAACCGATATAAGCGATGGTAATAAACAACAAGAATTTTCTACTTTTTGGCGCGAGCGATTATTTGATGCGCCTCACCATATTACCTACGGAACCGTTCGTGGATTTTATGGCAGTAATAGCCAAGATCAGACAGCTTACTTTAGCCCAAGCAATCACTACAGTGCTGAGTTGAATTTAAGCCATGACTGGATCACTTGGCGAGAATATGAACGCTCATTTAAGCAGCATTTTGAAGCTGGAGTCGGGCTTTATAAACAAGCAGATTACTCAGCTCGACCAACATATTCTTTGCAATATCAACATCAATGGCAGCTCTCACGGACCTGGCAACTTAATTATGGAATTGGTTGGCAATACCATCCATACGACGGTCATGATGAACAACATACCTACGGTATTTTTGGATTTGAAGGGCGTTTTTAATGAATAATATGAAGTTAAAAATGTTGAGCTGTGTGTTTGCTTCAACATTATTACCCGTACAGTTTTCTCATGCCCGCATTGAAACTGAACTACCAAAAAATCATACGGTTTCTTTAACTTTTCATGATGTGAGAGATGACGTACTAAAGGAAGGCGACCGTGATGTTTATGCGATTCAGACTAATAATCTGGCGCAATTTCTTGATTGGCTCAGTCAGTCTGATTGGAAACCAATTCGTCTGAAAGATATTGAAGAGGCGCGTAAGCAAAGTAAAGAATTACCTCATAACTCTATTCTACTTACCTTCGATGATGGTGCGTTGAGTAGTTATAGCCGAGTATTTCCTTTACTTAAGCAATATAAAATTCCAGCAGTTTTTGCTCTTCCAACCAGTTGGTTAAATGGCAATACTCAGGCAGGTTATGAAGCTTATGGGCAGGGTAACTTGGTGAACTGGGCTCAAGTTCGTGAAATGCAAGCATCGGGGTTAGCCGAGTTTGCAAGCCATAGTGATGATTTGCATCATGGTGTATTGGCCAATCCTCAAGGCAATGAGCAACCGGCTGCAACTTCTTATACCTATTTAAAATCGCAATCACGTTATGAAACTGATGCAGAATATCAACAACGTATTTTGCAGGATTTGAAAAAATCCTACGCTGTTTTGAAAAAAGAAGTTGGTGTTAATCCGAAAGCAATTATTTGGCCTTATGGCGCTGTGAATGAGCAACTGGAAAAACTAGCGCAGCAAGCCGGTTTTGAGTTTTCTTTCAGTTTGGGGCGTGATGGTATGAATCGTGTGAATGATTCAACTTTCAAGCGTAGCTTGGTTATAGGTAACCCTACAGCTGAACAGCTCACCGAAGGCATGTTAAATATTTTGAACTTTGAAGAGTCAGATTTATTTAAGCAACCACGTCATTTTGTGAGTATGGATTTAAAGCAATTAGCAGCTCAACAAAATGCTCAGACCGATGAAAAACTAGGGCAGTTGTTATCAAAACTATATAGCCTAAAAAACAATGCTCTAATCTTAAAGCCTTTGGAAGATAAAGATGGAGATGGGCAATACGATGTTGCTTATTTCCCTACAGATAAAATGCCTGTTCAACAGGATATTTTAAACCGTAGTTTATGGCAGGCTCAAACTCGGGCAGGTCAATCGGTAATATTAGAACTGCCAGCTTATCCTAAAAGAGATAAGCCATTTTTAACAGTAGATTTGGCTAAAGATATCGCACGCTTTAACAGTAATTTAAGCGGTGTTCAGCTCAATGCGGGAACAGCTTTAAACTGCGCAATGCAAAAAATAACAGTGCAAGAAAACAGTTGTATTGAGCAATCAAAACAGCTCGCACAACTGAGTCAAATGACTAAAAAAGCGGTCAAACCTTATTTAAATATGAGTAATCAGGCGCAGTTTAGTTTATTACTTACACCTGATTTAGATCATGTGGAAAAGCTACCTGAGCTTATCAAAACGCTTTTATTACAACATGATTTAGTCAATTTGAAGTTCGATGTGATTGGTAAGAAAAAGCAATTTAATGAGTTGCTAATGCTTTTAAATACACTTAATGAAAATGATAAGCAAAGAATAATGCTGACTTTAGAATTACCAGAAAACTCGCAAAAAACTGCTTGGGAAGAAGTACAGCAAGGACTTTTTTCGATTCAGCGAGTAGGAATCCAGAAATTTGGTATCGATGGCTATGACTTTGAAAAATCAAAAGATGTTCATCAATATTTGTATAATCCAATTAGTCTGAATGCTAGTCCTGTGATGTATCAGCCTTTTGCTGAATTGGTAGAGGGGAAAAAGTAATGAGAGTATTACTTGATATTCTATTTGCTTTTGCCTTTTTATATCCCTTACTGATGGCTTGGACATGGATGGTAGGGGGACTTTGGTTCTTCTTTAAAAGAGAATACCGCGAACAAGCACTTCCTGAACCGACCAGCGAAGGATGCAGTATCATCATTCCGTGTTTTAACGAAGAAGCCCAAGTACGCCAAACAATTCGTTATGCACTGCAAACCAAATATCCTAATTTTGAAGTGATCGCCGTTAATGATGGAAGTAGTGACAGGACAGTTGAAATTCTAGATGAATTGTCAGCACAAGATTCACGACTTCGGGTTGTGCACTTAGCAGAAAATCAGGGTAAGGCCGTAGCTTTAAGATCTGGAGTATTGGTGAGTAAATACGAATATCTTGTTTGTATTGATGGCGATGCATTGTTACATCCGCACGCCGTACTTTGGTTAATGCAGCCATTTATTAACTTCCCGCGAATTGGTGCTGTAACGGGCAACCCACGAATTTTAAACCGATCTAGTATTTTAGGAAAATTACAGGTTGGTGAGTTTTCTTCGATTATTGGTTTGATTAAACGTGCGCAGCGTACATATGGTCGTATTTTTACAGTATCGGGTGTGATTGCGGCATTTCGTAAAACAGCACTCGTTCGAGTCGGTTTTTGGTCAGATGATAAAATTACCGAAGATATTGATATTTCATGGAAGCTACAGCTCGACCATTGGGATATTCAGTATATTCCACAAGCGCTTTGTTATATCTATATGCCTGAGACATTTAAAGGGTTATGGAAGCAACGCCTTCGTTGGGCTCAAGGTGGGGTAGAGGTTCTTATAGAATATATTCCACAAATGTTCAAACTTCGTGTTCGCAGAATGTGGCCAGTCATGATTGAGGCACTAGTCAGTATTATCTGGTCTTATGTCATGATTCTGATCTTTACGCTATTTTTTGTGGGATTGTTTATTGAGTTGCCTCAGCAATGGCAGATCAAAACGCTTATGCCACAGTGGTACGGTGTAATACTCGGTGGCACATGTTTAATCCAGTTTTTGGTGAGTCTGTGGATTGATCAACGCTATGACCGTAGCCGCTTCTTTAGAAATTATTTTTGGGTCATTTGGTATCCGTTATTTTTCTGGCTACTGACTTTGTTCACAAGTGTTGTTGCGGTACCAAAGACTTTATTTAACACTAAAAAACGTGCCCGCTGGGTAAGCCCAGACCGAGGCTTCCGTGGAGATAACCCATGAAACTTGAGGAAAATAAGGATATCGAAACGTTAGATATCCCTGAATATATTGACCAGCCAGAATACGTCAAAAATAAAACGGCAAATTATACATTACAAACCATCGGTTGGTTTTGTTTGATGTGGTTGTTGTTTCCATTGGTTTCACTATTTTTATGGGTTTTTGAAGGACACTTAATTTATGATTATGTCTGGGTTGACCATATATCAGAAGTTAAGACTTTATTACATTTAGCTTTGCTCATTGGAATTAGTGCGCTCATTTTAATTTTATGGGCGAGTTATAACTGGATTAGGTTTAGTGGCGAGGACCGAAGAGCTAAGGCGCCTAATAGTTCTGTTGAACTGTTAGCTGCCCAATTTTCGGTTAGTTCCGAGATGTTAAGTGAATTGCAAAAGAAACAACGTGTCATTTTGCATTACGATGATCATGGCAATTTGCAAAAGTATGAGTAAATAAAAAAGCATGGCTTAAAAACCATGCTTTTTTTTATTTTTATGCGGTTGTTCTAATGATGATATCAACAGGTTGTTCTATGCCGTCCATACTATGAATTGATTTATGGTTAACTTTAACAATCGGCCAAGTTTGTAATTTACAGTTGGATTTTTGGAGTGCCGCATAATAACTATCAGATTTAAAAAATACCTTTTTAGCCGTTGCCATATTGGGTGTTAAAAGGCGCTTAAGCCATGTTTCACTCACTTGAGTATCAAGAAAACGTAAAGCCAAAAGACTTTTTACTCGATTGTTAAATAATCTCCGGTTTTTGATAATGAGAGGATGGGTAATTAACTTATTTGTGCCCATTTGACTGTGGGGTAAAATAAAGTGAGGTGTGATTTGAAATACGGTCACAAATTTTGCTTGTTGACAGATTTTTTCAAGATGGGTCACGGTATCTTGATTTGTACCAATAATCGCGACAGATGAATGTGAAAAATCAAATTCTTTAATTGAGGTTGATGAAATCACTTGACCAGTAAAGTCTTCAAAATCTTGAGAGGTATTTTGAAAAATTACTGATTTTGAAGTGTTATTTTTAATATTAATACTCATTTTTCCAAAAGTCCTTTTGGTTTTTAAGTCATGATGTTTTTATCGTTTTAATATAAATAACCAAGCAGGAAGTTGGGGTAAAGTCTTTTCAGATAGATGGTCATCCCATACTCGAAATCAATTCAAGTATGGGCATGCGAAGCGGAGTTTAATGTCCTGTTTTTACGTTCATTAGTTGTGTAAAGCTTTCTAAACGTTTACCTGTATCGTATACATCGCATGTGAAAATAAATTCATCAACATCGTATGTCGCTAAAAGTTTTTGTAAACCAGAGCGAACTGTATCTACAGAACCAATTTGAGCCATTGCATAGAAATTTTCAACAGAAAGCTGTTCTGCTGTATTCCATAATCCCTGCATTGATTCAACTGGTGGTTTAAGCTTTAAACTTTCGCCACGAATTAAACCTAATACACGTTGGTACGCACTCGTTGCTAAGAACTGAGCTTCCTCATCTGTATCTGCCACAACAACAGGCACACCCATTGAAACATAAGGCTTATCTAAGTACTCAGAAGGCTCAAAGTTCTCTCGATAGAGCTGAATCGCTTGACCTAACATACGTGGTGCAAAATGAGATGCAAATGAGTAGGGAAGTCCAAGTTTTGCCGCCAGTTGCGCACTAAAAAGACTAGATCCAAGTAACCAAACAGGAACATGGGTATTTTGCCCTGGCGTTGCAATAATCTTTTGCCCGGCCTGAGGGGCACCAAAATATTTTAAGATTTCGACAACATCTTTTGGAAATTGATCTTCTGTTTCTTGATGACCACGACGTAAAGCTCGCATGGTAAGTTGATCTGTACCAGGAGCACGGCCTAAGCCAAGTTCAATACGGTTTGGATATAATGTAGCAAGTGTTCCAAATTGTTCTGCGACAACTAAAGGAGCATGGTTAGGAAGCATAATGCCGCCGGAACCTAAACGAATATGTTGTGTATGTGCTGCAATAAAACCGAGTAAAACCGCTGTAGCAGAGCTCGCAATTCCATCCATGTTGTGATGTTCTGCAAGCCAGAAACGTTCAAAACCTAGTTTCTCTGCATGTTGTGCTAACTCTAATGCGTGACGTAACGAAAATTCGATGGTTTTATCATTACGAATGGGAGCAAGTTCTAAAATTGAAAACTTGGTATCTTGAAGTGATCGCATGCGATATTCTCGAATAGGGATATATCGAAATACTACGATATATAAGGGATAATGTATATCGTTTTTTTTCGATATTAAATTTTACCTTTTAATAAAAAAAGCACCCGAAGGTGCTCTTTTGTTTCATATGTGAATTAGCGATTTTTATACCAACCACGGTGTAAGCCATTGTCGTGGCGGTGACGACCACCTTTATAATAACGACGGTCACCATCATCATATCTACGATCATCTCGATCGTAACGGCTACCACGATCATAGCGATCATCGTAGTTACGATCTTCAGAAACTTTACGACCTAGGGCTGAACCACCCGCAGCACCTACTGCTGCACCGATATAGCCTCCGTTGGTACCGCCCATATTTTTACCGACGGTATAACCAGCACCACCACCTAAAGCACCACCAATCGCAGCTTCGGTACGATTGCGACGGTCACTCGCTGCGGCTGCACCACCAGCACCACCTAAAGCAGCACCAATGGTTGCGCCTGTTGTGCCACCCATGCTTTTACCAATTGCTGTACCAACTACACTACCTAAAGCAGATGTTGCAGCAACACGCGTACCATTATCTGCATGTGCAACTGTCACAATAGACGATGTTGCAAGTACTGCACTAGCTAACCAAATATTCATTTTCATCTTGGAACTCCATGTCCTTTTTACTGAAAGGACAGTATTTTTATCTTGAAGTAAATGTAATAAAAAATTTCGTGATAATTATGGAGAAGCCAAACGGAGATACGAGTGTTTTGTGTCGGTTTGTATTGTTTCTATTAATTTATGGATAAATCCTGAGCAAAGGAGAGGTAATGAATATTTGTTGATGCTAATAAAAAAGCACCCGAAGGTGCTTAGAGTCGTTTCATCAAATTTAATTAATGATGACGACGGTGTTTTTTCTTCCAGTGTTTAGAAGATCGGTCATAATCGCGGTCTTTAGAAATTTTATTACCTAAAGCACCACCACCTGCCGCACCTAAAGCGGCACCGATGTATCCACCGTTTGTACCACCCATACTTTTACCAACGGTATAACCAGCACCACCGCCTAAACCGCCGCCAATTGCGGATTCTGTACGGTGACGACGATCACTTGCAACAGCTGCACCACCAGCACCACCTAAAGCAGCACCAATTGTTGCGCCAGAAGTACCGCCCATGCTTTTACCAATTGCAGTACCAGCGACACTACCTAGAGCAGAAGCAGCTGCTACATGTGTTGTGTTGTCAGCATGAGCTACAGTAACCATAGAAGTTGCTAAAACAGCACTACATAACCAAGCATTTAATTTCATTTTCTACTCCGTGTCCTTAGCAGCAGGACGCTATATCTTTTGTTATGGCAAATGTAACAAAACACGTTTCTCAAAATATGGAGAACCATCAATTCATTATTGTAGTTTAGTGTCTGGTTTGTATGTTTTCTATTAAAATAGAATATTTAATACCCATATAAATAAATATGAATCTCATTTAATTTTAATGAGTTGATTACTCACGATCTGAACAGAGAAAATTGATCAAAGCTCTTGTCGCAGAAGACATATGTTTATGTTGTGCATATAGTAAAGAGAAAGGGCGTGTGTGACCTGCATATCGTTCAAGTAAAGGCTGTAGCGTTCCTTGTTGAATTTTTTCATTAACAATAAAGTCGTAACTCTGGCATATCCCTAGTCCATTTTCAGCAAGAGACACGACTCCTAAAATATCTTCTTTTACTAAAATCCGATTTGTTGGTATCCACTGAATTTCCTGATCTATATCTTTAAGGAACCACGGAGTGACCTTGCCATTACTGGGTAACTCAAAGGCTATACACTGATGATGATTTAATTCTTCTAGCGTTTTTGGAATACCCATACGCTTTAAATAAGTGGGTGAGGCAACAAGTTTTAAAGGTGCTTGTTCTAAAGGTCGAGCCACAAAAGAGCTATTTGGAAGATGTCCTTGACGAATAGCTAAATCAAATCCCTCAGCAATTAAATCAACGTTTCGATTAGAAATACTGATTTCAATTTGAATGTCCGGATATTGCAAAAGAAATTTTTCTAGTAAGGGTGGTAAACGATAGTGACCATACGTTGTAGGAACACTTAATTTGATTTTCCCAGAAATTTGCAGTTGTTCGCCTTGAATTACACGTTCTGCATGGTCAATTAACTGAAAAGCATGCTGCATTTTTTCGTAATAAAGTTGGCCTGCTTCCGTCAAGCTCAGATGGCGAGTCGTTCTTCTAAAAAACTGGATACCCAATTTTTTCTCCAGCCGTGTAATTGTTCTACTAATGACTGAAGGCGTCGTAGACAAATGAATTGCAGTTGCGCTAATAGAAAGCTTCTCAGCTACAATTAAAAACACTTCAACATCGGCAAGATGATCAAATTGACGAGACATTTTGTCCTCAAACGCAAAAAAGATTTGTAAACGGAGTTGTTTTTCTACCTCTGGGGTAAAAATAGAATATAGCCATCCCAGTTATAAATCCAGCAAATGCTTGGAATGAAGGTCGAATAATGAAGATGTTAAATAAAATAATGTTTGCAATGATTACCGCTTCAGCAGCGTTAAGTGCAAATGCAGCTCATGTATTGGTTGTGTTGTCTGATGAAGCCCAATTAGAGCTAAAGAATAATCAGGTTTTTAAAACAGGTTTTTACCTTAATGAATTGATGCAGCCTACAAAAATGCTTTTAGATGCAGGTCACACAGTAACTTTTGCGACCCCTCATGGGAAAGCTCCGACTTTAGATGAGTCATCAAATAGTGCAATGTATTTTAACCAAGATGAAAAAGCGTTAAAGCAATATGCAGGTTTATTGCATGATCTAAAGTTAACATCTGCTCAAGATTCTCCAGTTTTGAGTTTGTCTCGCATTGAGCAAATTGGGTTTGATAAGTTTGATGCGATTTATATTCCGGGTGGACATGCGCCCATGCAAGACTTATTAAAAGATAAACAGCTCGGCAAAGTCCTCACGGCTTTTCATAAAGCTGGAAAACCTACCGCATTGGTTTGCCATGGTCCTATCGCTTTAATGTCAACTTTACCTAATGCCTCGGAAGTAGTTGGTCAACTAGAACAAGGTAAAACAGTCAAAACTGGTGAATGGATTTATAAAAATTATCGGATGACGGTGATTAGCAATCAAGAAGAAGAGCAAGCAAAAGCTTTGTTAAAAGGTGGTGAAATGAAGTTCTATCCACAAACGGCATTACAGTCAATTGGGGGTAAATATCAAAGTAATACAACTGCGTGGACTCCAAATGTGGTGGTGGATCGTGAACTTATTACTGGACAAAATCCAGCCTCGGCTGTTCTTGTCGGTAAAACATTATTAGAAAAATTAAAATAAATAGACCAGATAATAGAGGTTTTATAAATAAAGCCTCTATTACCAGTTGAGTGAAAAACGTGGCTTATTATTTTTTTATAGAGAAAGCTAAATTATAGGCGAGTAAATAAACCTCATCTGAAATCATTATATCGTTCAGCCGTTACTTACGGTGAAAGTTGATGAATTGGCTGATTATATATGTCATTTAAGCGCCATAATCTGTAAACTATGCGCTATTTTACGATTTTGCTTATCTTCTATTTATATAGCATTCGATAAGCTTTTTGGACTTTTGAGATATTTCCTCTTATGAAAGCGTCACTCCGTTTACGACTTGATCAACTCTGTGATCGACATGAAGAACTTACCGCGTTGCTTGCAGATGTGGAAGTCATCTCCGATAACAAACGTTTCCGTAAATTGTCTCGCGAACATAGTGATTTATCTGAAATTACCGAAGTTTGGGGCAAATACCGTCAAGCAGAAGAAGATATTGAAACTGCTGAAATGATGAAGTCTGATCCTGACTTTAAAGATATGGCAGAAGAAGAAATTCAAGCAAATAAAGATTTGCTTGTAGAGTTAGAAAGCCAGCTCAATATTTTAATGATTCCAAAAGATCCAAATGACTCTAATGCAGCTTATTTAGAAATTCGCGCTGGAACGGGTGGTGACGAGGCTGCAATTTTCTCTGGTGATTTATTCCGCATGTACAGTAAATATGCCGAGACACAAGGTTGGCGTATTGAAGTTCTTTCTGAAAATGAAGGCGAGCATGGTGGTTTTAAAGAAGTCATTTGCCGCGTAGATGGTGATGGCGTTTACGGTCGCTTAAAATTTGAAAGTGGTGCTCACCGAGTGCAACGTGTTCCTGCAACTGAATCACAAGGGCGCGTTCATACTTCAGCATGTACAGTTGCGATCTTGCCTGAAATTGATGTCGATACCAACGTTGAAATTAATCCGGCAGATTTACGTATTGATACTTACCGTGCGTCAGGTGCAGGTGGTCAGCACATTAACAAAACTGACTCGGCAGTGCGTATTACCCACATCCCAACGGGTACAGTGGTTGAGTGCCAAGAAGAACGTTCACAGCATAAAAACAAAGCTAAAGCGATGGCTCTTTTGGTATCGCGTTTAGAAAATGCCAAACGTGCAGCAGCTGATGCAGCAACTTCTGAAATGCGTCGTGATTTAGTGGGTTCTGGTGACCGTTCGGAACGTATCCGTACTTATAACTACCCACAAGGGCGTATGACTGACCATCGTATTAACCTGACTTTATATAAGTTAGACGCGATTATGGAAGGCGATTTAACTGAGTTGCTTGATAGCTTACACCGTGAATATCAGGCAGATCAGTTAGCGATGCTTGCACAGGAAAATGGCGGCTAATGAATATTGCTCAAGCGCTTACAATTCGTGGTGAGCCTGACAGTTATGAACGACAAGAAAATGCTTGGTTACTTGAGCATTTTCTAAAAATAAATTCGCTTGAATTAAAGTTTAGACTTGAGCAAGAGTTAACAACCCAACAAGAGCAAGACTACTTGGCAGGTCTTGAACGTATTCAAAATGGTGAACCTTTAGCTTACGTGACGGGTTCACAGCCTTTTTGGACGCTCGATTTAAAAGTAACATCTGATACTTTGGTGCCACGTCCGGATACTGAAATTTTAGTTGAAACCGTTTTAAATCTAAATTTGCCAAATACTGCAAATATTGTTGATTTGGGAACGGGGACAGGTGCAATTGCGCTTGCGTTAGCGAGTGAACGTCCAACTTGGACCGTCACAGCAACTGATATTTATGCGCCTACTTTAGAAGTCGCAAAAGAAAATGCACTAGCTCATAATTTGCAACGTGTAAAATTCGCTTGTGGCGCTTGGTTTGAAGCACTTGAGCCACAAAAATTTGATTTAATTGTTTCTAATCCGCCGTACATTGACCCTGAAGATGAACACATGCAAGCTTTGGCAACAGAGCCACGCCGTGCATTGGTTGCAGATCATCAGGGACTGGCTGATATTGAAATTATTATCGCTCAAGGGAAAAACTGGTTAAAACCACAAGGCTGGATTGCACTAGAGCATGGTTATGATCAGGGGCAAGCTGTTCGAAATATATTTGCTGAGCATGGTTTTAGTGAAATTAAAACCATTCAAGACTATGGCCAAAATGATCGGGTTACGTTGGCTTCATTATCAATAAAATAAGAACGATTTAATCTATAGACTTAAAGGTCGCTTCCCGATACGCACCTGGACTGACGCCAGTCCATTTTTTAAAGGCACGGTGGAAAGCACTTGGGTCTTGGAAATTTAAGTCTTCACTAATGTCTTGTATTGAATCATTGCTTTTACTTAAACGTTCAATCGCAATATCACAGCGGATTTCATTTTTAATTTGTTGATAACTCATACCTTCATGTTTCAGTCGGCGCTGAATGGTGGCTTCTGAAATATTGAGTTGTTTTGCAACATCTTTGAGTTCGGGCCATTGCGCGGGGTGGAGTTTTAATAAATGGCGACGAATAAGAACGCTCAAGGCATTTTCATTTTTAAAGCGAACTAAAAGATTTTGCGGCGTTTGTTCTAAAAAATCATAAAGCGCTTTTTTATCTTTTTTAATTTTAATATCTAAGTAATGAGCATCGAATTCAACTCGATTTATCTCGGCATTAAATTGAATATCTTCACCGAAACGTACGAGATAATCTTGAATATCGTTCGGTTTAGGACAACGTACTCTAATATTATTTAAACCAATTCGTTGGTCTACTAACCAGCACATAAGTCCGTGTACTAATATTAAAAAGGTTGCATAGGTAAACATGCGTTTAGGTTGTTTTTGATCATGAATCACCAAATAAGCTTTTTCTTGATCTCGAATGAGTTCTCCATGCATGTCATCAAGCACAAAGTTAAAAAACTTTAAAATATCATGGAGTGCCTTTTCTAAAGTTTCGGCCGTACTGACAAGTTTAGTCAATAACTTATAGCTGCCACGACGCATAGGGTGGCTATCCATACCAAAAAACTCATCGTTCATGGCGTTGGCAAGCTCTATCCATAATTGGGCATATGTCGTAACAGGCACACGAGCCTTTGGAGACATCAGTAATTCAGTGGGGATGCCTGCTTTATTGAGAATTATTTGTGTATTTAGGCCTTTGGCATAAGCCGCACTCAGTGCTTCATGTACTAGTGCAATCGAAATTGTGCCTTTACTTAAAGAAGATTGGACAACCATGTCAAAGACTCATATTTTCTTCATATATTTCAAGTGAAATATTTCATATTTAAAATTTGGATTGATCAAAAGCTGCAAGCATTTTGAGGCTTTTTGAAATTGTATCGGAAAACAACAACTTTTACTCTCACTACTAAGTTTAAAGAATATTTCTATAGGATCGTAAATAATGAAAATTCAAGGAAAACATTTCGTGATTACTGGTGGTGGCTCTGGCTTAGGTGCTGCTACAGCTGAATATCTAGTTCAACAAGGGGCCTCAGTCACGTTGGTTGACATGAATGTAGAAGCAGGCGAGCAGCAGGCGAAACAACTAGGGCCACACGCAGACTTCGTAAAACTTGATGTAACCGATGAAGTTGCTGCTGAACAGTTCTTTAAAGATGTATTGGTTAAACATGGTCATTTGCATGGTTTAGTGAACTGTGCTGGGATTGGACCTTCTGCTAAAGTGGTTGGCCGTGAGGGTGTTCATGATTTGGGGTTATTTGCAAAAACTTTAAATATTAATGTCACAGGTACATTTAACATGCTGCGTTTTGCAGCAGATGCAATGAGTAAAAATACGGTCGAAGCAGGCGAAGAGGACCGTGGTGTCATTGTTAACACCGCTTCCGTTGCGGCATTTGACGGTCAAATTGGTCAGGCTGCGTATTCAGCCTCTAAAGGCGCTATTGTTGCCATGACATTGCCGATTGCTCGTGAGCTTGCGCGCCATGCTATTCGCATTATGACCATTGCGCCAGGGATTATGGAAACCCCCATGCTTAAGGGCATGCCACAAAATGTTCAAGATGCTTTAGGACAAATGGTGCCATATCCATCTCGTTTAGGAAAACCCGAAGAATTTGCTCGTTTAGTTGGGCATATTGCTGAAAACTCTTACTTAAATGGTGAAGTTATTCGTTTGGATGGTGCAATTCGTATGGCAGCAAAATAATAAAAATAAGGATGTTGAAATGATTCTAAATGCTGAGCAAAGTATGGTTCAGGAAATGATGCGTAACTACTCGCAGAATCAGTTAAAACCAACAGCCGCACATCGCGATAAAACCCATGAGTTTCCTGCTCAGGAATTAAAAGATTTAGGTGCACTAGGTGCTATGGGGATGACCGTTCCAAATGAATGGGGCGGTGCGGGAATGGATTATGTATCTTTGGTGCTTGCAATCGAAGAAATTGCCGCAGGTGATGGTGCTATTTCGACTATCGTAAGTGTTCAAAATTCATTGATTTGCGGTATTACGCTCGCGTATGGTTCAGAGCAGCAAAAAACAAACCTATTTGCCAAAATTTGCATCTGGTGAATGGCTAGGATGTTTTTGTTTAACTGAGCCTCATGTCGGTTCCGATGCGAGCGCAATTTTATGTAAAGCTAAGCGCGATGGTGACCATTGGGTTTTAAATGGCGTAAAACAATTTATTACCAGTGGTAAAAATGCCCAAGTGGCTTTGGTGTTTGCGGTTACAGATAAACAAGCTGGCAAAAAAGGCATTTCGTGCTTTCTTGTGCCGACGAACACGCAAGGTTATTTTGTGACTCGACTTGAAGACAAAATGGGCCAACATGCTTCAGACACAGCGACCATTACTTTTGAGGACTGTCGAATTCCGTTAGAAAATTTGGTAGGGCAAGAGGGCGAAGGTTATAAAATAGCATTATCTAATTTAGCAGCTGGACGTATTGGTATTGCTGCTCAATCTGTTGGAATGGCAAGAGCTGCTTTTGATGCGGCGGTGCAATATGCAAATGAACGCAAAGCTTTTGGTGTAGAGTTAGTCCAACATCAGGCAGTGAGTTTCCGTTTAGCCGATATGGCAACCCAGATTGAAGCTGCACATCAGCTCGTTTTACATGCTGCAACTTTAAAAGATGCGGGATTGCCTTGTTTAAAAGAAGCTTCAATGGCAAAGCTATTTGCGTCTACTATGGCTGAACGAGTATGTTCGGATGCGATTCAGATTCATGGCGGTTATGGCTACGTAAGTGATTTCCCTGTAGAGAGAATTTATCGTGATGTTCGTGTAAGCCAGATTTATGAAGGGGCTTCGGATATTCAACGTTTGGTGATTGCTCGTGAAGTTGCTCAAGTTTAAATACGAGATTTTAAAAAATAGTTACTGACTGCAAAAGACCGCAATTGTTATGCGGTCTTTTACCATTGAGCAGAAATTTTCTAGGTTGAATTCGATTCGATGAAATTCAGAAATTTAAGTAAAGCCAGTTTTTTTTGATTAAAGCTGTGCTTTGACTTCTTCACCAATTAAATAAAAGGTTCCTCCAGCAATATAGTGCAGACTTCGAAGTTCTTTCGGTGCATCTTGAAAATACCAGTGTCCATCTCTAAAAACGCGGCTATCTGCCCATGCACCCACAACAGAACCAATAAATAAATCATGAGCAGACTGATTATGGGGTTCTGGAATAAGTTTACAGACAAGCCATGCAATGCAACCTGATACAAGCGGGCTACTCAGGTCTTCTTGATAGAATAGCTCTACTCCGCAGTGCTCAAGCTTTTCAGCGTCATCCAACTTACTAATGGTTCCAAGTTGCTTGGTCATATCAAGCTGTGCATAGCAGGGAACTTGTAGGGTGAAATAACCACTTTGTTCAACAAGCTGACGAGTTTTAGTACTTTTGTCGAGAACCACAGACACTTTGGCTGGTTTGAACTCTAAGGCACATGCCCAAGCAGCAGCCATCACGTTACAGTCGTCACCATGCTGAGCAGAAACAAGGACAGTTGGACCATGATTTAACAGGCGATAAGCTTTTTCTAACTCTACTGGTGCAATATATGATTGCGTCATATTTAGCCTAAGTAATAAAGAAAATAGATATTTCTATTGTTGCAGAAAGCTTCATAGATGTAATGCTACCAAACAAGCTTTATAAGAATAAAAAACTTGTTTCTATTTTATAGCTTTCATAATGATTGACTTAATCATAAAATCATTTCGCTTCTAAGTGAAAGGATTAACAAGTGACCGAGCTTCAAGATATCGATTTTGTAGAGTTAAGTGATGAAGAAATGCATCTCTATAGCCGTCAGATTTTACTTGATGGATGGGATATTGAAGCTCAGGAAAAACTCAAACTTGCTAATGTGCTGATTGTAGGTGCGGGTGGAATAGGCTGTAGCAGTGCAGAGCTACTTGCGCGAGCAGGAGTTGGGAAAATTACACTGATTGATGCAGATACGATTGAGATAAGTAATTTACAGCGTCAAATTGCATTTGGTCATGAAGATATCGGACGTTATAAAGCAGAAATTTTGGCTAAACGTTTACAGAAAATTAACCCTTATATCTGTGTCGAATACTACAACGAACGTTTAGATGAACATAACATTGATAGACTTGTTGAACACCAAGATGTGGTTTTAGATGGATGTGATAATTTTACAACTCGCTATTTAGTAAATGCAGCTTGTAAGAAGCATCAGGTCGCACTAATTAGTGCTTCAGCAATTGGTTTTCAGGCACAAATGTTTATGGTTGAAGGAGATTCAGCGTGTTATGAATGCCTTTTTCCGAAAGAACAACATAGTAATGAAGGCCTTCGCTGTGCAGAATCAGGGGTACTTGCAACTACTCCTGTAATGATAGCATCATTACAATCACATCACACATTGCTGTATTTAGGTTTAAATCGTGTACCTTTAAAGCAGAAACTATTATTGTGGGATGGTTTAAATATGACACAACGTATTGTTAGTTTTGATAAAGATGTAAATTGCCCACTTTGTCAGGCAAGCTAATCAGTAAATGAAACAAAATTTGCTACACTCAACCTGAATGATTTGGTTTTGAAGAAATATGAAAAAAAATATTTTGTTTGATGGGTTACGTTCCGTCGTCCGCATTGGTGAAACAGCAGTGGTTGCGGCCAAAGCTGGAATTAAATACGCAACTGAAAAACCAAGTAATGCCAAACTCATGCGAGAGACTTTTGAGTCGCTTGGTTCAACTTATATTAAGCTTGGTCAGTTTATTGCGAGTACTCCATCGCTTTTCCCACGAGAATATGTAGAAGAATTTCAAGGTTGTTTAGACCAGACCCCAACACTCCCATTTAGTTATATTCAAGGTGTGCTTGCATCTGAGTTTGAAGGGCGTGATTTAAGCCAGATTTTTAGCTATATCGATGAAAAGCCATTAGCTTCTGCTTCAATTGCTCAGGTTCATGCCGCTAAGCTGACCACAGGTGAAGATGTTGTTATTAAAGTACAAAAGCCTGGCGTTGAAACTATTTTATATACAGATTTAAGTGTGGTGCATTGGGCTGCCAAGCTACTTGAACGTGCAGTACCAAAAATCAAATTTGCTGCTCTTTCCGAAATTGTTGATGAAATTAAAAGCCGTATGGTTCGTGAAGTCGATTTCATTGAAGAAGCACAAAACTTAGATGATTTTGTGGAATATCTGAACATTTCACAAAATAAAGCTGCGACTGCACCTAAAGTTTATCATCAGTTTTCTACGCGCCGTGTCTTGACCATGCAGCGTTTATACGGCGTGTCTTTGACTGACTTTAGTGTTGTAAAACAATATGCTAAAGATCCATCGCAAGTACTGATTACTGCCATGAATACATGGTTTGGTAGTTTAATGCTATGCAAGAGCTTCCATGCAGATTTACATGCTGGAAACCTAATGTTGCTTGAAGATGGTCGAATTGGTTTTATCGATTTCGGTATTGTGGGGCAGTTAAAGCCAGAAGTTTGGACAGCATGTATGGCCTTTATGGATGCATTGCAAAAAACTGATTATCAGGCAATGGCTGAAAATATGCTGAAAATGGGTATGACTCATAACAAAGTTGATGTTGATGTATTGGCACAAGATTTAGAGCGCTTATTTAATGGCGTATTAATGTCTGACCCTCAACAAATTCTCGCTTCAAATCCAGCTGATTTAAACGATATCATGATGGATATGGTAGGGGTTGGTGAGCGCCACGGCATTAAATTCCCTCGAGATTTTGCCTTGTTATTTAAGCAAATGCTTTATTTCGATCGTTTTATGCGCGTACTCGCACCATATACTGATATTTATGCAGACCAACGTTTGAAAATGGTTCAAAATATGGAACCTGCTTCGTTGTTAAAGCACTAAGGTCAGTTTAAATTTATGGATGCCATTATTATTGAAGGCTTGAAGGTTGAGACAGTGATTGGCTGTTTCAACTGGGAAAGACAAATTATTCAACCTTTAATGTTGGATTTAACCATCCATAATGATTTGAGCCGAGCAGCAGAGTCTGACAAACTTGAAGACACACTCAACTATGCCCAGATTTGTGAGTTATCGGCTCAAACCATTCAACAAGCTAAACCTGAATTAATTGAACATGCAGCACATCTTGTTTTGAAATGTTTGTTTGAAACCTTTCCAACAATTGAAAAAATTACCATAACCATCAGTAAGCCCGCCATCATTGCAGAAGCTAATGCTGTAGGAATTCGTCTTGAACGCACCAGAAACAATTTTTGCGCTCGCCCTAGCGAGTAATTTAGACGCAGATCAGCACTTTACTTTTGCTTATATGCAATTGGCAACATTGGGGAAAGTGCAGTTTTCATCTGTTTATCAAATTCCATGCCGAGATGGTATTGGAGATGATTATTGGAATTCAGCATGTCTATTAAAAAGCACTTTATCGTGTGACCAAATTGAATCTTTTTTAAAGCAACTCGAGTCAGATTCGGGGCGTGTTCGTCCATCACATCATATTTCTTTAGATGTAGATTTAATTGCATGGGGAACTAATCTGGACCATATGCAATTTAATTCTAAAAAATTACCTTTGGCGCTTGATGTAAAAATTCCTTTATATGAACTTTGGCCTTGTGAAACCTTAAAGGCTGATAGCATGCTTTATCCAGTTGTTAATTTTAAAGTTTAAAGGCTTTCAAACTAAATTTTACGCAAACTTTACGCGGTCTTTAATTTCCTCAATAGAGAATTTACGGGCATTTTATCCATACTGAAATTCACTAAATTAGTGTTATTTCAGGACAATAAAGATGCTTATAAATTCTCAAATGCGCATCTTGCATCAGTCTGGCATTGTCTTATGCGGACTTAAAACAAATGATATTTCTTCATCTCTCCTTATTTCCAGTTTGGCAAATCAAGCCAAGGGGTATAGAGGAGAATAGCCATGTTAGAACTTATACTTGTTTTATTTATTGCTATTTTTCTAGCATGGTGCCTCGGTAAATATCTATCCAAAGTGATGACAAATCAGCCGATGGTGGGCGATGGATTATTTCGCTGGATTGAAAATCCTGTTTATCGCTTGTTAGGCATATCTCCACAACAACAAATGAACTGGAAACAATATTCTCTAGCATTTGTTGTTAGCTGTGTTTTTCTAGCTGTAGCCGTTTTTGCTATTTTTATGACACAAGCATGGCTACCATTAAATCCAAATCATGCACCAAATATGAGTTGGGATTTAGCATTACACACGGTTATTTCATTTTTAACTAATACCAATCAACAGCATTATTCTGGGCAAGCTCAATTATCTTATTTGTCGCAAATGACAGGTATTGTGGGCTTACAAGTCATTACTCCAATGATGGGGCTGGCTTTGGTGGTCGCGACCTTAAGAGCTTTCTTTTATCAGCGCCCAAGCCATATTGCAGCCGATGTTGCCGAGCAACCAGATCAAATTTTAATTGGAAACTATTGGGCAGATGTAATTCGCCCTACAGTCCGATTCTTGCTTCCGCTCTGTTTTGTCTGGTCTTTATTGCTTAACAGCCAAGGTGTACCAGCAACTTTCCAATGCGGGCCAGAAGTACAGCTGATTGATAAAGCCAATACAGTTCAAACCCAAAAAATTCCTTTAGGACCAGTTGCACCAATGGTAGCGATTAAGCAATTGGGTAGTAATGGTGGTGGTTGGTATGGTCCAAATAGTAGTGTTCCTTTAGAAAATCCAACACCGCTTTCTAATTTATTAGAAATGATTGCGATATTACTCATTCCGCTTACCGTGATTTTTATGGTTGGGCATTTTACCCAGCGTAAAAAGTTTGCTTACTTTGTGTTTGGCAGCATGCTTTTCATGTCGATTATTTCAGGTGCAGCGGCTGTCTGGTCTGAGAGTATGTCATCGACAGCATCTCAACTTGCCGTAATGGAAGGTAAAGAACAACGATTTGGACCAGCTGCATCATCAGTTTGGGCAGCGCTTACTACACAGGTGAATAACGGTTCGGTCAATATGATGCATGATTCTTCTGCACCGCTTACTGGTTTAGTCGAACTCATCAACATGTTGATTAATGCGATTTGGGGTGGTGTGGGCTGTGGTCTGCAACAGTTTATGATTTATCTGTTACTTGCAGTATTTATTGCAGGTTTAATGACAGGCCGTACCCCTGAATTGTTTGGACGTAAGATTGAAGCAGCAGAAATTAAATTGCTCGCGATTATTATCTTGATTCAACCTTTAGTCATTCTTGCATTCACCGCATTAAGCCTCAGCGTTCCAAGCATATCTGGAATTAGTAATCCGGGACCACATGGTATTAGCCAAGTGTTCTACGAATATGTCTCTGCATTTGCCAACAATGGTTCAGGTTTTGAAGGTCTTGGAGACAACACTGTATGGTGGAATGTTACTTGTAGTATCGCTCTACTGTTAGGACGTTTTCCAACCTTAATTTTGCCATTAATGATTGCAACACGTTTAGCAGCAAAAAGAAAAGCACCCGAAACAGCAGGTAGTCTTCAGGTTGAAACTCCAACCTTTGCTTTAACGCTGATTACGATTGTTGTGTTGCTTACCTTATTACAATTTATGCCAGTTCTTGTCCTTGGGCCTATTGCCGATCAACTTTTGTTGGTTAAAGGCTAAGGAGGCGAGTGAAAATGAATACACAAACTCATGTAAATAGCCATACACAAACCATGGCAGTGCCAAATTTTGAAGTTTGGAAAAATGCATTTGTGAAACTGCTACCGCAGCATGCAATTAAAAATCCTGTGATGGCAATCGTATGGCTTGGAACAGTAGTTACAGGCATTAGTACAATCTTGGGTTACACCACGCTGTTATTTGGTTTCGCGGTTACAGCAATTCTGTTTATTACCATTTTATTTGCTAACTATGCTGAAGCAGTTGCAGAGGCCAGAGGTCGTGGACAGGCATCTTCATTACGTGCAGCAAGAGAAAATTTAACAGCTCGAAGACTCAACTCTTTGACAGACCGTCAAGCGACTCAAGTTGCAGCTACTGAACTTCATTTAAATGATTTTATTGAAGTACATGCAGGTGAGCTTGTTCCAGCCGACGGTGAGATTGTAGAAGGCTTTGCCACTATTAATGAATCAGCTGTTACAGGTGAGTCAGCACCTGTGTTACGTGAAGCTGGAACAGATCGTTCAGGTGTTATTGGCGGAACCAAAGTTCTGACAGATCGTATTGTTGTGCAAGTGACTGCTGAATCTGGTCAAAGTTTCTTAGACCGTATGATTGCTTTGGTTGAAGGCTCAAATCGCCAAAAAACACCAAATGAGATTGCGCTTGGCTTCCTGTTAATGGTGATGACAATCACATTTTTAATTGTTGTGATTAGCTTGCCATTTATTGCCAAGTATTTGCATATTGAACTTGATCCAGTTGTGCTCGTGGCGTTATTGGTCTGCTTAATTCCTACAACGATTGGTGGTTTGTTACCTGCGATTGGTATTGCGGGGATGAACCGCGCGCTCAAGGCCAATGTTTTGGCGAAATCAGGTAAAGCTGTAGAAGTTGCAGGTGACATTGATGTGCTTTTACTCGATAAAACAGGAACCATTACTTATGGTGACCGTCAAGCGACTTCTTTTTATCCTTTAACTTCAGTAACCGAGTCGGAGTTGAGAGCTGCTGCTTGGGTAAGTTCGCTTGCCGACCCGACACCAGAAGGGAAATCGATTGTTAAATTAGCAAAAGAACAAGGTTTAAAACAGCAAGAACCTGAGCAAGCCGAATTCATTTCTTTTAGTGCTTCGACTCGAATTTCTGGTGTGAATTTACCGAATGGTGACCAAATTCGTAAAGGTGCTTTAGATGCGATCTTGAAGTTTGTAGATGAAGATTATTCTCAAGATTTAGAGTTAAAAGCACGTGTTGAACAAGTTGCTAAAAAAGGTGCAACACCATTGGTTGTCGCAAATCAACATCATGTACTGGGTGTGATTGAACTTTCCGATGTGATTAAACACGGCATTAAAGAACGTTTTGCACGCTTAAGAGAAATGGGCATCAAAACCGTTATGGTTACAGGTGATAACCCATTAACTGCGGCCGCCATTGCTGCTGAAGCTGGTGTAGATGACTATATTGCCGAAGCAAAACCAGAAGACAAATTGGCTTGTATTCGCACAGAACAACAACAAGGCCGTTTAGTTGCGATGGTCGGTGACGGAACCAACGATGCACCAGCACTAGCACAAGCCGATATTGGCTTAGCCATGAACTCAGGTACACAAGCTGCAAAAGAAGCTGGCAATATGGTCGATTTAGACTCTGACCCAACCAAACTACTCGCTGTGGTTGAGATTGGGAAACAGCAGCTGATTACCCGTGGTGCTTTAACAACATTTTCGTTAGCAAACGACGTCTCTAAATACTTTGCCATCTTGCCTGCATTGTTCGCTGCTGCGATTCCACAAATGCAAGTATTGAATGTGATGCACTTAGCAAGTCCAAGCAGCGCGATTTTATCTGCACTAATTTTTAACGCGATTATTATTCCGCTATTAATTCCAATTGCACTTCGAGGCGTGAAATTTAAACCTTCAACTGCAACTCAGTTACTACGTCGAAATATGTTGATTTATGGGGTGGGTGGGGTGGTTTTACCATTTATTGCCATCAAAGCGATTGATGTAGTGATTGTTCAATTATTTGGTTTGTAATCTGGAGTTTGAAATGAAAACTTATGCACAAAATTCAGAAGCAAATTTAGGTCAGACCTTAAGAGCATCTTTGGGTTTATTAATTTTTGCTCTGGTGGGTTGCGGTGCAGTTTATAGTGCTATCGCTACAGGCGCGGGACAGGTTTTATTTAATAATCAGGCCAATGGTAGTTTGATTGAAATAGACCATAAAACTTTAGGGTCAAAGTTAGTTGCTCAGCCATTTGTTGGAGAGGCTTATTTTCACCCACGTCCTTCAGCAGTCGCTTATGACCCGATGGCTATGGCAGGTACAAACTTAGCGCGTACTAATCCTGAGCTACAGCAACAAATTGATGCTCAGATTCTTGCGGTGAAAAAACAAGATCACACAGGTAATACACCAATTCCAAGTGATTTGGTGACTAAATCGGGGAGTGGTATCGATCCGCATATTAGTCCTGAATCTGCTCAGTTACAGGTGGCTCGAGTGGCTCAAGCGCGTCATTTAGACCCTAAGATTGTGGAAGAGCTTTTGCAAAAGCATATTGAACCGAAGCAGTTTGGTGTATTGGGGCAAGCACGTGTTAATGTATTACAGCTGAATATCGCTTTAGATCAATTACAATCTACACATTAACTTAAAAATAAAGTTGTTAGTTTACCGGATGATATCAAGTGCAAAGCAATCGCGAAAATCAGGCTGAGGCCTTATTAAATCATGTGAATAGATATCAAGCCGGTCGACTAACGGTCTTTTTAGGTGCGGCACCGGGTGTTGGAAAAACCTATGCCATGCTTGCCCGCGCCAAAGAGTTATTTCAACAGGGTACAGATGTTGTTGTAGGCATTGTTGAAACTCATGGACGAATAGAAACTCTAAAAATTTTGGAAGGCTTACCTGAAATTGCTAGAAAGGAAATGCAATATCAGGGGCATACATTAGAAGAAATGGACCTAGATGCTATTTTGCTGAGGCATCCAGAAATTGTGTTGGTTGATGAGTTGGCTCATCGTAACGTCCCAAATAGTCGTCATGAGCGACGGTGGCAAGATGTCAATGAATTGCTAGACGCAGGTATAGATGTATTTACGACTATTAATATTCAGCATTTAGAAAGCTTAAATGATGTGGTGTACCAGATTACGGGCGTTCGAGTAAATGAAACGGTACCAGATCGGGTATTTGATCGTATTCGAGACATTCGCTTAATTGATTTACCCGTCAGTGAACTCATTGAAAGGCTCCATCAAGGAAAAGTCTATGTGCCAGAGCAAGCAAATCTGGCATTACAAGGCTTTTTTAGCATTTCAAATTTAACAGCATTACGTGAACTCGCAATGCAATGCGTTGCTGAGCATGTCGATTCAGACTTAAAAGAGAGTTATGCCTCAAAGGGTTTGAAATCTATATCTTTACAAAATGAATTGATGATTGCGATAGACGGACAAGATTCTTCTGAATATTTAGTACGGGCAGGTTGTCGTTTAGCAGAACGTTATGGGGCTGCGTGGACTGTAGTGAATGTCGCTAAAAATTTGGACTTTGGGCAGAGTTCAGTTAGTTCTTATAAAAAAGAATACATTGAGATTGACCGCGCCTTTGAGTTGGCTCGACAACTCGGTGGTCGAACCGAGGTTTTATATGGGCATCGAGTTGCGTCAGTGTTAATGGATGCCGCCGTTGACCGAGGAATTTCGAATCTAGTCATTGGTAAAAGTATTTCACCATGGTGGTTAAAGTTATTTAAGAAAAATTTAGCTCAGCAATTATTAAATCAAGAAAACTCGATTGCTTTAACCATTTTGCACCCAGAACAGGGTACTAAAAAGATTAATCAGCTCGAAAAACCTTCATTTTTATCATTAAAAGAAAGCATTTTTGTTTTAGCTGTGACGTGCGGTAGCATTTTTCTAGCTCACTTCGCCGAAGTTCTATTTGGTATTGAAGACTTCTCTGTCATTTTTATTATTTCTGTTTTAATTGTTGCAACTAAGACTCGAATGTTAGCTGCCGTAGTGGCAGCCTTAATATGTTTCTTGGCCTATAATTTTTTCTTTATTGCACCACGTTATACCTTTCAGATTTCAGCACACCAAGGGGTAGTCACCGTTGTGGCTTTTTTTGCAGCAGCTTTAATTGCCGGGCGTTTGGCTTCTCAGTTACGCCAGCAAGTTTTATCCTTAAAAGCTGCGAATGCCTACACTACGGTAATGCAAGACTTGGCACGTAAGCTTTCTAGTGCAGTAAACCTTGAAGAAGTCATGCAAACAGGACGTATGACTTTAGAAACACAACTACAAACTAAAGTGTGGATTTCTATTCGAGATAAGGTAATTTCATCTGATATTGAGCTAAATGATAAAGAAAAAGTAGCCGCAGAATGGTGTTTGAAACACAAGCAGCCATGTG
This sequence comes from Acinetobacter sp. Li1LvA2, assembly GCF_056156705.1. NCBI lineage: Bacteria > Pseudomonadati > Pseudomonadota > Gammaproteobacteria > Moraxellales > Moraxellaceae > Acinetobacter > Acinetobacter sp. Li1LvA2. The sequence continues at coordinate 266,575 of NZ_JBSICF010000002.1, forward strand.
GGCGTTTTACCGATACTCTGAGTCAGTCAAACTGGTGGTTTTTACCTCTTTTAGAACAAAAAAATAGCCTAGGTATAGTGGGAATTTATTTTAAGGATGATGTGGCTTCTCTAAATTTTGAGCAAAAGAAACTGACGGAAAGTGTAATTGAATATATTGCACAGGCAGCACTTCGAACCCAATTGGTCAATGAGCTAGAACAAGCAAAAGTCACCAGTGAAACAGAGCGATTACGTTCTGCTTTATTATCTTCGGTATCGCATGATTTACGCTCACCGCTTGCTTCTATTATTGGTGCAGCAGACACACTTGCCCATTTTAAAGCGGATATGTCAGAACAAGACCAACAGGATTTACTCGAAACCATTCATTTAGAAGGCGAACGCTTAGACCGTTATATTCAAAACCTACTTGATATGACACGTTTGGGGCATGAAGGTCTATCTTTAAAAAGAGACTGGATTGGTGCGGATGAATTAATTGGTTCTGCAACCCGCCGTTTAAAGCGCTATAAACCAGATACGCAAGTGTCGGTTGAATTACCTGAGCAAACCATAAGTTTGTATGTTCACCCAGCTTTGGTAGAACAAGCTATTTTTAATGTACTTGAAAATGCAGCAAACTTTTCACCTCCAGATGAACCAGTCATGATTCGTGCTCATCTTTCATCAGAGAATGAAGTAAAAATAGAAATTGAAGATAGAGGTGCAGGAATTCCTGAAGACGAAAGAAACCGCATTTTTGATATGTTTTACACCATGGAGCGCGGAGACCGTGGAAAGTTTGGTACAGGTTTAGGCTTAACAATCGTAAAAGCGATTATTGGTGCTCATATGGGTACAATAGAAGCATTTTCAGGGCGTCAAAATAAAGGTACTTTAATTCAAATCAGATTACCCATTCATCCAGTAAAAGAATAAGTTGTAAAGTCATGATAACTTCAGAAACATCACCTGTAGAAACACGTATTGTGATTATTGATGATGAGCCTCAAATCCGTAAATTTTTAGACATCGCCTTAAGAACACAAAAATACAAAACCACGCTCTGCGAAACGGGTTACAAAGGCTTAGAAACTTTGGCGACCCAAGGTGCCGACTTAGTTATTCTTGACCTAGGCTTACCCGATTTAGATGGTAAAGAAGTCCTTCAAGAATTACGTAGTTGGTCGAATGTTCCCGTTATTGTGTTATCTGTACGCGCTGATGAATACGAAAAAGTTGCTTTGCTAGATGCTGGTGCAAATGACTACATGACCAAGCCTTTTAGTGTGCAAGAGCTTTTGGCGCGCATTCGCGTCATCTTAAGAAATCAACCAATCCAACAAGAAGCACATATTTATGACGATGGTTATCTTAAAGTCGATGTCACGCAACGTTTGGTTTGGGTTGAGCAACAGGCAATTACCTTAACTCGAAAAGAGTTTCAACTTTTGACGTTATTAATGCGCTATCAAGGACAGCTTTTAACACAGCCACAGCTCTTAAAAGAACTATGGGGGCCAACCCATCAGGAAGATACTCACTATTTACGTATTTTGGTGGGGAAGTTACGTAGTAAGTTGGGGGATAACGCGATTCAACCACGCTATATTGCTACTGAACCTGGTGTTGGATTACGTTTTTTAGCTCAACAGAAGAATCATTAATGAGATATAAAAAAACCTTAGGGTATTTCTCCCTAAGGGATTGCAAAGTGGTTTTTATCTTTTAGCTTTTTTTATTTAAATATCCCAATGTTGTTCTGCTTCAGTCATTTGGCTGTAAATGTTTTGATATTCAGCTTGTTTCACTGTGTACCAATGCTCTACAAAGTCGGCCCCTAAATATCCTTTTAAAATAAGACTTCCTTTAAATATTTTTAAGGCTTCTGGTTGGTTGTTGGCTAATAAAATATGCTCATCTTGAAATTTTAAAAGATGTGCAGGTTTTGGCAGTGGTAACTTATGAGATAAGCCATAAGACACGCCAGCTAAAATAGTCGCTGTCACCAGATAGGGGTTACAGTCAGCTCCAGCAACCCGATACTCTAAACGTTGATTTTTTAGATCTGAGCATGGAATGCGAATTGCGACATTACGATTATTGGTATCCCAGTTGGCTTCTAATGGCACATGATGACCAATTTTAAAACGTCTATAAGAATTAATATTAGGCGCTAAAATCGCCATAGATGCAGGCATTAACTCAATGAGTCCACTAATCGCGTTTAGTAATTTGACGGAAAGCTCATCTTTTTCTTCTTCTGCACTAAATATATTTTCATGGTATTGATTAAGCATGCTCATATGAAAATGCATGCCACTACCAGCTTTTGCTAAGTTGGGCTTTGCCATGAAACAAGCAGTTAAGTCATGCTTTCTTGCGACTTGCTTTACAATTCTTTTTAAAGCATTAATTTGATCGCAGAGCTTTAAAATATCATGGCTGTGTTGGAGGTTTAATTCATATTGTCCAGGTGATGACTCCGCAACAATAGCGGTAATTTCAATAGATTGAAGTAGGGCTGCTTTCTCAACTTCATCTAGGACTTGCTGATAGTTATTCGGTGCATCTATATCGAAACATTGGTTTTCTATGCGGGTTTTAGACTGATGCTTAGGTGAGAAAAGGTAAAACTCTAGTTCGGCCGCCATAACAGGAAAGTAATTGGTAGCATGTAACTGATTTAATAATTTTTTTAATATATTGCGTGGTTCATAATGACAATCTGAGCCATCTTCTTCTTGCATGGATAGGTAAAGCTGAGCATTCAATTCAGGGGATAATGCGTTGGGTTGCAAGCTGCCTAAAATGGGCAGGCAAAGTCTGTCTGGTTCACCAATATATTTTCCTAAACCTGTTTCTTCAATCACTTTTCCATCAAGGCTCATGGCGTAAACAGAAAGTGGAAAATAGCATCCATTAGAGAGATTATTTAAACTTTTAACATCAATCCGTTTCCCACGAATATGTCCGTTTAAGTCGTGCAGACAAATATCAATGTGTTGGGTATTTGGATATAAATTTAAGTATTCATCAACTTCTTTCAAAAAAAGATCTGGTTGGAAAATACCTGCTTGTATCGGTGGAATAAAATCATCTGATATTTTAAATGCCTTAAAGTAAGGATTTTGTAAGTTTAAACTTGGGTAAATATGCGTACTCATTATAAAAAAACCTTGGTGGTTATTTAGCTAAAATCCTACCTTAGCCTTGGAAGTTAATCGCGTAAAAAAAGAGTAAAATGATTAAAGAGTAATTTATGATTGGTTTTAGTCTTTTATTTTAATAATCATAAACTTGTAATTAATTTTTGAGGTAATTGTTTTAAGTAAAATTAGTGTATAAAGGTCGTTTAAGAGTGAGCAAATTTCTGCGAATTTGATTTTTTTAATTAAATAATATTAAGAATTATGACCTTTCAATTTGGTGAGATAGTCAAACTGATTTAAACTTAAGACTTATCCAGTGAATCACTTATTTTTGAAGTCTTGAATAGAGCAGGACCTTTTAGGGTGTTTACAGGAATTTTATTTTTGCGTTTTTTTAATTTATTTTTGAGTTCTCTTAATATGAAAAATATCGGTTTAGCCATTCTAGCAATCAGCCTTTCAGGTTGTGCTGCAATGAGCGTAGAAGAATGTAAGACTGCGAATTGGTCATTAGTGGGTGAGAAAGATGGTTCAAAAGGTTCGTCGCCACGTTTAGATCAATATTACAAAGCATGTGGAAAAGCCAATATTGTTCCAGATCAAAAGTCATATGAACGTGGGTATAAAGAAGGTCTAGGGTATTATTGTCAGCCAACAAATATTTTTTATAGTGCTTTAGAAGGTAGTGGCAATATCAATGTGTGCCCAGTCGAGCAGCGTAATCGTTTAAGACCGTATTATCAGGCAGCTTCCGATTACTATAATGCAAAAAATGAATATGATCGTTATGACGAAAAGTTTAAGCAATATTCTGACAGTGCTTATAACGAAAAATTAAAGCCAGAAGAGCGTGAACGTTATCGTAAGCTTTTAAGAGAACTACAAAATGATCGTGACCGTATTAATCGAAACTATTGGAACTCAATTCGAGATATCGAGCGTTTTAAATACGATCACGGCTTAAAATAATATTTTAAAAAGGATTGATCCGATTTGGATCAATCTTTTTTTTTAAAGATAATAACTAGTTTTTGTCATTAGCTTTGAAATAGCAGTCATCGTAATTTTTACTGCATATGGCAATTCAACACCACCTGCCTCAAGCGCTGTATGGCGATGATGTAATTCATCTTCATTCATTTGCTCTAAAATTTTACGAGAACGATCATCTTGAGCAGGTAGCTGGTTTAAATGATCTTGTAAATGAAGGCTGACTTGACGTTCAGTTTCGGCCACAAAACCTAAGCTATATTTGTCACCCGCAATACCAGCAAGTGCGCCCATGCCATACGAAAGCCCATACCAAATTGGGTTTAATAAACTGGTATGACTATTTAGCTCTTTTAAACGAACTTCACACCACGCTAAATGATCTTGTTCTTCAATTGCTGCTTGTTGCATTTCTTTGCGTACATTTGGCAATTTCGCCGTTAATGCTTGTCCATGATAAAGAGCTTGTGCGCATACTTCACCACTATGGTTAACACGCATTAAGCCTGCAACATGACGAGCATCTTCTACACCTAGTTTTGCTTCAACCGATTCGGCTGGATTTTGGCGCTGTGCTGCGGTTGCACCCGGAACAAGACTACGTAATGCTTGATCAAAAGAGTTAATGAGCTGATCAATTCCAGTATAGTGGCGCATAAATTAGTCCTCCAAAGAAAGATGTGCTGTGGCAAGCATTGGTTTTAGACGTGCTAGAAGCCAAATACTAAAGATTGCACTAAGTACAGCTGTAATAATAAAGAGTATTTTAATATCAATTTTTAAAACACTTAAGATTAAGATTGAAAAAATTGCAGATGAAACCATAAAAACGGCATTTAAAATGTTGTTTGCTGCTACAACACGAGCGCGATGTGAACGTGGTGAATAAGCCTGCATCATGGCATATAAAGGAACAATATAAAAACCGCCACTAATACCCAGTAAAGTCACCGCAATCATGACGTGATAGTAAACCCAACCTTGGGTAAAAATATCTTTTAATGTAAGTAATGCGCCAGTTCTTTCGGGTACAAAAGCTAAACTGGCAGCAAGGTAAAGCGCAAAAAGGGTAAGACCAATCGCACCAATTGGTACCATTTTAATATTAATTTCTGAGCCACCAATTTTACGACAAAGAAGAGACCCGACTCCAATACCGACTGAAAAGAAAGTAAGCAAAAGGCTGACCACATTTTCTGATGCATGCAGATTTTGTTGAGTAAGCTGTGGAATTTGCGTTAAATAAGTCGCTCCATAAAACCAGTACCATGAGTTGCCTAGCAAAATAGTAAATACTAACGGTAAGCTTTTGGCATACTTGATCGTTTGGAAACTGGTACGAATGAAATTCCAATCAATATCTAAGTCAGGCGCGGCAACTTTCTGTGGCAAGATGAAGCGACTACATAAATAGCCAATGCAAGCAATAATTACAACAGTAAGACTAATCCACAATAAGTTCCCATGTGATGATGCAATTACAGCACCACCTAAAATCATCCCGAATAAAATTGCCATTGATGTGCCCGACTGAAACAGAGCATTACCAGACATTAATTCTTGTGGTTTTAAAATTTCAGGCAAAATTGCGTATTTAATGGGACCGAAGAATGTCGAATGTGTACCCATTAAAAATAAAGCGAAAAGAAGTAGCCATAAGTGACCCAACATGAAACCAGCAGTACCGATGAGCATAATGATGATTTCTAAAATTTTAATGCCACGGACGAGTTGAGAACGCTCATATTTATCTGCAATTTGCCCAGCAGTTGCCGAAAAAAAGAAATACGGCAAAATAAATAAGAGGGCTGCCAAATTATTAAGTGTGCTTACAGGAGCAGATTGTTGCTGAATCCATCCATAAGTAATCACCAATAATAAAGCTTGCTTAAAAACGTTATCATTTAATGCGCCAAAAAACTGGGTAAAAAACATCGGTACAAACCGACGTGAGGTCATCAGGTGCTCATCTTGTTTCATCATGTGCAAACTTCATTGTGTTTTATAAAAAAATGTGACCGAGTGTTAATTTGCATCGAAAACCATGTATGATATTTTTAACGCTTGATTAAATGAAAAATCAATGGTTTTGAGTGAGTTTTACACTTACCTTGGTGCGTTTTATTAAAAAATAAGTCTAGAGTTTTCTATGCCTTCTAAAATTAAGTTTAAACAGTCAACTCTCTCTCATTCTATGCATTTAATTTTAAAAATGCAGGGGATTCCTAAACTTATTTGTAGCAGCTTGTTGTTAAGTGTTTGTGTAACGCCAAGTTTTGCTCAAACCTCAGTTGAGAGTAACACTTCAACTTTAAATCAAACGGTGCCTGATGCGTCGACTGAACAATTAGTTCCAATGAATCAGCAAACAACTGCTCCTATAACAGATATTGCTACACTTGTGACTCAAGCGCAGCAACAACAAGATAGCTTGGCTATATTGCAACAACAAGAACAATTTCCAAATCAAATTGACGAATTTAAGCCAATTACGCTTGATAATCTTGATGATTTACCGGAAATGCCTGTTGATCAAAACATGGCAAACGAGATTTATAAAGTCGCTGAAGAAGCTAAAAGTGAGGCGCAAAACTTCCAAAATGGTACTCAGAAGCTACCCGAAGTTACAGTCAGTGATGCAACTCAGTCTGAGTTAAATCAGATTAATCAAGCGCCTGTAAATATTGATCAGCTTATGCAAGAGATTAAATCTGATAGTCAGATTGTAGTCGAAGCAAATGAAACGGGAAAAACTTTACCTGAGTTAACTCCAGAGGCTGAGCAGCCACCTGAGCAAGCTGGTTTCTTTAAACGTATTTTAAATAAAGTCCGCCCACCACGTGCAATTCCGATGGAACAAGTGCCGCGTATTAGTGCAGATGTGGACGGTGCTTCAGATGCACTGGCTAAAAATATTAAAGGGAAATTATCAACCTTCACCCAAGAATCATTCGAAGATTTTAATGCGGCTTTACCTCAGCTCAGAACATTAAGTAATCAGGCTGCTCAAGCAGTGGGTTATTATAATGCTGAGTTTAAATTTGAAAAATTAAGTCCGAGCCGGGTTCGCGTTAAGGTTACCCCCAATGAACCAGTGCGAATTAATGAGCAAAATATCGAATTTACTGGTGCTGGTGAAAAACGCCCTCAGTTTCAGGTTATTCGCTTAATTCCTGATCAGGATGTTGGGGATATCTTTAACCATGGTTTATATGAAACCACTAAAACCAGAATTGTTAACGCAGCCACTGATAACGGTTATTTTGATGCTTATTGGCGACTGCACGATGTGAAAGTGAGTCAGCCAGAAAACAAGGCTGATATCAATTTGCGCTACGAAACAGGTGAGCGCTATAAATTAGATAAGGTTGAGTTTCGCATGAGCGATCCATCGAAACCCTTACCTTTGAACCAAAATATTTTAGAAAGTATGGCCCCTTGGAAAGAGGGTGATGACTATGCATTTTGGCGTGTAAATACTTTGGCAAATAACCTAACCAACTCTCGTTATTTTAACTACACCTTAGTTGATAGCATCAAACCCGATCCAATTGAAAAGCCACTTGAACTACCACCAGATTTGCAAGCTTTAGTCGATGAGCAAAATATCGATGTGGACGAATCTAATTTACTTTCACCTGAAGAAAGACAACTTGCCAAAGCACGTCAATTAGCCACATCTAATAATAAAGAAGTTACACAAAATGTAGTAGATGAAAAACAGTTTGCTGGAACACAAAAAGTAAAAGAGGGAGAACCTCAAACAGCAATGTTGCAAAGTGCTCCAAGTCAGCAGGATGACAAAGAAGCTGAACAAGATCGTTTACAAGCTCAAGCCCGTGAAACGAAAAGAATTCCAGTCATTGTGACTTTAAATGCAGATAAGCTAAATAGTTTAGAAACGGGTATTGGTTATGGGACCGATACCGGTGCACGTTTACGTAGTCAGTATCGCCGCTCTATTGTCAATAAATACGGTCATTCTTTTGATGCCAACTTAGAAGTCTCACAAATTCGTCAATCTATTGATGGCCGATATAGTATTCCCTATAAGCATCCGTTAAATGACTATTTTAACATCGTGGGTGGATATGAGCGTGAAACTCGTGATGATATTGGTCCAGATGTAAGTCTGTTAACCGAATCTGCTGTTGTAGGTGGTGAACGGGTAATCAAACGTCCACTAGGGAACTGGCAACATACTATTGGTGTTCGCTATCGTTTAGACCGTTTAACTCAACAAGGGGATGTTGATATTTCTGAGTTACCAGATGCGTTTAAAACAGCTGCATCTGAGCAAGAAGCATTATTATTTAGTTATGAAACCTCTAAAACTTCGAGTAATACACGGTTAAACCCAACGAAAGCTTTTAAACAAACCTATAAACTAGAATTAGGTAGCGAGAGCTTGCTTTCCGATGCCAATATGGCTATTGCAAGTGCAGGTTGGAGATTTATTTATTCTCTTGGTGAAAATGATGATCATCAATTCGTTGGGAGATCTGACCTTAGCTACATTTTTACCGACGATTTTGACAAAGTTCCGTACAATCTTCGATTCTTTACTGGTGGTGACCAGACAATTCGTGGTTTTGACTATAAGAGTCTTTCCCCAGAAGTAGATGGATATAAAATTGGGGGACAAGCTTTGGCTGTAGGTTCTTTAGAATATAACTATCAGTTTAAGGATGGTTGGCGTGCTGCTGTTTTCTCAGACTTTGGTAATGCCTATGATAAAGACTTTAATAATCCAGCAGCTTATAGCGTTGGAGTTGGAATTCGCTGGAAGTCTCCAATCGGACCAATCCGTTTAGATGTCGCATCGGGTATTTCAGATGAAAACCATCCGATTCGTTTACATTTCTTTATAGGCCCACAACTTTAAAAATAAAATTTTATTAGGTTTATTTTATGGCGGATGTAGAACAGCAGCCAACTTCGGCACCTCGCTCACCTAAGAAGCGGCGCATTTTGCGTAGTTTCCTGCTGACGATATTGATCATATTTTTATTATTAGCGTCTTCCTTAGTCATCATGATGTCAACAGATCGTGGAAGTCGTTTTTTATTAGATCGGGTTTTAGAAGCTCAGAAAATAATTAAATATGAATACGAAGGCGGAAACTTACTGCGCGGAATTATTCTTAAGAATGTTTTGGTGCAATTAACGGAAGTTGATGTTTCATTAGACAGAGCTGACGTAGGCTTAGGTTGGCGCTCTTTATTATTAGAAAAAGAAGTGCATTTAAGCCATGCAGATGTGCGTAATTTACGTATTATTAATAAAACTCCGCCGTCTGGTAAGGCATTCGAATTTAAGCCAATTAAATTGCCATTTGTTCTACGTGTCGATGAAGCTGATGTTGATCATTTAGAAATTAAGCTAGCAACCTCAGATGTAAATTTTCATGATGTACATTTGCAAGATGCACTTTGGTCAGAGACTAAACTGGAATTTGAAAAATCCAGTATGGATATGGGCTATCTTTCAGTCCACAATGCCACAGGAAAAATGGATTTCAGTGGTAAATATCCATTAGATGCTACAGCAGATTTAAGAATCCCATCTTTAAAAAGTTTAAATATTCAAAATATTAAAGTCGTAGCACGCGGAAGTTTGGATACTTTAAAAGCTGGGGTTGCAACAACAACTCCCGATTTATTAACGGGTTGGGTGGTATTGCATCCTGTTCGTGATGAAGTTCCAATGCAAGGTGAATTATTACTAAAAAATTATCACTTACCTTTATTGGTTGAACAAAAATTATTTGCAAAAAATGGTGTAATCAAGTTTCAAGGTGATATTAAACAACTTAATTTGGCAGTTGATACAGATTTAAAAGGTGAGAATTTACCTGAAGGTCAATACAACGCTTTAATGAATACTGATTTGGTTCATCAGTTGAATATCACTGATTTTAATGGCCAAGTCATGAAAGGTGCTGTTAACCTAAAAGGATTAGTCAGCTGGAAAGATCATGTTACTTGGGATATTAAAGGCCGTTTAGACCATATTAACCCTAAAGACAAAGCCATTCCTCAGGTTGTACAAGACTTTTTACCACCAAGTTTAGATGCCGCTGTTGCCTCAACCGGTTCTTTAGAAAAAGGTACTGAATTATTTGCTAACGTTGATTTTGACCGTTATGAATCTTGGAAGCTTAAGTTTAATCAGGCTCCTGAAAAAAATAATAAACCTCAACCAATGCTCATGAATGTAGCTTGGACGAAAATAGATCGTGCAATGCCTTATATTGGGTGGTTAAGTAGTGATAGTGGTCAGGTCGATTTAACGTTACGTGATGGTCAGCAAGATATTAAAGTTGCGACAAAAGTATATCAGCATGAAAAAACTTTATTGCCAGCAGGACAATATCTAGCCAATCTGAATGTTAAAGATAACGTTTTAAATGTTCCCAATTTTAGTTTTGCTGCTGAAAAAGGTAGCTTAACTGGTCAGACTAAAGTGTTTCTTCCGACTGAAAAACGTCAGTTGGTTTGGAATGCATTATTAAATGCAAAAGATTTTAATCCACAAAGTATTCATGCGGCAGCACCTGTTAATCTTTTAAATGGTTCGATTAAAGCAAATGGTTTTGCTAAACCAAATCAGCAAATCATTCAATTTGAGAAAATTGATTTAACTGGTCGACTGGCTCAAGCCGGTCAAGAGACTGTGAGTTTGGGTGGGAAAAGTACCGCAGCATTATTATTCCATGATGTAAAAGCTGGTGGTGGCTTTAAAGGCTTTGCAGTTAATTATGATGGATCTTTAAAAGCCCTAAAACAGGCAAATGGTTTATTGAAGTTTTCTATAGCGGGTACACCAGATTTTATTCGAATTAACCAGTTACAGCATGATGGTGTCGCTGGGAAAATCTATGCAACGGGTTCTGTAAATTTGAAAGATCGCATTGCATGGGATATTAATAGTTCATTGGTGCGCTTTAAACCTCAATATTTTACCTCAGCTGTAAAAGGTGAACTTTCAGGTAATCTGAAAACCCAAGGGGTTTGGTCAGATCATTTAAAACGAATTAATATTCAACAATTGAATCTTGCTGGTTTTATAAATAATAAACCTGTTCGAGGTAAGGGGAATCTATCTTTATTGATGGACTCTAACCAAAACGGCTTTTTACCTCAGCAATTTGAAGCAAATAATTTATTTTTAGTCTATGGGCAGAATCAGCTACAGGCGACAGGTAATGCTCAAAATCTAAAAATTAAGCTCAATGCACCAGCACTTTACGAGTTATACCCAGGATTACGCGGTCGAGCTTATGGGGATCTGAATGTACAATCACAGCCACGTTTAAAAGCAACAGCAAATATCGCAGTAGATGATTTTGCTTTTAATACTTTAGTGAGTGTGAAGAGATTAAGTATTCAGGGTGAACTTCCGACATCGGAAACAACGCCAACTCAATTAACCGCAAAATTAGATAATTTGCGTAGTGGAAATAGACAAATTCAATCTGCGGAAGTGAATTTGACAGGAACGAGAAAAGCGCATTTATTGAAAGTACTTGGCAATAATAGTATTTCAAAGTTCTATGTTCAGTTGGCAGGTGGGTTTAACCAGAACAATGATTGGTTAGGTCAAATCCAAAAAGGAAGTTTTGATTCAAGACGTATTCGTCTGGCACAAAATCAAAATGCTCCAGTGATTTATTCTTCTGCAAGATCTGAGCTATATGTAGGTCAACATTGTTGGCAAAGTGCGAATAGCCAGCTCTGTTTTGATCAGCCAGTACGAGTAAGTAAGGCTCGCGGTAATATTTCGTTTGTAACTCAAAACATGGATTTAAGTGACTTCGCGGCATTTATGCCCGAAGGCTTGGCAATGACTGGGCAGCTAAATGGTTATGCCAAGGCAGCGTGGGTAAATGGTGGACATCCAAAACTTGATGCACGTTTAATTACGCGTAAAGGTGAAATTGGTTTAGCTGCTGAAGATCCTCAAGACCCTGCAACGACTCTGGCTTATGATGAGCTGGGTGTGATTGCAAAAAGTGTATCTGAAGGACTGTTATTCCGTGTTGATGTGAAAACACCTGATATTGGTACGGGTTATGCGAACGTCATTATCAATCCATTCCAGCCATCAATGCCAATGCATGGTGAAGTCGCTTTTAATGATGTTCAATTAAAAGTATTAAAACCATTTATTCAAGATGTCCGCAAACTGAGTGGAACCTTAGCCTTAGCTGGTAAAGTCAACGGTACATTAACTCAGCCACAATTTACTGGTGAAATGCGTTTGAAAAATGGCGCAATCAGTATGATTTCGCTTCCAGTTAATTTAACGAATGTTCAGGTTTACTCATCAATTCGTCAGGACATGGCAACAATTGATGGTGCGTTTAACAGCGGTCAAGGTGTAGGGCTTTTAAAAGGTAGTTTTGAATGGAAAGATTCGCCGCGTCTCCAATTAAACCTCAAAGGTGATAATTTACTTGTACGTCAGGCTCCATTAATTACTGCAATTGCTAATCCAAACCTTACACTTGATATGTATCCTTTCGATAAGCGTTTAAGCTTAAAAGGATCGGTAGATGTTCCTCGTGCACGTATTTCAATGCCAGAAACAACTGCTCCAGTGATTAATACTTCATCAGATGTCCGCATAGTTCGACAAGGCCAAGATCCGCTTGCAATTCTACGAGCTGCTAAACCTTGGGATATTCGAGCTGATATTGCTGTTAATATTGGAAACCAAGTGATATTCCAAGGCTTCAACAGTAATATTCCATTAGTTGGTCGTTTAAATTTAAGCCAACGTGGCTACGAGACTGCAATGCGAGCGAATGGAGCAATTGGTGTCAGTCAAAAAGTGAAAATCGAAGCCTACGGACAAAGTTTAGATTTGAATCGAGCAATTGCGCGTTTTAATGGTCCATTGGCTAATCCGACTTTAGATATCGATGCAAATAAAAATGTTCAGGGCAGTATGGTTGGGGTACGTGTTACAGGTACTGCAACATCGCCAAACATTCAGGTTTACAATGATGCCGGACTATCTGAGCAAGAAGCATTAAATGCACTCGTTACGGGTCGTATTAATGAAGGTTCAAGTGGTTTAAGTAATGCAGAAGGATTTAAGTCCGATGTAAATAACACCATTGCTGCCGCAGGGATTAGTATGGGCTTAGGTGGTACACGTGCTTTAACGAATCAGATTGGACGTACTTTTGGTTTGAGTGGCTTAGCTTTAGATGCACAAGGTACGGGTGAAGACACACAGGTGAGCTTAACGGGCTATATCACACCTGATCTATTTATTCGTTATGGTGTTGGCGTATTCACCCCAGTGAACAAGCTGACTTTACGTTATCAAATGAATCGACGTTTATACTTAGAAGCAAGTCAGTCTTTGGAAAGAGCGATCGATTTATTCTATAACTGGCGCTTCTAGCAGACGGAAATTAAACATTAGAAAGTATCTTAGTACCTATAATGATTTGATTAATCTCCAGTAATAACGAAATAAAAGCTCACTTCTTAGTGGGCTTTTATTTTAAGCACTTTTATATGAATTAAAAAAATTGAATATTTATTGATATAGAGCCTCAATTCTCTTAAAAGAACTAAAGCTTGCAGAGGCTTTTAATTAAAGAAAACTCACTTGAAAATTACTATTTTATAAATTAGTTTTCAGAATCATTAAATGAAACTAAATTGATAATACCTTGTTGATAAGTGCAAATAAGGTGGTTTTTTCCAAGGATATACCAGTGAAAATAGATACTTCTGTTGAAATTAAATATGATAAGGAAAACGATACAAATACTAAATATCGTGGGCTAATTCAAAAGTTAACTGCAACATTGTCGATGACGCTTTTGTCATTTGGATGGGGCTCTACCGTAAATGCTGCACAACAACAAATTGCTTTAGTAGGAACATGGACATCGATCCCTAACGCACCACTTGCGCAAAAACCAAAACAAGCCAGTGAAGGTTTGTACCAGCTTAAAGTGAACAGTGATGGAACCTTAACTCCTGTTAGTGCCTTGAAAATGAAAAGCCCTTCTTGGATTGTGAAATCGAAAGATGGCCGCTTTGTCTATACCACTAATGAAGAAAATGAAGGGGCAGTGACTGCGTTATCAATTCAAAATGGAAAGGTGGATGTGTTGAACACAGTGGATAGCCATGGTGGACATCCAACACACGCATCAATCAGTTTAGATGGCAAATTCCTATTTGTGTCGAACTATTCGGCTTTTGATAAAGGTCGTGGTGGGGTAGCTGTTTTTCCAATTTTGCCAAACGGCCATTTAGGTGAAAAAGTACAAAATATTGTTTTTAGCGAGGGTTCTGGTCACGTCAAAGGTCGGCAGGACAGTGGTCATGCACATTCGACCACATTTAGTCCAGATGGTAAGTATCTATATGCGAGCGATCTTGGAAATGACAAAGTCTATACTTTTCACTATAACCCGAATAAACCTCAACCACTTCAAGCAGACAATAGCCGAGATGTGACTTTTAGGCATGGTTCTGGCCCGCGTCATATGGTCTTTTCACCAAATGGCAAACATGTGTACGTTACCGCAGAAATGCGAAGCGAAATTGTGACATTTAATGTGCAAGATGGTCATTTGAAAAAAGTGGCTGAGCTAAAACTAATTCACGAAGACAAAACACCTGAATTTAAAAGCGCGAGTGGAATTATCCTCAGTCCAAATGGCAAATATGTGATTGCTGCTAACAGAGGGGCAGACAACAAACTTTTGGTATTTAAAATTCAGCAGAATGGATTGCTAGCTAAACCAGTAGTTTATAACGCCAACGGAATTGAACCACGTGCTTTCTCATTCGATGCATCGGGTAAATATCTGTATGTAACCAATGTTTATAGTAATAACATTAGCTTGTTCCGTTTTGATGCCAACAAAGGCACCTTAAAACCCATTGGTGATGCAGCAAAAATATCAACACCGACTGATATCAAATTTTTTAATTAACTCAAACTAGCATTTCTAATGCTTGATATAAAAAAGACCGAGGGGAAATCATCTCGGTTTTTTTGACTGTTTTTGCAAAAATGATGATTTTCCGTATGATATGGGCAGCAATAATTAGTGTAGTGAAATGATGAAAAAGATTTTATTAATTGCAGTGAGTTTATTCTTTGTTGGTTGTTCAGAAAAGAAACCATTAACACCTGAAGAGCAATGGCATGGCTTTTGTACTAGCGTAGGAAATGCGGCTAGAAGTATTGTTTTTGACCGTCAGCAAGCAATTGAAAAAACTCAGGCCGTTGAGCATGCAAATAAAATTGAAGATGACATTACCAAAAAGTTCATTCTTAATATTATTGACAAAGTCTATGCAATTCCAAAAGAAGAACTAACTAAAGATTCTCAAGCACTCCAAGAAAAAGTTAGAAAGCAAGCGATGGATGAATGTTTGATAACGCCTCATGACAAAATGCCAAAATATAAATCGTTCTAATTGTGTAAGGTTATTGAATTTCCTCTCTTGAGGGGTGTTTTTGCTCAAAAATAATCCAAATTTGGCTAATTTGTTCGTTATTTATACATGGGTATTTAGATACAAAATAATGGGCATCACGGAGAAACACCCCGTTTTCATTAACTTTTACCTTGAACTCTAGTAAACTTTTGTAGTCCATATTACTTGTGAAGCTTTTTAAGAAAGCTGGAATTTGCAAGTAATTTTTCAAAAAAAGAGGAATGAACACCGTGCTAGAAGCTTACCGCCAACACGTTGAAGAACGTGCCGCACTCGGAGTCCCACCGAAGCCACTTGATGATGCTCAAACAGCTCAGCTTGTTGAACTATTAAAAAATCCACCAGCAGGCGAAGAAGCGTTCTTGGTTGATTTGCTTGAAAACCGTGTTCCTGCAGGTGTTGACCAAGCAGCTTACGTAAAGGCAGCGTTCTTGGCAGCGATTGCAAAAGGCGAAGCAACTTCACCACTCGTTTCTAAAGAACGTGCAGTTTACTTACTTGGCACAATGCTTGGTGGTTACAACGTAGCACCACTTGTTGAGCTTCTTGACGATGCTGAACTTGCAAACCTAGCTGCTGAAGCATTAAAGAAAACACTTCTTGTATTTGATGCATTCCATGACGTAGCAGATAAAGCAAAAGCTGGTAACGCTGCGGCTAAAGCTGTTTTACAATCTTGGGCAGAAGCAGAATGGTTCACTAGCCGTCCTGATGTTCCAGAAGAAATCAAAATCACTGTGTTCAAAGTAACTGGTGAAACAAATACTGATGACTTGTCTCCAGCTCAAGATGCTTGGAGCCGTCCAGATATCCCATTACATGCAAATGCAATGTTGAAAAACGAGCGTGATGGTATCAACCCTGAAAAACCAGGTGAAGTTGGTCCATTAAGCCAAATCAAAGAACTCATCGCGAAAGGCAACCAAGTTGCTTATGTTGGTGACGTTGTTGGTACAGGTTCTTCTCGTAAATCTGCAACTAACTCTGTACTTTGGTTCTTCGGTGACGAACTTCCACACATTCCAAACAAAAAAGATGGTGGTGTGTGCTTAGGTTCTAAAATCGCTCCAATTTTCTTTAATACAATGGAAGACGCAGGTGCATTACCTGTAGAAATCGACGTTGCTAACATGAACATGGGCGACGAAGTTGTATTGAAAATTGACCACGCTGCTGCAAAAGTAACTGCTTTTAAAGATGGCGTACAAATTTCAGAAGCAGAACTTAAAACTCCAGTACTTTTAGACGAAGTACGTGCTGGTGGTCGTATTAACTTGATCATTGGTCGTGGTTTAACTACTAAAGCACGTGAAGAATTAGGTCTTGCACCTTCTACATTGTTCCGTACACCTGTACAACCTGCTGACACTGGCAAAGGCTTCACGCAAGCTCAGAAAATGGTTGGTCGTGCATGTGGTTTAGCTGAAGGTCAAGGTATCCGTCCGGGTACTTACTGTGAACCTAAAATGACAACTGTTGGTTCTCAAGATACAACAGGTCCAATGACTCGTGATGAGTTAAAAGACTTAGCGTGTTTGGGCTTCTCAGCTGACTTAGTGATGCAGTCTTTCTGTCACACTGCTGCGTATCCAAAACCAGTTGACGTAACAACTCACCATACATTACCTGACTTCATCATGAACCGTGGTGGTGTATCTTTACGTCCAGGTGACGGTATTATCCACTCTTGGTTAAACCGTATGTTACTTCCAGATACAGTAGGTACTGGTGGTGACTCACATACTCGTTTCCCAATCGGTATTTCTTTCCCAGCGGGTTCTGGTCTTGTTGCGTTCGCAGCTGCAACTGGTGTTATGCCACTTGATATGCCAGAGTCTGTACTTGTTAAGTTCAAAGGTAAAATGCAACCTGGTATCACTTTACGTGACCTTGTACATGCAATTCCTTACTACGCAATTCAAGCGGGTGACTTAACTGTAGAGAAGAAAGGTAAGAAAAACATCTTCTCTGGTCGTATCCTTGAGATCGATTTGTCAGAAATGGAAAATGACTTAACTGTTGAGCAAGCATTCGAACTTTCTGATGCTTCTGCTGAACGTTCTGCAGCTGGCTGTTCAATCACACTTTCTGAAGAGAAAGTTGCTGAATACTTACGTTCTAACATCACCATGTTGAAGTGGATGATCGCAGAAGGTTATGGCGATGCTCGTACTATGGCGCGCCGTGCTGAAAACATGCAGAAGTGGTTAGACAACCCAAGCTTGTTAAAAGCTGATGCTGATGCAGAATACTTAAAAGTTTACGAAATCGATCTTGCTGACATCAAAGAACCAATTCTTTGCTGCCCGAACGATCCAGACGACGCGAAACTTCTTTCTGACGTTCAAGGCGACAAAATTGATGAAGTATTCATCGGTTCTTGTATGACGAACATTGGTCACTTCCGTGCAGCTGGTCAGTTACTTGATAAAGTACCTGGTGGTTCATTGTCTACTCGTTTATGGTTGGCTCCACCAACTCGTATGGACGAGCACCAATTAATGGAAGAAGGCTTGTATAATATCTATGGTCGTGCTGGTGCGCGTACAGAGATGCCAGGCTGTTCATTATGTATGGGTAACCAAGCACGTGTAGCGCCGAACACAACATGTGTATCGACTTCTACTCGTAACTTCCCTAACCGTTTAGGTCAAGGTGCAAACGTTTACTTAGCGTCTGCTGAGCTTGCATCTGTAGCTGCGGTTCTTGGTAAATTACCAAGCCCAGAAGAATATCAACAGTACGCGTCGCAAATCGACAGCGCTTCTGCTGACATCTACAAATACTTAAACTTCGACAAGATGAGCGAATATACTAAAGAAGCTGATCAAGTTGATACTAAGAAAATCCAAGCGGCTCAGTTAACTTAATTTGTTAATTTAGCTAAAAATAAGGGTTGATTAATCAGCCCTTATTTTTTTGAAATAATTTCTAATTAATCTAAATTTTAATGCCAAGTTTTAAATCAAAAAAATTGTAGTAAGTTCTGAGCTATGCCTATCTAATAATTTTAATTAATATGGTCCAGTAATTTTGGCTTTACAATTCAATCAATCCATCATTTAATTATTGAAAATGAGTGATTTAAAAAGTTGATTCAACTAAATGGCAAAACAATCCCGCTTCTTATGTATTGGTGGATTTCTTAACGGTTCTGCTGTTAAAGACCAAGGGGACAGCTTTGTTTGTGTCGAAAATAACAAACAAGTAACCTACCACAAAAAGGAAATCTTCCATCCAGACTCATGGGATCAAGATTACTACGTCTGCGAAACTACAACAGACCAACAAGCACGGAATTGGGTTTATGATATTAAGCCCGATTAATTGCAGATATAATTTAGTATTTTTTAAAAAATATATGAAAAAGCCCCATCACAAGGGGCTTTTTTTAAACTAAAAAAATTCTACCAATACCCCAACACTTTCCACCAAAGTCCGCCAATCACCACAAAGATGATGATATTAACCACGCTCATGACAAAGCCAGCTTTCCACCATTCACCGAGTGTGGTGTAGCCTGAGCCAAACACAACAGGGGAAGTGCCAGTCGCATAATGGGTTAATGTCATCATAATGCTAGAAGCTGCTGCCATTATTAAAGCAAAGAGCATTGGCGGTGCACCAAGTGCAAGTCCTGCCGTATAAAAGGCTGCAAACATTGCAGTAATATGTGCCGTGGTACTAGCAAACATATAATGTGCATACAGATAAGCAAGCATTAACAATAAACAGGCAGGCATCCAGTTTAGCCCTAAATGACCAATACTGGTTTCTAAAACACTCGAAAACCACGTGATTAAACCGAGCTTATTTAAATAAGTCGCCATCATGACTAATGCAGCGAACCAAGTAATTGTATCCCATGCGTTCTTTTGCGTAAGAATATCATCCCAAGTTAAAACACCTGTAAGTAGCAATAATCCTAAACCAATAAAGGCAGTTGTTGTTGGGTCAACAGCCCAAGCAGAGCCCAAAATCATGGCGGGAATCCCTGCCCATAGCATCAATAAAATACCGAATACACTAAGCATGATGATTTCATTTTTACTGACTGGGCCCATTTCTTTTAATTTACTTTTAGCAAACTGAGCTGCATTAGGCGTTTCTTTGACTTCGGGTGGATACATCAAATACATAATCAAAGGCATAATAATTAATGCAATCAAACCCGGCAGTAACATTGCCAGAGCCCAAGTACTCCAACTTAAAGAAATTTCACTATTGGTCGCCTTTGCCACTAAATCAACGACTAATGGGTTAGGGGCAGTTGCCGTAATAAACATTGCAGAGGTAATCGGGTTGGCTTGGTAGTTAACCAATGACAGATATTTTCCCATCCGACCTTCGGTACCTTTAGCAGGATCAGAATCATAACTAGTAGAAATTGCCAGTACAATCGGATGAATTATTCCGCCACCACGAGCCGTATTACTTGGCGTTACAGGGGCGAGAATGAGTTCTGAAAGTACCATGCTATAGCCAATCCCAATGGTTTTCTTACCCCAAACTGCGATAAATAAATACCCTAACCGTGCACCCAATCCGGTTTTTTGCAAACCTTTAGAGATCATAATGGAAATACCAATCAACCAGATGAGTGGGTTAGCAAAGCTACTAAGGGCATCTTGAATTGCACCGTTTGGGCTTGTGTTAGTCACCCCAGTGATAGCGACTAAAGTTATTGCAATTACGGCAATGGCACCAATTGGCATCGCTTTACCAATGATTGCGGTAATTACACCGACAAACATTGCTAGCAAATGCCAAGCATCAGGATCAACACCATTTGGTACAGGAATAACGAACCAGATTAACAATGTAATAAATAAAGAAATAAGTGTAGGGAGGGCTTTAAATCCCATGTAATTTCCCCTTGTTTTCATATGATTAAAAGTTAAAGCTCTTTATGAGTAAATCGCTAAAGACATAAGTATTAAAGTTCTATTATCGATTAAATGATTCAAGAATTCAAAAAATCACAAGCGATAAGTACTAACTTTCATTTCTATGAAAAAGTCATTCTTTTAAGTTAAATATTTCTTAATTTAAATCTAATTTGTTAAGTTTTTCTGAAATTTTAACTCTAAAATTGATGCTAGATTGATAAATTCTCTGTATAGATATCAGTCTAATAAATAGTACTTAGTATGGTTAATTTTAAAAAAAGCGATAAAGACTTCTAATTGAATTAATATATTCTAATACTAATTTTTAGAAAATGTTAATGATCAAAAAATAAATTATATATTTAGATTAATGTATAAAAGGTTTAAAAAATTATTAAATAAAATAACTTAGATATAATATTGGATAAAAATTGGTCTTTCTGAATTATTAATTTTATTGAAAGCGTGAAATGAGTCATGAGTTTATTTAAAAATGTTAAATGTATCATTTTAAAATTTTATGTATATAAAATTGAATATAATAGTAGTAATTAACTGGTTTTTTGTTTTAAAATAATTAAACGAACTTAAAAATAATTAAAAAAAATATGGGTATTTTATATAGGGAATTTGAGAATGCTAAAGACAATAGTTGAATTTAAATTTGATGATTATCAACTATGTGAACAAAAAATGCACTCTAACGAAGGAGGGATTTTAGTTCAAAAAACTGAAGACATCGCGCAATATATTTTTAGTATATTGAGAAATAGATATCATTTAAATGTAGAACTATATAGTGAAAATTGGGGATGGCAAATTGAAATTCCATTGCCTGAAATAACGATGTATCTTGGAATAAGTGTCTATGAAGAATATAGAAATGGATTCGCAATTTTTATTTCACCCAATACACCTATTTTAAGAAAATTTTTATTTCGAAAAATTGATATTACCCATCATATTATGGTGCTGCAAAATTATATAAATATTATCTTAAAATCACATCCGGGAATCTATGATGTGATGTGGTGGAAAGAAAATGAATTCCGATGTGTAGCGGCGAGCTGAAGTAGAAAAATATAAAAATCTAATTACCGAAGCGAGTTAAGGAAAATTTATTAAAGACCGTATTGGTGAATAGGCAGCGAGAGCTTACTATATCTTCAATATCAAGTGGTCAGATCAATATGCAAAATTCAGCGTTGAAGGGATTGCGTAAGTTTTTCTATAATAATCTTCATAATCATGACTATGAAACTACGGTAAGTAGATGTATTAATTATTTTTTAGTTGTTTTAATTGTTGGTAATGTCGCTGCCGTTTTATTAGAAACAGTAAATGATTTGTACACAAGCTATCGTGTTTGGTTTGACTATTTTGAAGTTATTTCAATTGCAATTTTTAGTATTGAATATTTATTAAGACTGTGGAGTGTTGCAGATCGAGATACGACACAATCTGCATGGAAAATTCGCTTGAACTGGATGAAAAGCGGAGAAGCAATTATTGATTTGATGGCAATTTTACCTGCCTATCTCAATTTCTTTGTACGAATTGATCTTCGTATGCTCAGAATCTTACGTTTACTACGCTTATTAAAATTAACGCGGTATTTTATCTCACTACAGATATTGTTATGCGTGATCAAACGTGAGAAAGGTTCTTTTCAGGCTGTTATCTTTATTTTAATCATTATGATTATTATGACCGCTTCTGGAATTTATGTGGTTGAAAACAAGGCTCAGCCAGAAGCTTTTAGTTCAATACCTAAATCTATGTGGTGGGCTGTAGTGACTTTAACCACAGTGGGTTATGGCGATGTAACACCAGTGACAAGTTTAGGAAAGTTATTGGGGGCACTCATTACAATTTTGGGTGTTGGTATTGCGGCTTTACCAGCTGGTATTTTGGCATCGGGGCTTGCAAATGAACTTAACCAGCGTAATCAAAGGCTAGAGCAAGAATTTCGTGAATTACTTCAAGTACGAGGTATTGATATTTTACATGATGAAGTTGAAATAGAACGAATCCGTCAAAAAGTTGGTCTACCCAAAGAGCAGGCGCATAACCTGATTGTTCAAATTATGCGAGAAAAAGTATTAGAACAGGAAGAGTCTGTTAGAGAGAAAAAATGTTATTGCCCACACTGTGGTGGAAAGCTAACTGATTAGAAATAATAAGTTAGCATTTTCTTTGATTAAATTTACTTACTGGCTTTTTCAACAGCAAATGCAATAAGTAAAATGATAAGACCACCGAGACTCAAAACAAAGCCTACCCAGATTGGCGCGATCCAACCCATTTGGTGGCTGAGTACCCATCCACCTAAAAATGCACCTAATGCATTGGCCATATTAAAGGCAGAGTGGTTGAGTGACGCTGCTAGTGTTTGAGCATCACCTGCTACATCCATTAAACGAGTCTGTAATGCTCCGCCTAATCCCATTACGGTGAGACCAATCAAAAATAATGAAGCGATAGCACTATAGATATTACTCATTAAGAAACTGGCAACAACAAAAGCGATTGCTGAACTAATTAATACACCTACAATCGTTTTGTTTAAGTTTTTATCTGCAAGCCATCCCGCTGCTAAGCCACCAATAACCATACCGATACCCCAGATAGCTAAAGCGATAGGGACAATTTGGATATTAACTTTTGTATATTCAGTCAAAATTGGTGAGACATAGCTATAAACAGAAAACATGCCTCCAAAACCGATAGCACCTACTGCTAGTGTTAACCACATGTTGATATTTTTAAGACCAGCTAATTCTGTTTTTATACTGGCAGTAGCTTGGACTGGAATATTGGGTACAAAAAAGCCAACAGCAATTAAAGTGACGAAAGCAAAGGTTGCTGAAAACTCAAAACCAGCTCTCCAGCCAAAATTTTGACCTAACCACGTCGCGAGAGGAACGCCAATTACAGTTGCGACTGTAAGACCCATCATCATTTGGGCAACTGCAGAAGCTCTTCTTGATGGGCCAGCGAGTTCTGCTGCAACTAATGCACCAACTCCAAAATATGCTCCGTGTGGTAAACCTGCAATGAAACGTGAGATTAAAACAGTTTCGGGGGTATGAGCTAAAGCGGTAAAGGCATTAGCTACACCATAAAAAAGCATTAAGCAAAGTAATAAAGTTTTTCTAGGTACTTTGGCGCCGAGAATAGCAATGATAGGAGCGCCAATAACTACACCTAATGCGTAAGCACTAATAAAGTGACCAGCTTCAGGTACAGTAATATTTAAGTTATTTGCAATTTCTTGAATCAGTCCCATTGCGACGAATTCGGTAGTTCCAATACAAAAACCACCTACAGCGAGAGAGAAAATTGCTAAAAAGAGTGAATAGTGTTGATGTGTAGAAAGAGGAGATTGTGGGGACGCCATAATAAGTTGAGGAAAGACACAAAAAAGAGAAGTATAAGGGAAAAGAGAACAGAATAATAAAAAACTAAATTAATGAGAAAATGATTACATATTTAAATGAGGTAAATTTAAATTTTCACGTTTTGATCTATAAATAATAAAAAATAACGAATGATAATAAGAATTATTTTTATTTGTGTATACTGTATCCGCTTATATTTTGTCTGATTTTTTCACTTTGCATACAACAGGATTTTGTAATAATGAATAGATTTCTAATGACGTCCCTTGCATTGATATGTACAACAGGCTTTGCTCACGAACCTTATGTAGCACCTGTAGCTTATAAAACTGAACAGACTCAAGTACCTGTAATTGCTGGTTATGCTGAAGAAGCATTAAATAGTGAATATGCTTTAAAGGATGCCAAGCTTACTGTAATTACACCTAAAAATGAGCTTAAAACCATCAACTCAGAAGCTGTACATAAGTCTGTAACTGTTTTTGATGTAGATCTACCTGAAGAAGGCACATACATTGTTCAAACTCAGGCAAGTTATCCTTTAAAATATGTATATGACCAAAAAGAATGGCATCTATTTTTTGATATGCCAGCTGATAAAGCTCCACCGAAAGCAGAACGTGAATATTTGATTCCGACTGACCTTGAAACAAAAACAATTAAACCAGAGCAAGTAACACGTGAGTGGATATTGCAGAGTTATCTTTCTAAGGGAAAAGTTTCAGATATTCAGCTTCCTAATACACCGATTAAAGTTAGTTTCTCCGTACATCCAAACCAAATTAAAGCTGCTCAACCAGTTAAATTAGCTATAACTGAAAAGGGCCAGCCTTTAGCTTATGCTGAAGTTAATTTAAGAGAAAAGGGTGCAACTGACAAACAAGTAAAGCAGTTTAAGGCAGAAAAGAATGGTCAGGTTGAGCTTAGATTTCCAAAAGCTGGAGAGTACTTAGTAGAAGTAACAGCTCCCCTAAACTTGAAAGTAAAACCTAAAAACCAGAGTTATACGATTATTAGCTTAAATGTATTAGCACAGTAATTTTTAATGTTTTAAAAAATAGACCTTTATGAGGTCTATTTTTGTTTTTCATACTTTTTTAATCACTTTAAAAACTTTATGAGATCGTTTTAATTTCCCTTCATTTTTAAAGATACCTAAATTCATCCCAAGCAAAAATAGTGAAATAAAATTCATGTTGAGACAAACTAACTAATTTTATGTTAAAGTGAATAAAATTCATTAATGCAGATTTATCGAAAGTTTTATGGAAAAGCGAATATGAGCTTTTTGCATTTATAGATAAATCTCTTTTTGTAGGCTTGTGCCCATGTTAGAAATACGCCACCTTAAAACTCTCGTTGCTTTACGCGAGCATGGTTCATTAGTTTCGGCAGCAAATGACCTTTGTTTAACGCCATCTGCCATTTCCCATCAATTAAAAGAATTAGATCATTGGTACGGGGTAGAAGTTGTTAATCGTCGAAGTAGACCTGTTAGTTTTTCTAATGTTGGACAGCGCTTATTAAAGTTAGCTGATGATGTTTTGCCACAAATTCAGATTACCCACAGTGATATCACGCGTATTGTGCATGGACAGACTGGCAGAATTATTTTTTCATCGGAATGCCATAGTTGTTTTGACTGGTTAATGCCTTTATTAAATCAGTATCGCCAGCAATACCCAGATGTAGATTTAGACTTCGCTTCAGGTTTTGAAGCCAATCCGCATGAACTCTTACAAAATGCTGAATTTGATTTGCTGATTACAGCAGACCCAATTGCATTAAAAGGAATTGAGTATTTTCCGATTTTTGAATACGAATCACGGTTAGTCTTATCAAATACTCATCCTTTGGTGCGGGCTGAGAATATTACAGTTCAAGAGTTGGCCGAAGAGGTTTTAATTACTTATCCAGTTGATAAGCACCGTTTAGATATCATGTCTAAACTTTTCATTCCTGCGAATATTCAGCCTAAGCAAATACGAACAACAGATTTAACCCAAATGCTTATTCAACTTGTTGCAAGTGGACGAGGTATTGCTGCTTTACCTGATTGGGTAGTAAATGAATATGAACAAAAGGGGTGGGTCACAAGCCGTCGTTTAGATTGTGTTTCTCCTACAGGTTTAAGACGAACTTTATATGCGGGTTATCGAACTGAAGAAAAAGAGAAAAGTTATTTTGAAGGATTTTTAAAGCAGTTAGAAAAGTTTTCTTTAAAACGAAATGCCTATTATTCTGGCTAAAAAAATAATTTAGCCTAAGTGTTAAAAAGGTGCTTAATTGCACCTTTTTTAATATCGACTTCTTATTTACCAATAAATAAAGAGAGTAAGCCTGCTGCAATCAGAGGGCCGACCGGTACACCACGAAGTAGAGCAACACCAGCAACCGTACCAATCAGTAAACCCGCAACCACGTCAGGTTGGCTTGACATTAGTTTTACACCACGACCACCTAACCAAGCGACTAATAAGCCAATTGCGATAGCCACCAGTGATTTAGCACTAATAAATGACTTTAAAATACTCTCTCCACTGAGCTTCCCGCTGGCAATTGGAGTAAGTACACCAATCGTTAAAATAAGAATTCCTAAATTAAGACCGTGAGCTTGAATATAGGGGAAAAATTCATTTAATGGCGTAATTTTAACGACAATGAGCACACCTGCTGCAATCGTTACAGCTGCATTTTGACTTAATAAGCCGCAAATCAGCAGGACGAGTAAAACAACTAAATTCACATCAAATTGGGCAAGCATGGGGAGTGCGGAGGAAGCAAATAAGTGGAATTGTATAATATTTAAGAGTGTTGATGTGAACGCTTTAAAAGATATAGCTGATTTTAAATCTTATTTTTGATAAAAAATCATTGTATATCTATAAATGATAAAGATTTTTAATTTCTGGTTACGCTTGGAAACAATGTTATATAAATTAACAAGTTAAAAGTTTTATTTTCTTAAAGGTGTGATATAAAAATAGTCATTACTCATGAGTACAGGATAGATTTATGGACATTATTGATATCAAAATCAAAGATCAGTTTGACCAGATTCATGATGCAAAAGCGCAACTAAAGAAAAATTTAGTGGAACATGAAAATGAGCCTTTAAAGCTGAGCCAACGTATTGAACATATTATTGTTGATAATGAAATTATTTTGCCTACTACCGAATTATTATTTGAAAGTGAACAGAACGAAAATATTTATCGAGTAGTTGAAGAATAAAGTGTGAGTTGAATGAAGTAAGTGTAAAGAGCTGCTCGTAGCGTTTAGTAAAAAGTGGAAACTACGTTAAAATAACAGCTTAGTTCTAAAGAGAAAACTTCATGCTGCTGGAAAAAATTTTACAATCACAAGGGTTTGGTTCACGTAAATATTGTCAGCAGTTAATAAAAAACGGATCTATAAGTATTGATGGAGAGGTTGCAGATGATCTCAAGAAGCAATTCTCTCCAGAAAATTTAGAGTTTTCTCTTTTTGGGGAAACTTATCAATATCGAGAAAAAGTTTACCTTGCTCTAAAAAAGCCAAAAGGTTTTGAGTGTTCACATCAGCCTCATCATCATCAAAGCGTGTTTAGTCTTTTACCGGAAATATTGATTCAACGGGGTGTGCAAGCCATTGGTCGTTTAGATCAAGATACCACAGGCTTACTTTTACTGACCGATGATGGTAAATATCTTCAAGCTTTAACTCATCCCCGTAAACATGTTCCAAAAGTTTATCATGTTACGACTATAGATCCGGTTACACCTGAGCAAATTAAAATGTTGAGCCAAGGAGTGAGTTTGCATCAAGAAAAAGGTGTTTTTGCTGCAACTGATGTGGAGATATTAGAAACGCATCAATTAACTATGACGATTCATCAAGGTGTTTATCATCAAGTAAAAAGAATGATTGCAGCGGTAGGAAATAAGGTGGCAGCATTACATCGCCATCAAATTGGGCAATTGGTTTTGCCTGAACTTGAAGATGGAGAATGGGTTTATTTATCTGAACAACAAAAACAGCTCGCTCAAAATCTTACTTAAGAAAGCAATGGAAAGTTTGGAACTCACTATCTCGAATGAATCCCATTTTTTCATATAAGCGATGAGATTCATGGTTGTTGCCTTGAGTTTCCAAACTAATCCGCAAAGCATTCTCTTGTTTTGCAAATAAGATTGCTGTATCGATGAGCTGTTTAGCTGAACCTTGGCGACGGAAAACGGGTGTAACATAGACATCATCTAAGATATAGTAAGTTGAACAAGCAACCGAAGAAAAACCTAAATAGAGTAAAACAAAACCCGTAATTTTATCGTCTTTAATATGAATGAAGAACACACTTTCTCTATTCTCAAAACGTTGTTTAAGGAAGTGAAGAGATTCATTAAAATTAGAAGAGGCCCCATAAAACTGGCGGTATTCATCAAATAAAACGGCGAGTTGCTCTAAATCTTCAAAAGTCGCTCGTCTAACGATCATTTGGCACTCCTTGTAACTTATCATTATGTTTTTACAAAGAGAGCATAACGAAAAAAAGAGCTTTTTGACGTTAAAACTTGTTTATAAATGCAACAGTGTTAAGTTTTGTCGCTTTCACCAAGAAGTGCATTAAGTTCTTCAAATAAATCTTCATGGTCATCATCTTCAGCTAAAGTTGATAGATTTTGGTTTAATGAAGATGCTTTTGCTTTTCTCAGTTTTAATAATTGTTCCATATTAATATTCTGATTTTCGATTGCAAAAGGAATAGATTTAGTGAGTACGACCTGTTTAAAAAAAAGTCGTACCGCCTGTGCAGGTGTAATTCCCAATTGTTTAAAAACAGCAAAGGCCTGTTTTTTCTCTTGGGAGTCAAGTCGAACCTGATAAACTTCTGTTTTTCGCATGAATAATAAAACCAAATGATTTTAATTTTTAGGAATTTATTTTAAACCATCGAAATGTAATTTCAATGCTTTTTGGCATAAAAAATAATCTTTTTGTCATTACGGTTACATTACAATGTCAATTCAAACTCAGAATTAAAAGACATTCCCTCTTTTGTGAGGGGGTCTATAAATGAAATGTGCTTAGCTAGCAGCTGTAATGGTTCAGAGAAATCATCTTCAGCCTTATGTTGAACTAATGGATAAAATGGATCATTTTTAATCGGAATTTCTAAGTAATTAAGATGTACCCGAAGTTGGTGCTGTTTACCTGTTGTTGGGGTTAAGCGATATTTTGCCCAAATCTGATTGTGCTCGATCAGCTCGATATAAGTCTCGGTATTTGTTTTTGCATTTTCTATAACTTGCATAGTGTAAAAAGGATGACCTTTATCTAAATGCAAATGTAATGTCTGAGGAAAATTTAAATCTTTTCTATAGGGTGCAACAGCGTGATAAATTTTATTGACTTGGCGCTCTGCAAATAATTGTTGATAAATACCACGCGACTCTACCCGTTTGCAAAATAAAACAACACCAGCAGTTTCACGGTCTAGACGATGAATAGGGGTTAAAAATTCATTGCCTGTTTGTTTTTTTAGACGAACTAAAAGCGTTTCTTGAACATATTGTCCAGTCGGGCTAATCGTTAAAAAATGGGGTTTATCGACCACCACTAAATCATCATTCTCAAATAAAATCCGATGTTCAAATGGAACATGTGGTTCATATGCAAGAAAGCGATAATAAAAAATATGCGTGTTGCTTTGATATGGACTGTCTAATGTTAATTTTTGTCCATTTGCTGCATAAATAAGTCCATCTTGAAATCGTTCCTGCCACTCTTGCACTTTAATATGTTGGAAATGTTGGCATAGATACTCATAAATAGTTCGAGTATTTGTGTGTGCAGGAAGATAGACTTGGCTTGCGCTTACACCATCAATCATAGGTGGCAAAAAATCGTTCGGACTAGACATAAAAAAGTGTAAATATGTAAGAAAATTGATATAAAAAAAGCCAACTTCTAGGGCTTAAGTAGGCTTTTAAGGCAGGGCAATGTTATCATATCGATTATTTCGAATCATGTTATGTGTGCTATGTCGTATTCATTGAAATTGGTCTTAAATCATGAAGAAGATACTGAGCGTTTAGCTCAAGCTTTGGCGCAGCATGTTCAGTCGGGTGTAATTTATTTAATTGGGGATCTAGGTGCGGGTAAAACCACACTTACGCGCTATTTCTTACAGGCATTGGGCCACAAGGGCTCTGTTAAAAGTCCAACTT
Organism: Acinetobacter sp. Li1LvA2; assembly: GCF_056156705.1. Taxonomy (NCBI): domain Bacteria; kingdom Pseudomonadati; phylum Pseudomonadota; class Gammaproteobacteria; order Moraxellales; family Moraxellaceae; genus Acinetobacter; species Acinetobacter sp. Li1LvA2. The sequence goes on from NZ_JBSICF010000002.1 coordinate 296,680, forward strand.
ATACACTCGTTGAACCCTATAAAATTAATAATAAAGAAATTTTTCATTTTGACTTATATCGTTTGAATGATCCGTACGAACTTGAATTAATGGGAATCCGTGATTATTTAGATATCACAGACGCATTATTTTTATTTGAATGGCCATCAAAAGGTGGCGATGAAATTCCAGAGGCCGATATCATTATTGATATTCAAAAGTCAGATGATGAGTTGAGCCGTTTAGTAACCCTAACTTTACCTACAGAACATTTGTATCAGACTTTGCAGGAACAGCTTCATGACTGATGAAAAGCTAACACAACGTCGTATCCATACATTAGACGCAGCGTTAGCCAACCAGATTGCTGCTGGTGAGGTGATTGAGCGTCCTTCATCTGTTGTTAAAGAATTATTAGAAAACTCTATCGATGCTGGTGCAACTGAACTCATTGTGCGAATTGCTCAAGGCGGTTCGACCCTAATAGAAATTATTGATAATGGGCATGGTATTCATTCTGAAGATTTAGCACTAGCTGTTATGCGTCATGCCACAAGTAAAATTAAAACGGCAGAAGATTTACACGCTATTGTAAGTTTAGGATTTCGTGGGGAGGCACTTGCTTCGATTGCCGCTGTTTCAAGATTGACATTGACGAGTAGCCAAGATGAAAGTGGTATTGGCCATCAAGTTGAAGTAAATGGCACAGCATTTGATCATCAAGAAGTACAAGCTGTTGCTGCTCAAAAGGGAACCCATATACGTGTTCAGGACTTATTTTTTAATGTTCCTGCACGACGTAAATTTTTAAAAAAACCAACCACTGAATTTGGGCATATCGAAGAGATTGTTCGCCGTCTGGCTCTAACACATTTCGATATACGTTTTGTGCTTGAGCATAATGATAATATTAGAATTAATTTACCTATAGCTGATAGCGGCGAGCTGCGTTTTCAGCGAGTACAGCAATTATTAGGTTCTCAATTCGTACAAAATGCATATTGGATGGATGCTGAAAGTATTAGCATGCGTTTATCGGGATGGCTTGGCCATCCTTCTGATGCACGTGCGCAGGCTGATATGCAATATGTCTATGTAAATGGGCGTATTGTCAAAGATAAAACAATTTCGCATGCGTTACGTATGGCATATGACGGTATTTTACATGGTCATCAACATTCATCTTATCTGCTTTTTTTAGAAGTCGATCCTGAAAATATTGATGTCAATGTTCATCCTACAAAACATGAAATTCGCTTTTTAAATCAAAGAGAAGTGCATGAGTTTGTAAGGCATTATGCAAAAGAAACGCTATCGCAATTTCAGACAGCGAGTGCTGATTTAGCTCAAGCGATGAAAGTAGATGAACAATCAGATTATTCAGTACAACCACAGCCGAAATACCAAGAACAATTTTCATTGCATCGAGCAAATGAAACTTTAAATTCAGATAGTGAACCACAGACTCAGCACGCACCAACAGAGTTATTAACCGATTTTAACGCTAGTCGTCCGCAAGCTGTTCACTATGCAGATCAAACACCAAAATATAATGGTTCTGCTCAATTAAATAATGCGTTAAAGACATACTTAGCGCCTCTACGTGACCAACCTGCTACTTTTTCAGTAAATGAAAATATTGAACCAGTAACTAAAGTTGATGAGTTTCCTTTAGGTATCGCAATTGCTCAACTTCATGGAATTTATATTCTAGCGCAGAATACCGAAGGGCTTATTATTGTTGATATGCATGCGGCACATGAGCGTATTTTATTACAACAAATGAAAAATGCTTGGGATAAACCTGAATTTTGGACATCTCAGCAGTTACTTATACCTAAAGTCATTTCTATTAGCCGTATGCAGGCCGTCAGGGTAGAGGAGTTAAAACCTCAACTTGAGCGCTTAGGTTTGGAAATTGATTTATATGGCGATGAGCAAGTTATTGTTCGCGGTGTGCCTGCCATATTACAAAAAGCAGATTTTGAAAATCTTATTCCAGAACTTTTAAATGATTTAGATCCAAATGATGAAGCCCAAGGGTTACTTCAAAAGAGAGACGAGTTATTAGCTGGAATGGCATGTCATGGAGCAGTGCGTGCACATCGACAACTCAGCCTGTCAGAAATGAATGCTTTACTCCGTCAAATGGAACAAACTGAATTTGCGAGCCAATGTAACCATGGGCGGCCAACTTGGCGTGCATTTCCATTATCTCAATTAGATAAATTATTTGCTCGAGGAGAGTAGTTTTACATGTCAAATCAATTGCCCGTCATCAATTTAATGGGACCAACTGCGAGCGGAAAAACCGCTTTGGCATGTGAATTATATGAGCGTGGAAATTTTGAACTAATTTCTGTTGATTCCGCACTCGTCTATAAAGATATGGATATCGGCACGGCTAAACCAACGCGTGAAGAGCAAGCGCTCTATCCTCATCATCTGATTGATATTATTACGCCTCTTGAAGTTTATTCAGCTGCTCAGTTTGTTGAAGATGCATGTAAGTTAATTGATGATATGCATTCACGCGGTAAGACTCCTATTCTGGTAGGAGGCACCATGTTGTACTTTAAGGCATTATTAGAAGGGTTGTCTGGTAATTTGCCGAGTGCTGATGCTCAAGTTCGCGCAGCAATTGAAGAAAAAGGTTTAAATGAAGGCTGGCAAGCCGTTTATGATGAGTTGGTTTCTGTAGATCCTGCTGCAGCTATAAAATTTAATGTGACTGATAAGCAAAGGATTATTCGAGCATTAGAAGTTTATAAGATTACGGGTGAACCAATTACGAAATTGCAGGCAGAACAACCAAAAAACGTACCATATCGATACATATTTCATAATTATGCTTTACTTCCAGATCGGGTAGAATTACATCAACGCATTGAGCAAAGATTAAGCAAAATGTGGGATATCGGTTTTTTGAGTGAAGTTGAAGCTCTAATTGAAAAATACGATTTAGATGAAAATTTACCCTCAATGCGTTCAGTGGGTTATCGACAAGCACTAGAATTTCTATTAAAAAGTGACTTAAGTCTCAAAAGTAAACGTGAAATGGAGGATAAAGCTTTATTTGCAACACGACAACTTGCCAAACGTCAATATACGTGGTTACGTTCTTTGCAAGAAATACACGATTTTAAAACTTACTTGACGATAAAGCAGGCGAAAGAAGACTTGCGAAACTCTTATGGATAAAGCAAAATTTGCACACTGTCTTTTTATAATTTTTAGTTGAAAAATAAAGATAGTTTTTTTGCGCTGATTTAAAAATTTTTTTTTGGAGTTAAAAATGTCTAAAGGTCAAACTTTACAAGATCCGTTCTTAAATTCTCTCCGTAAAGAACGTATCCCTGTTTCTATTTTCCTTGTGAACGGTATTAAATTACAGGGTCATATTGAATCTTTTGACCAATATGTTGTTTTATTAAAAAATACAGTAAGTCAAATGGTTTACAAACACGCTATTTCAACTGTTGTTCCAGCACGTAACCCACGCCCAGCAGGCGCGCAAGGTACAGGCTTCCCAGCACAAGGTGGCACACAAGGCGGCTTCGGTGGTCAACCTACTGGTGGTTTCGGTGGCGGTCAAGGCGGTGGCTTTGGTGGCGGTCAAGGCGGTGGCTTTGGTGGTAGTCAAGGTGGCTTCGGCGGTCAAGGCGGCTTCGGTGGTCAAGGCGGCGGCTTCGGCGGTCAAGGTGGCTTCGGTGGTCAAGGCGGTTTCGGTGGTCAAGGCGGTTTCGGTGGTCATCAAGGTGGTTTTGACAACGATACTAAATTTGAAGATGGTCAAGAAGACGAAAATAATCGTTAATTGAAATCTAAAAAGAAGCCAGTCAGATAATGACTGGCTTTTTTTATGTTTATTTATAAATTAATTTAAAATATTTAATTCAACATCAGTCGTAATTTGATCATTATGGCTGATATATCTAAATAAATAGAGTTTTAATCGATGCTATTAATATTAGCTGCTGCTTTAAGTAGTGTTTTGGTGTCCATCCTATTAAAAAATTTAAAGAAAAAAGGTTACCAGCCGCTACAAATGATTGCATGGAATTATGCGAGTGCAAGTCTTCTTTGCTTTTGGTGGTTTCAGCCAGATATTCAACATATTTCAATAGAAAAGACACCTTGGTGGTTAATTGTTGCATTAGGAATGATTTTGCCCAGTATTTTTCTATGTTTAGCTAAATCATTAGAATATGCAGGAATTGTTAAAACTGAGGTTGCACAACGACTTTCCGTGGTACTTTCTTTACTCGCAGCTTATTTCATTTTTAATGAGCAATTTAATGCATTAAAGCTGTGGGGAATAGGTCTAGGAGTTTTTGCAGTCTTACTCGTCTTATTTGGACAAATGAATACTTCTTCGAATCATCAATCTCGAAAAGCAGTTGTTGCTCTATTAAGTGTTTGGTGTGGATATGCCGCGGTAGACATTCTCTTAAAATATACGAGTAGTTTAGGTCTTCAATTTACCCTCACGTTGAATCTTATTTTTATTACATCTTTTATATTATCAATTTCATATTTATTGGTGCAGAAAACCCAAAAATGGCAGCTTAAAAGTGCTATCGCTGGATTAGTATTAGGTGTGCTTAATTTTTCAAATATTGCTTTATATGTGAAGGCTCATATCCTTTTAAAGAATTCACCTGCAATTGTTTTTGCAAGTATGAATATTCTCGTTGTGTTATTAGGAATTGCAAGTGGCGTTCTTTTATATAAAGAAAAATTAAAATGGTCTACCACTTTGGGTATTTTATTGGGGATCAGTGGCGTACTTTGTTTAGCTCGGGCAATGAGTTTATAGTTCAAGAGAGTTGAATCTCTTGAACCATTTTCATTTTATAAATAGGTAAAAATAACTTCATCTGGTAGGCGTGATTTAGGTAATTTGGCATTGAAATCGTTTTCACTGCGATAACCTAGAGAAACAATGACTGAACTACGCAGGCCTTTTTCAGTTAACCCAAGCTCAGTATTTAAAATATCTTCATCAAAGCCGCCCATTGGCGTTGCATCAATTCCTTCTAAACCCGCAGCAAAAAGTAGTTGCCCTAAAGCAATAAATGTTTGATTTTCCATCCACCCAAATAAATTTTTCTGCTCATTTCGATAGAATTCAACATAGCCATGGCGAGTATCTTTTTGACCGAGCTTTGCTTTTTCATCTTTAAAACGACCACTCAAATCATCTTGCTCAAGCAATTGATTTAAGTATTCAGCTGAAATATCTGTTCTTGTGCAAAATATAAGTGTGTGTGATGATTCGAGTACTTTTGGAGCGTTGTAGGCATATTTACCTGTTAAGGCTTTTGCAATTCGCTCTTTAGCTGCCTGATTATCTGCAACTACGAAATGCCAAGGCTGAATATTTACTGAAGAAGGGGTAAAACGTAAAATTTCTAATAATTTATTAATTTTTTCTTGAGGAATTTTCTTTTCAGAATCATACGCTTTTGTTGTATAGCGACTTTTAACAGAATTCAATAGGTCCATAGGTGTGCTCCATATCAATCTTATGGCAATTGAGAGAATTTAATCTTTGCCATCATACGCTATTTTATTCAAAAACATTTCCTATGTAATTTGATAAAGAAATATAATGTTTATATAAAAGTTTAGTAATTTATTGAAAATGATTGATTTAATGCCAACAAATGCAAAGAGTAAGCTGCGAGAAATTAGAATTGTTAAAGCCTTTATTATTCTTACATTTGTATTGAGTCTTCTTATTTTATACATTGAGTATCACGATCATGCACATATAAACTGGAAATTTATATTTATTGCCAGCATGTGTGTGATTTACGATTCTGATTTAAATAAAAAAATTAAAGAATTGAAGGTTGAAATAAAAAGTGACTAATTTCTAGTTAATAACTCCAGACAATCAATTCGAGCTGTTGCGTATTTGAGGATGGATCAATTTCCAAAATATAAGCCTGGTCTTCACGCCAATCGCCAAGAACAATTCGTTGTTTAGCTTGTACCTGATGAATTGAAGGGCGATGAGTATGCCCATGAATCAGTATATCTACATCTTCTAAAGCAGAAATAACAGCTTGTTCATTTACATCCATAATTTCATAGCTTTTTTGTTGTTTATCAGCGGAGCTTCTTTTGCGAAAGCCATTCACTAGTTTAGTGCGAAAACTGAGAGGAGTCCGGCGTAAAAGAGCAACTAAGAGCGGATTTCGAATAATCTTTTTAAATCTTTGATAAGAAATATCATCTGTACATAATGCATCGCCGTGTTCTAGACGATATTGATGTCCTGCGATATTGAGGGAATAAATGTCAGGGAGTAAGACGCCATTAAATTTATTGAGGAAAACTTGATTAAGCGCAAAATCACGATTACCGACTTGAAAGTAGACCTGATTCCCTTTTTGATTAAAGTCTTTTAAGGCCTCAACAATTTCATCAAGCCATGGTGCTAAATAGTCATCTCCAATCCAGGCATTAAACCAGTCGCCTAAGATGTAGAGTTGAGTATTTTTATGCTCGTAATGCACCAATAAGTCTAAAAACCCTCGAACGAGTCGAGGGTGTTCAGGTGACAAATGTAAATCTGAGATAAACAGATAAGTCACAGCTTTATCCTAAAATTATTCAGAAATAATTTTAGCAGATTCGATTACTACATTTTCTAAAGGAACGTCAGCGTGATAACCGCGGTTGCCAGTGCGAACACCTTTGATCGCTTCAACAACATCTAAACCTTCAACAACTTTACCAAATACAGCATAACCCCAACCTTGAGCAGTTTTAGAAGTATGGTTCAAGAAAGAGTTATTTTTTACATTGATGAAGAATTGAGCAGACGCTGAGTGAGGAGCTTGAGTACGCGCCATTGCAATCGTACCTTCGTCGTTGCTTAAACCGTTATCAGCTTCGTTTTCAATTGAATCGCGTGTCGCTTTTTCTTTGAAGTTTTCATCCATACCGCCACCTTGGATCATGAAACCATCAATGACGCGGTGGAAAATAACGCCGTCATAAAAACCGTCACGTACATATTCTAAAAAGTTTGCTACTGTTTTAGGTGCTTTTTCAGCATTCAGTTCAAGAACAATACGACCTTTATTGGTGTTTAATTCGACTTGAGGAAAACTCATTACATTAATCTCCTAAACATGGGCTTATGACCATGGGTTTTTGGTTGAGAGAAGCATAAGCAAACTGTAAACTACAAGGCAAGTAAAAAACGTTAAAATCTTTGTGAAAAATGAAGATAGCGTTTAAATTTTTCGAAATTTTATCTACAAAGAAGTGATTGATACACTATGAAGCCTAATGATGTTGTCTCGAGCCTGCCAAATAACCCGACACCGAATACTCATGCCTCTGTCGATTCTGCGCAGCAAGAACAACAGGCTGGCTTAGATTTCGTTCGCCAAGTCATTACAGAAGACTTGGCTGCTGGGCGTGCAAAGCAGATCGTAACGCGTTTTCCACCAGAACCAAATGGCTATTTACATATTGGTCATGTAAAAGCAATTTGCCTAAACTTTGGTGTAGCTGAAGAATTTGATGGGTTATGTAATTTACGTTTTGACGATACAAACCCGGATGCTGAAGAACAAGAGTATGTTGACGGTATTGCTAATGATGTGAAATGGCTTGGTTTTAACTGGAATGGTGAACCGCGCTATGCATCGGGTTATTTTGATCAATTATATGCATGGGCTGTTCAACTTATTGAACAAGGCGATGCTTATGTTGATTTACAATCACCAGAAGAAATTAAGTTAAACCGCGGTAGTTTTGTTGAACCGGGTAAAAACTCACCATACCGTGATGCATCTGTTGAAGAGAACCTTGCGCGTTTTGAAAAAATGCGTAGTGGCGAATTTAAAGAGGGTGAAGCTGTTTTACGTGCCAAAATTGATATGGCAAGTCCAAACGTACACATGCGTGATCCAATTTTATACCGTGTATTGCATTCAGAACATCACCAAACAGGTGATAAATGGAAAATCTATCCAATGTATGACTATGCTCATCCATTGTCTGATGCGATCGAGGGGATTACTCATTCCCTTTGTACATTAGAGTTCCAAGATCACCGTCCGTTTTATGACTGGATTGTAGAAAAGGTAAAATCCCAAGCGGTTCCACATCAGTATGAATCTTCACGTTTAAATGTGGATTATACCATTACATCAAAACGTAAATTACGTAAATTGGTGGAAGGTGGTCATGTGAATGGTTGGGATGACCCGCGTATGCCGACTGTAGTGGGTATGCGTCGTCGTGGTTTCACACCAGAAGGCTTACGTGAGTTTTGTAAGCGTGTAGGCGTGTCTAAAACTGACGGTATTGTAGATGTTGCAATGCTTGAGTTCTGTATTCGTCAATCTTTGGAAAATACAGCTGCGCGTGGAATGGCTGTTTTAAGTCCACTTAAAGTGACTTTAACTAATTTACCAGAAGATATGGATCTTACACATGCTCGCCATCCAAACGTGGATATGGGTGACCGTGTGATTCCTTTAACTAAGGAAATCTATATTGACCGTAAAGACTTTGAAGAAGTACCACCAAAAGGTTTCAAGCGTTTAGTTCCTGACGGTGAAGTGCGTTTACGCCATGCTTATGTCATTAAATGTGATGAAGTTATTAAGGATGCTAATGGTGAAGTCATTGAGCTTAAATGTTCAATTGACCCAGAAACCTTAGGTAAAAACCCTGAAGGCCGTAAAGTGAAAGGCGTAATTCACTGGGTATCTGCAACAAAAGGTATTCCTGCTGAAGTACGTATTTATGATCGTTTGTTCACGGAAGCAGATCCTGAAACAGGTGATGATTTCTTGGCGAACTTAAATCCGGATTCATTACAACTGTTAGAAGCTGTAATTGAACCTGCTTTGGCACAAGCGAATCCAGAAGATCGTTTCCAATTTGAACGCGAAGGTTATTTTGTTGCTGATCAACACGATCATTCACCTGAAAAACCAGTGTTTAATCGTATTCTCGATTTAAAAGATAGCTTTAAGCCTGAGAAAAAATAAGACGCGTAAAATGTTTTTGAGCAAATAGCAGATATAAAAAAGCCCAACTCAGTTGGGCTTTTTTATATCTATTTTCTTACATATATTATGCTTTATGGTGCTTTGGCAAATAAGCTAAGCCGGATTAACCACGTAGAAATAAAGAACAATGATTATAAGAAGAATAGATGCTAGCGATAAATAGGTATTAACCGTATTAAAGCTTTTAATAAATTTCAGGATTTCCATAATGATTAACTATTTATATTTGTGAAGAAAAGTAGAGTGAAGCAGTACACTTAATTTAATATAAAATGTTCCAAAAGATAGATTATTATTCTACCTTTTGGTTAATAAAAAAGCATTTAAACTTATTTGTAGTAATAAAAAAGCGATTAACCACTATATCCAATTCGTTTAAGAAATTTTTGAATAACATCAAAAGCAGCATGTTCAAGGTTTTGAGCATATTGCTGATTTTCTTCGCGAAGTTTTGGAATTGAAATATTGGCATGGCGAAGTTCACATGTATGACCAATGAGCCATTTTTCAAAATGTTCTTCAGTCGTTTCAATGTGGAACTGCAAGGCCAGAATATTATTACCAACTTCAAATGCCTGATTGGTGTAAACATCGGAACTTGCTAATAACACCGCATTTTCAGGAAGATCAAAAGTGTCGCCATGCCAATGTAGAACATGAACATTGTTAAGCAAACCAGATAAAACCTGATTAGCGCGTAAGCTTAAGCTCAGTGGTCCCCAGCCAATTTCTTTTTGATGTCCTGCATATACTTTTGCGCCAAGTGCATGAGCAATAAGCTGTGCACCTAGGCAAATACCAAGTGTAGGCTTGTCAGCTGCTAAACGTTGTTTGAGTAAAGTGATTTCATCTTTTAAGAATGGATAATCGTCAGTTTCATAAACTCCGATTGGACCGCCTAAAATAATAGTTAAACCTTCATGTGAAAAAGCAGGGGTTAAATCATCAACACCTGCCTCAAAATAACGGACACGAAATCCGAGTTGATAAAAGACATCTTCTAATGAACCTAAGTCTTCGAAAGCAAGATGCTGAATGGCATAAATAGTTTTTGGGAAGGCGTTTGTTGTGCTCATACAAATGATTCATAGAAGATCAATAGGTGGAGTATAGCGATAAATATAAAGAAGAAAATATCTGTATAAATCGTCAATACCTGAAAATTGATATTTTTCGTTAAAATGATGTTGTTATGCAAAGGATTATCTATTTATCAATAAATCCCTAAACATATTCTACTGTTTAAAATAATAGCTTTTGAGTTCCCTCAAGACCTATATCTGAAAGTTGATGTTCATCTTTTAAATTAACTCCTGAAAAGCCGAGCTGTTTTGATTTTTTCATTAATGTCATTAAACGTTGTACCGCAACTGGAATACTTAAGCCTGCAGAGCGGACATTAGAAATACAATTACGCTTAGCATCAATACAGCCTGAATATGCATTCCATGTGTAGTAAATTCCCATACTGTCAGGAGAGCTTAAACCTGGGCGCTCACCAATCAGCATCACAAGCATGGATGCCTTAAAGATCTCAGCAACCTCATCACCTAAAGCAACCCGACTGCCTGTGGCAAGTACAATTGGTGCGAGGTTCCAGTTTTCTTGCTGAATTTGTTCATTTAGCTCTGTAATGAATGGAATAGCATTCGCTTCAATCGCTCTTGCAGAGAGACCGTCACCTACAACAATACAAACGTCATATTGTTGAGGCTCTTCTGCATATTTCTTATTTAAGGCACCTTTTGATGGGGTTGAAAGCTGGCGCCCCAAATCTGGACGTTTGAGGTAAATTTCCTTATTAGGAGCATTGCTTTGAACATGAAGACTTTGCAACTGCCTTTGTGCTAATTGCTCTGATAAATAGAAAACATCCAGAGTTTGATAAACCGCATCTTTTGCTTGCGCATGCGACAATTGGAACTCAAGTAAGGCCCGTGTTGGGATACTACAACCCGCACGGCCCAGAGCAATGCGGGCATCAGTAAACTGTTTAAGTTTTTCCCACTGATCTTGATGAGTAGAGGAAGGGTATTGAATATCACGGTTCAGTTTCATGGCGTTCTCCCTAGTTCATGAGCAGACGAGAGAATTGGTCAGGCATATGGTCTGCCCAACAGATTTGAGAGTTTTGTTGTTTAAAAATACCTTGCTGTTCAAGCCAAGCTGAAAACTCAGGAGCGGGTTTTAAACCGAGGAGTTGTCTTAAATAGAGGGCATCATGAAACGAGGTCGTTTGATAATTGAGCATGACATCGTCTGAACCCGGAATTCCCATAATAAAGTTAATACCTGCGGCGCCAAATAAGGTAAGTAGAACATCCATATCATTCTGGTCGGCATCGGCATGGTTGGTGTAACAAATGTCGCAACCCATTGGCACACCAAGCAACTTGCCGCAGAAGTGGTCTTCTAGTCCTGCACGTATAATTTGTTTACCGTTAAAAAGATATTCGGGACCAATAAAGCCAACGACTGTATTCACTAAAAGCGGATTGTATTTACGGGCCACTGCATAAGCACGTGTTTCTAATGTTTGCTGATCAACGCCGTGATGTGCATTGCTGGATAAGGCACTGCCTTGACCCGTTTCAAAGTACATAACATTTTGTCCAATGGTTCCACGCTTGAGTGCGAGCGTGGCTTCATATCCTTCTTGTAGTAAATCGAGTGAAATTCCAAAACCTTCATTAGCCAGTTGGGTGCCAGCGATTGACTGAAACATTAAATCAATTGGCACATTTTTTTCAGCCAGTTGAATACCTGAGCTGATATGGGTAAGTACACAAGATTGTGTCGGAATCTGATATTCCTGAATCACATGATCAAGCAATTTCAGTAGCTCTGACAAATTATGCAGGTTATCCGTCGCTGGGTTAATGCCAATCACGGCATCACCATTGCCATACATTAAACCATCTAAAATACTGGCAGAAATCCCAAGCACATCATCGGTAGGATGGTTCGGTTGTAAACGGGTAGAAAGATGGCCTTTTAAACCAATTGTGTTACGAAATTGGGTGACTACTTCACATTTGCTGGCCACGTAAATCAAATCTTGATTGCGCATAATTTTGCTGACAGCAGCTACCATTTCTGGAGTCAAACCCGAAGCTAATGCTTTTAAGCTTTGAGCAGTGGCTTCTTCTCCAAGTAACCAGTTTCGAAAATCGCCTACTGTAAAGTGTGAAATAGGGGCAAAGGCAGCCTGATCATGTTCATCAATAATCAGTCGTGTAATTTCATCAGTTTCGTAATCGACCACAACTTCATTTAAAAAGGTTTTAAGCGGTACATCGGCCAAAGTCATTTGTGCCGCAACATGTTCGGTTGCGTCTCTGGCCGCTACACCGGCTAATTCATCGCCAGAACGTAACGGTGTTGCTTTTGCCATCAAGGTCTTCAAGTCAGCAAAGTGATACTGTTGATTGGCGATAATATTGCGATAACTCATACTTGCATCCTTTTTTATAGTTCTTGTTCTGCCACTTTAATATTTGCAAACTCTTCTTCTGGCGTACCTTTAACTAAATGATAACGGCTATAGAGTAAAAAGTAAGCAATAAATGCGACATAAATAGCGGCAGCAATAAACCAAACTTTTGGATTAACAACAAAGCCTGCAACTACAGCAGCGACTGCTAGGATTAAGGCAATACTTGAAGTAACGATTCCTCCGGGAGTTTTATAAGGACGAGGCATGTCGGGTTTAGATAGGCGTAGTTTGATGTGGGATAAGAGAATCAACACATAAGAAATGGTTGCACCAAAAACCGCGATTAAAATCAGTGAATCGCCTTCTTTGGTCAGTGAAAGTAAGAACCCAATAATGCCCGGAATAATAATCGCAAGATAAGGGGCTTTATTTTTATTGGTTAAAGAGAGTGAAGTAGGTAAGTAACCAGCACGAGAGAGTGCAAAGATTTGACGGGAATAAGCATAGATAATTGAAAAGAAACTTGCGATTAAACCTGCTAAACCCACAAAGTTTACAAAGGTCGCAAGCCAAGTATTGGTGCCATAAACTTTAACCAGAGCATCGACGAGAGGAGCACCTGAGTTTTGCAAAGTACTTGCACCTGCTGCACCTGCACCCAAGAATAAAATGAGCATGGCAAACGCCGTTAAGATGAGCATTGCACCGATCAAACCGCGTGGGAGAGATTTAGCTGGATCTTTCGCTTCTTCGGCCGCTAATGGCACACCTTCAACTGCAAGGAAAAACCAGATTGCAAAAGGAACAGCGGCCCAAATGCCTAAATAGCCATGAGGTAGAAAACTGCTTGCGCCTACACCTGTACCAACTGGAATATCTAATAAATTTTGTGTATTAAAATGTGGAATCATTGCGACAATAAACACAACCAGAGCAACTGCTGCGACAAGGGTAATTGCGAACATGATTTTTAAGGCTTCGCCAGCACCTTTCAGATGTATGCCCATAAATATGGCGTAGCAGGCGAGGTAAATCATCCAACCATTAATGCCAAATAGAGATTCACAATAACCTCCAATAAATACGGCAATCGCCGCAGGAGCAATTGCGTATTCAATTAAAATGGCTGTGCCTGTTAAATAGCCCCCAAAAGGGCCAAAAGCAGCACGTGCAAAACTATAACCACCACCTGCTGTCGGCATCATGGTGGACATTTCTGACATAGAAAGACATAGGCATAGATACATGATTGCAGCGAGTGCAGTGGCAATAAACATGCCACCCCAACCACCTTGGGCTATGCCGAAGTTCCAGCCAGCAAAATCACCCGATATCACATAAGCAACGCCTAAACCAATCAGGAGTAACCAACCAACCGTACCTTGTTTGAGTTGACGCTGAGCAAAATATTCTGCTGATGAGACTTCTGTGCTTGAAGAAATGACGGAAGCTGTTTCTGGTTGATTCATACAATACTCCTGCGAGTGGGTTTGTATTTATCAATGCAAAAGCAGTGCCTAAATGAAGAACTTCAGTGAGTAGATGGAGCTTTTTTATTCCAAATGATAAAAATGCAAGCTTATTGGCACCATACAAAGAAGCCAGCAATCTAAATTACTGGCTTCTTATATAATTAGTCATCTTACTTCTTTCTAGTGTTGATAGTTTGGTATCAACTTGGTGCGAAACTTAGAAGAAGCCCATTGGTTTAGTTGAATAACTCACCAACAAGTTTTTAGTTTGTTGATAATGATCTAGCATCATCTTATGGTTTTCACGGCCAATACCAGACTTCTTGTAGCCACCAAATGCAGCATGTGCAGGGTAGATGTTGTAGCAGTTTGTCCAAACACGGCCAGCTTCAATAGCACGACCAGCACGATAAGAAATGTGAGCTGAACGTGACCAAACACCTGCACCTAAACCATACATGGTGTCATTGGCAATTTTAATTGCATCGTCAAAGTCTTTGAACGTTGTTACAGCAAGTACAGGTCCAAAAATTTCTTCTTGGAAAACTTGCATGCCATTGTGACCTTTAAAAATAGTTGGATCAACATAGTAACCATCGCCTACTTCTTTACGGCCACTACCACCAAGTAAGAGTTCTGCACCTTCTTCACGACCAGTGTTAATACAACGTAAGATTTTCTCTTGTTGTTGTAGAGATGCTTGAGCACCAATCATTGTTTCAGTATCAAGTGGGTGACCCGTTTTGATACGTTTTACGCGCTCGACAGCCATTTCCAAGAACTGATCAGCAATACTTTCTTGTACTAAAGCACGAGAAGGGCAAGTACATACTTCACCTTGGTTTAAGGCAAACATGGCAAAACCTTCAAGCGTTTTCTCTAGGAAGTCATCTTCTTTATCCATGATATCTTCAAAGAAAAGGTTTGGTGATTTACCGCCAAGTTCTAATGTGACTGGAATAATATTTTCGGTCGCATATTGCATCACCATTTGTCCAGTTTGAGTTGAACCTGTGAACGCGATTTTGGCAATACGTGCGTTTGTCGCTAAAGGTCGGCCGACTTCTGAACCGAAACCATTAACAATATTAAGTACACCTGGTGGTAAAATATCTTGGATGAGTTCAGCCACCAACAAAATGCCCACTGGAGTTTGCTCAGCTGGCTTAATCACAACGCAGTTACCAGCAGCTAAAGCAGGTGCAAGTTTCCATGCTGCCATCAAAATTGGGAAGTTCCATGGAATGATTTGACCAACTACGCCGAGTGGTTCATGGAAGTGATACGCAATGGTATCTTCATCAATTTCAGAGATGCCACCTTCTTGAGCACGAATACATCCAGCGAAATAACGGAAATGGTCAATCGCAAGTGGAAGGTCAGCTGCTAACGTTTCACGTACAGCTTTACCGTTATCCCAAGTTTCTGCAACAGCAAGCATTTCAAGATTTGCTTCTAAACGATCAGCAATTTTTAAAAGTATATTTGAGCGTACTGTTGGTGATGCTTTATTCCAAGTTGCTTTTGCTTTGTGCGCTGCATCTAGAGCGAGCTCAATATCTTCGGCACTAGAGCGTGGAATACGTGTAAAAGCTTTTCCGTCAACAGGAGATACATTGTCAAAATATGCACCTTTTACAGGTGCTACCCATTCACCGCCAATAAAATTTTCGTATTGTGATTTAAATTGAACTTTTGAGCCTGGTTGATTTGGATCGATATAGCGCATATAAATATTCCTTTGCTTTTTAGGACTAAAGACTAACAAGAACCCTGTCAGTAGGTACTTTCGTACTTTGTATAATTAGGATATAAAGAAGAAGGTTGGAGAAAGGTTGGAATAGAAATGTGGATATATAAGGAATTTACAAATGTTCACAAAAAAGGATTTATTGCAGCAACGGACGTTGATTGATCAACTGCGCACGCAAAATAGTCTCTCTCCTCAGAATGCTGCCAAACTCGGCCAAAGTATTGCAAGCTCATGGGAACGATCAGCTTCTGCCGCGATTCCTAAAGAGCGTTTTGCGGCTCCTTTAGTCGAAAAAAAATCTGCTTCACAAAATGCTTTAGATATGGCTTTAAGCCAATGTGCCAACGATTTACGTCATATTGCAGAGCAATCTTCAATGGTGATTGCTGTCGGTGACATTGGCAGTACGATTATCTGGACTGCCCCAAGTGCACAAATGCAAAGTGCTGCTGAACGTGTACATTTTGTGCAGGGTGGTCAGTGGCGTGAAGAATTTGTAGGCACAAATGCCTTGGCTTTATCTTTAAAAACTCAACAATCAAGCTGTGTTTTTTCAAATGAACATTATATGGAATCGATTCATGAGTGGGTTTGCTATGCCGCACCGATTATTGATCCATACTCAAAACAAACCCTTGGTGTCGTTGATTTGTCGACTACTTGGAAGAATCATAATAGTTTAGGAATATTGGCTGCTGAACGTTGTGCATCCATTATTCAGTCAGCCCTACTTGAGCAGCAGCGCCAGCAATTACATATTCGTGCATTTTCGACGCCACAAGTTAAATTTAATGGCAAAAGTTTGTTATTAACACCGCGTCAAATTGAAATTTTAACCATATTAGCGTTATGTCCACATGGTTTAACTTTAGAGCATCTTTATCAGGCGCTCTATGGCGAACGTAAAGTCAGTATGGGTACGCTTAAAGCTGAAATGTCTCAACTACGAGATATTTTGGGTGGTTTACTTGGTTCACGTCCATATCGTTTGCTGGTGCATGTTGAAGCTGATTTTTTACAAGCTGAACAAGCACTGGATGCGGGATATGCAGCCTCGGCTTTGCAGCTTTACACAGGTGTATTTCTGGCAAAAACTGAAAGTCCGTTTTTGTGCGCATGGCGTGACTGCCTTGAATCACGTTTAAGTGATGCGATTTTTAAAACGCAAGAAACGGATTTATTACTCAAGCATTTAGCTCATTTCCCTGAAGCAATCGATGCGGTAGAACGTCTTATGGAGTTAGTTCCGAGCGAACATCCTGCGCATCAATTGCTGATGAAATACCTTGACTCACCTAAGCTCAGTTAAGTGATTTTTTGATCCAGCCATTGAAACAATTGTTGATAGACTTGTTCTCGTACTGGCTGGGCCGAAAGCACTAAATCATGCAATCCATTATGAATAGAGACAACAGAGACATCGCCTTTGATTTTTTTACCAAATTTTTCAATGTCTTTAACGTCTAAAATTACATCGCTTTGAGTCGCATCTGCTCCCCATTTTTTAGGGTTTTTAGTTTGGTGGGAATGCATGATGAGTGCGGGAACATTGAGTTTAACCCCGCGATGTATTTCTTTTTGTGCTGTATGAATCGCATGTAGAAAGCTGAGTTGAACAGTAGGGGCAGAGGTCGGTTTCCAGTCCAGATTAAAGTCCCATTCGCCCTTGAGCTGTTTGTGAAGGCTCGCGGTGTACCATTTGTTTAATTGACTTGGGAATTTAACTTTTGGCAGATATTTTCCTACTCGACTGAGTACAGGGATACCCAATTTTTTCTCGACCAAACTTAAATTAAAATCGTAAAACGGACTATTTGCCCAAAGCGCTTTAATCAGAGGATGGTTTGGGTTATGGGCAGCATAAAGTGTTGCTGTCAAACCGCCAGTCGAATGCCCTGCAAGCAAGACTTGAGTGTGCTGTTCTTTGCCAATAATCTCTAATGCTTGTGTAATTTCGGCATCGTATTCATTTAAATCAAGCACATTATAAAAAATTTGATGAGGCAGCTTTGAGCGACCATATTTTCTTAAGTCGAGTGCGTAGAAGTCATAACCATGTGCATTGAATTGCTCAGCCATTTCGGTTTGAAAGAAATAATCTAAAAAACCATGAATATATAGCACGGCTTTTTGAGTCGATTGAGCGGCCTTTTTACGCACTAAGGTAGCTACAACTTTTCCTTCGTAATCATTAGGAAAGTTGAGTGTTACCTGTTCGTAGCCAGTACCTAAAATATCTGGAACATAAGTTTGATTAGCTGAAGATGTATTCATTTTTATCGAGCTATTGTAATTAAGACATGCAGAGTATCCTTCAATGAAATGGGCGAATTGTCAATCAGGTTTAGAGAAGGTTGGAATATAGGTTTTAAAAAAAGGGAATACCGCTGGAGCTAAGTATTCCCTAAAAAAGTAAGTCACCGGTCGGAGGGATTTGACTTACTAGAGGGACAAGCTATTACATCAGGATTAAAGTGCTGCTTTAAAAATCTCCACAACTTGAGCATGGTTTGCTTTACGAGGGTTGGTCAACATACACGCATCTTTTTGAGCATTATCTGCCATCACTGCAAGGTCTTCGGTTTTCACACCAAGCTCTGTTAAACCAGATGGAATACCAATCGATGAAGATAGTTTACGAATGGCATCAATTGCAGCATATGCAGCTTCCATTACTGTTAATCCGTGAGTTCTTACACCCATTAACTCCGCGATTTTTGCGTAACGATCTGGGCAAGCAATTAAGTTAAATTCACACACGTGTGGTAACAAGATTGCATTACATACGCCGTGAGGTAGGTTGTAAAAACCGCCCAACTGGTGAGCCATTGCGTGAACATAACCTAAAGATGCGTTGTTAAATGCCATACCAGCCAAGTACTGTGCATAGCTCATTGCATCACGCGCTTCAATGTTTTCACCATTTGCGACAGCAGGTTGGAGCCACTGGCTAATCATCGTAATCGCTTTTTCTGCACACGCATCGGTAATTGGGTTAGCCGCCGTAGAAACATACGCTTCAACTGCATGAGTTAACGCATCCATACCCGTTGCCGCTGTTAAACCAGCTGGTTTTGCAATCATGAGTTTCGGGTCATCAATGGCAATAAGAGGGGTACAACGCCAGTCAACAATCGCCATTTTTACGTGAGTGTCTGTATTGGTAATAATACAGAAACGGGTCATTTCAGATGCAGTACCAGCCGTTGTGTTGACTGCAATCAGCGGCGTCATTGGAACTTTGCTTTTATCGATGCCTTCATAGTCACGAATATGGCCACCACCAGCAGTGACTAATCCAATCCCTTTTGCACAGTCATGAGATGAACCGCCACCTAGAGAGACAATAAAGTCACAGCCATTTTCGTTATAGGCATTTACACCGTTATGAACATTAATATCGGTTGGGTTAGGTTCTGCACCCGGGAAAATATGGCTCGCAACGCCTGCTTCAGTTAAATAGTTTGCGATAAGATCTGCGACACCAAATTTAAACAAGCCTTCATCGGTCACAATTAATGCTTTTTTTGCGCCGAGGTTTTGTGCCTTTGTACCAATTTCTTTAGCACATCCTGGTCCAAAGAGTGATACGCATGGAATATAAAAACCGTTTGTTTGATCTGCAATATTTTTAAAAGCCATGGAGTGATTCCTTCTTCCATAAATCCATTGTTTGTTATTACAGGTGAGCCTCACCATGGCCTTAGTATTGTGATGTGAAGATTATTTTCCTACCTACCAAAAACCTACCAAATATTATTTTATTGTTAGCTATTGATTTATAAGTATTTTACAGAAATTCTGGCGCATTCGTTTAATTTTTTCGGGAAAGTCGTTAAGCTATGGGCTGTTGAAGATGTACTTATGAGATTATGAAACAGGAAACTGCGCTTAAACTGCTTAAAGCAGGTGAAAATGTCTTTTTAACCGGTTCGGCTGGTGCAGGGAAAACCTATACACTTAATCAGTACATCCAATACCTAAAAGCACGTAAAGTGCCTGTGGCAATTACGGCATCTACAGGTATTGCTGCAACACATATGAACGGCATGACCATTCATACATGGGCGGGCATTGGCATTAAAGATCAGTTAACTGACGATGACCTAAAACGTATGAAAGAGCGTAAATATCTCAAGGAACATCTTGAAAATGCGCAAGTTCTCGTCATCGATGAAATTTCGATGCTGCATGCTAAGCAGCTTAATCTGGTCAATCAGGTTTTAAAATATTTTAAAGAAAGTGATGAAGCTTTTGGCGGTATTCAAGTCATTGTGGCTGGAGATTTCTTTCAGTTGCCACCCGTTGGACGTAATAGTGAAGCCAACCGTGACAAGTTCTGTTTTATGTCTGATGCATGGGTCGAAGCCAAATTTCGCGTATGTTATTTAACGGAACAACACCGTCAAGATGATGAAATTCTTAATCAGATTTTAAATGCCATTCGTGCGCAGAATATTCAATCAGATCATTTACAAGCACTGCGTCAATCACGCTCGCATGATATTGGTGAGACCTTTACTCGTCTTTATACGCACAATATGGATGTCGACAATATCAATTATCAGCACTTAAATGAAATTGATAATGACGGACATCAATTCAATGCCGTTTTAGATGGTAATGAAAAATTATTAGAAACTTTGAAATCTTCAGTTCGTGCGCCAGAAGAACTCACACTGAAAAAGCATGCAAAAGTCATGTTTGTTAAAAACAACTTTGATATGGGTTATATCAACGGGAGTTTAGGCGAAGTTATTGGCTTTGAGGAAGATGATGAAAACGGGTTACTGCCAAAGGTAAAACTAACTGATGGCACGACTTTGCTGGTTGCTCCTGAAACATGGTCAGTTGAAAACGAAGCCGGTAAAGTGATTGCAAGTTTTCAGCAAATTCCACTTCGTTTAGCGTGGGCAATTACTATTCATAAAAGCCAAGGCATGACTTTAGAAGCTGCTGAAATTAACCTCACGAATACCTTCGAAAAAGGTCAGGGTTATGTAGCATTGTCGCGTTTAAAATCTTTAACAGGTCTTAAGTTATTAGGAATTAACGAGCAAGCTTTAGAGTTAGACAGTCTGGCTGTAAAAGCTGATCGTCGTTTCCAGGAACTTTCTAAAGAAGCTGAAGACAACTTTGCAGATGTAGATTTAACTGCTCAGCACAAAGCCTTTATTCGTCACTGTGGTGGCACCTTAAATGAAACTGAGATTTCTCGTAATGAGAAGAAACTCGCAAAAGGTGGAAAGCAAAATTACGCTACGGCAACGTTAGACGAGACACGTGCGTTGTTTGAAGAAGGCTATGAAATTGAAGACATCGCGCATGAGCGTGGTCTGACACCAGCAACCATCATTAATCATTTGGCCCGACTTCATAAAGAACAAAAGCTAGATATTTCGGTTGCCCATCCGGGTGAAGAAGTGGTCGAAGAAATTCGTAAAATTTATAAGAAGCTGAAAAAACGTCAAAATCCAGATCATTTTTCTGATGACGGTTCGATCAAACTAAGACCAATCGTTGAAGCAACTAGTCCACGAATGGGATATGATCAGGTTCGATTAGCTTTATTATTTATTGAGTAAAGTTTAATTGGCTTAATTACTTATTACATAAATTGAGGTGGCTATGCCGCACGTTGTAGTTGATTATTCAGATAATTTAACTGGATTAAACGCAAAACAATTACTTGAAGAAATTAATACCACACTGATTGAGACAGAGCTATTTAGTCCAGAAGACATTAAAAGCCGTGCGCGTAAAGACGAGGTTTTCCTGATTGGCTTAGGAGCTGATCAAGCTTATATTCATGTAAAAGTTTATATTTTGTCTGGAAGAACTGCTGAACAAAAACAGCTCATTGGCGATCAGCTATTAACGGCACTCAGCAATAAAAATTATTTACAACAAGAGTTTAATAATGAAATTCAATTGTGCGTTGAGCTTGTCGATATGCCAAGAGAAGACTATTTCAAGCAAGTTGTATAACACTAAAAATCGCAATTTCGATCAAGAATAGAGATCAGCACTATGTAAAAGTAGTGCTATCGAATGAACAGACATAAATGTATGGCTGTATATATACAAAAGCTGCAACTGGTTTGCGATTATATTCAAAGACATTTAGATGAAGATTTAGATGTTGACCGATTGAGCCAGATTGCGGCTTTATCTAAGTTTCATTTTCATCGTATTTTTGCCATTCATATTGGTTTAAATGTGATGAAGTTTATTCAACTTTCTCGTTTAAAGCGGGCCTCTTTTCAATTGGCTTTTGAACCTGATCTTAAGATTATTCAGATTGCATTGCATGCAGGATTTGACAGTCCAGAGGCATTTACTCGTGCATTTAAGCGTTCATTTGATCAAACTCCTCGAGCTTTTAGAGATAAACCGGACTGGGAATCTTGGCACCAGAAGTTTGTTTTTACACTTCCAAAGAGTGAGCTAAAAATGAATGTAAATATTGTTGAGCGTTCTGCTGAAAAGATTGCCTATCTGTCTCATTTAGGCAGTCCAGATAAAGTCTTTGAAACTGCTGCACGTTTTATTGCTTGGCGCAAAGAAACAGGTTTATCGCCTGTGAACAAGTCTAGAACTTATGGTATTCCGTTTGCTGACCCTGAACAGACTCCGTCTGATGATTTTCGATTTGATATTGCTGGTTCAATTGAAAAGGCTGTACCCGAAAATAGTTACGGCGTACAAACAGGTGAAATTCCTGCAGGTCGTTATGCGACTGTAAGACATTTGGGTAGTCACGACCAGATTAAAGATAGTGTTTATTACATCTTTAGAAACTGGTTACCTGAGCAACCCGAAGAAGCAGGGGAATATCCAGTTTTCTTTCACTATCATAACTTTGTGCATGATGTGAAAGAGTGTGATCTTATTACAGATATCTACTTACTTTTAAAATAAGAGTAGTGGGACACAGGCATAACTTGCGGTTATGCCTTTAAACCTAATAGCTTTATATTTGCATATTGCTCAATCAAATTGGCATCTAACATATGGATATAGTCCATAAAAATGGTACTAAAACTTCCCATGGTTTGTGCCTGATTGGCAGCAAGTTTACCCGCAATTGCAAAATGTACGTGGGCTGAAAGCGCTGCAATGGTTGGAGTCGTTACCGCACTATATGCAGCGATTAATGCACCTAAAGCACAACCAGTTGCTGTAATTTTAGGTTGTAAGGGACTTCCACCGTTAACTTGGATAACGACATCTAGTTCTTTAGATAAAATGTAATCTGATTCACCTGAAATTGCGATACAGTCGGTATGTACTAATAGCGCGTAAGCTTGTCGATAGGCATCATCACTGCTTAGGGTACTATCAACACCTTTAGATTGAACTTGATTACCTGCAAGTGTACTGATTTCTGAAGCATTACCACGAATAACGCTCGGCTTAAACTGTAAAAGTTCATCTGTCATTTGACTGCGCCAAGCTAAAACTGGCCCATAGCCCACAGGATCAAGCACCCAGGGAATATTACTCATTTGCGCCGTTTTTGCAGAAATTTGCATAGCTTGCATTTGCTCTGAGGTGGGAGTACCTAAATTAATGCTTAAAGCTGATGAAATTTTAGTAAAACTTTCTGCTTCATAAGGATTATCAATCATGGCAGGTGAAGCACCAGAAGCGAGTAACACATTGGCTGTATAGTTAGCCGCAACGCTATTGGTAATACATTGCACAAGAGGCGTTTTTGCCTGCATGTTTTGCCAAGCTTCAATGACTTGTTCAATCAAACTAGATGTCGATGTCATATTATTATCCCTAGTCAGCTAAAGTGATATAGATTTAGTGGGTAAAATAGTGATCTTGATGCTTACATTTTTGGCAAATCAAAGAAACATAATCTGCCGCATCATAATCAACGGTTAAATCATTTGAACCACAATGCATACAACGTTTGACAGAATAAAAGTTTAAACGTGGTTCAATTTTTCGCCATGCTTTCCATACAGGTTGTACAAATATCTGTTCGTCATAACCTAAGAAACGGTTCAATAGAATGTAGCTCATTTTACTATAAGGAATATTGTGGGGACGAGGTAGCATGGAAGTTTCCCACTTCTCAGTTAATGCTCTCTCGCGATATTGTTCTAAAGTTTTCTTTAATAAGTTGGTGTTAATAAATTTATCATTACGGGGCTGTAGGGCTTTTTGCTTATAAAGATATTCGAGCGCAGTCTGTACTAGATAATAAATCTGTCCAATTGCGAGTGAATCCATTAAACGATAACAAAAGCTTTGAAAATTTGTATTGCCCGCAATTTGGATTCCCCAAGTTCGACAATAGAACTGCATAAACTGGATAATTTCTTGATAGAGCACTTGAAAAAGTACGTCTTTCACTTCGTCTGCACTGCGAAAAGGAATTCCTGCACTTAAATTTTCATAAAACCAGTTGCGTAGCTGTTGAGCCACACTAAATAAACTTGGATCGCTATAACCATCTAAACGAATATTTAAGTGAAAACACTGTGGATCATCAGTTTGATCATTTGCATTCAAAATTCCATCTTTATGCAACTGTTTAATTAAATAGCTCTGAAACATCCAGTTAGGGGTGATGTGATGGTATTTAACTTTGTCCCAATGAATATATTCATCATGAGTAATCTCTTCACGCGCATATTCATCTAAAAGACTCAGCAAGAAAAGTTTATGTAAGAAGCTAAGCTGTTCCAGACTGCGTTGTGGCTGCTCTTTTGACTTAAATTGGCGTTGTTCTTGTAAGCGGGTTTGTTGTACAAGCTTTTTACGTTGTTTTGTACACTGATCACAGTGGCAAGTCATTCTTTCATCTTTAAATACGCGATGCTGACAATGACTGCATTCATGAAATTGAACGTCTTGTTCAAATTGCTCGGCATTTACCCAGTACATTGAAGCTTGGCAGAGAGGACAATGGCTACTTTCATCCAGTTGTTTCTGTAGAATTTGTAAGGCCATTTTGCTCCGAACATAAAATGAAAAATGATGGGGCTATTATACACAGCCGTACAGTGTATGGCTGAGATTGCAAGTTCCGTTTGTTGTCAAAATAAAAAGACCTAAAATCTATGTGAGAATTTTAGGTCTTCATCTCGAGTTAAATTGTTGATTAAACAGGGCACGGCAAATTCTCATCATTCTGTCCAAGTTTTTTGGCATTAATAAGTGCCTGTACTTTTTTACTTGGTAATTTTACTTTGCCTAGTGCATCGTAAGTATTCACAATGGAGCTAACCTCCTGAGTCGTCATAGAGATACCTTCCGCAGTTAAGAACACTGCAATCACATTGTGATCGAGTCCTGCTGCGTGTAAATCATGAATCGCTTTAATATTTTCTAAACGATGAAAATGT
This sequence comes from Acinetobacter sp. Li1LvA2, assembly GCF_056156705.1. Taxonomy (NCBI): domain Bacteria; kingdom Pseudomonadati; phylum Pseudomonadota; class Gammaproteobacteria; order Moraxellales; family Moraxellaceae; genus Acinetobacter; species Acinetobacter sp. Li1LvA2. The sequence continues at coordinate 321,732 of NZ_JBSICF010000002.1, forward strand.
GCTTTTAATTCCATATTGACACCTCTTGCTCTTATTGAAATACCCATATTGGTCTATTTAAATAGGCAAGAACCATGCCCAAAATGTAAGCTGACTCTAAAAAATGTTAAAAGCTAAAGGTGTTTTATTTTTATTGTATAGATTGCTTATATAAACAACGATTATCGTAAATTTGGTCTAATCTGTGCTAATAAAACCAGATTCTAATTTGAAATGTATCAATGAAGTCCCATTAATTTTATAAAGGTAAGCAAATACAGTATGTATGACTTGGCGTATGATATTTCATGGCGACTCATACTGCCGTTTTAGACGAGTATATAAGGAATAAAGATGAATATTGCGGCGCAGCCTCCAGTTCAGGCAGATCAAACAGTTTATTTAAAAGATTATCAAAAACCTGCGTTTTTAGTTGAATCAATTAATCTTGATATTCAAGTATATGACGATAAAACAATTGTTGATTCAACATTGGTGATGAAGCGCCAAACTGAAGGCGATCTGGTTTTACTTGGTCGTGATCTTGAGTTGCAATCTGTTCAGTTAAATGGACAAATTCTTACTTCTGCACAATATTCACTCGATAGTGAGCAATTGGTGATCACTAACGCACCAGCTGAAGTCATTTTACAAACACAAGTCATTATTCATCCTGAAACCAATACTCAATTAGAAGGTTTATATAAAGCCGATGAGTTGTTTGTAACCCAAAACGAACCAGAAGGTTTCCGCAAAATTACGTTCTATCCAGACCGTCCAGACGTACTTTCAGTCTTTACTACACGTGTAGAAGCAGACAAAAAATATCCAGTGTTACTTGCCAATGGTAATTTGCTAGAAACAGGTGAAGTTGGCGAAAACCGTCACTTTGCGATCTGGCAAGACCCGACTAAAAAACCAAGCTATTTATTTGCTTGTGTCATTGGTGATTTAGCTGTTCTTAAAGATCGTTATACGACGTCTGAAGGGCGTGATGTTGCTTTAGAAATCTATGCGATTGAGAAAGACATTCCAAAATGCCATATCGCAATGGAAGCATTAAAGCATTCTATGCGTTGGGATGAAGAACACTATGGCCGTGCCTATGACCTCGACAATTATATGATTGTTGCGGTAAGCCAATTCAACATGGGTGCAATGGAAAATAAAGGTTTAAATATCTTTAATACGTCATGTGTACTTGCTGATGAAGAATACACAACTGACGCAGCAATTATGCGTGTTCAGTCTGTGATTGCCCATGAATATTTCCATAACTGGACAGGGAACCGTATTACTTGCCGTGACTGGTTCCAACTTTGCTTAAAAGAAGGTTTAACGGTATTCCGTGATCAATCTTTCTCAGAAGATTTACAATCTGCTGCGGTTCAACGTATTGATGATGTCGCTGTGCTTAAATCTCATCAGTTCCCCGAAGATGCAGGTCCATTGTCGCATCCGCCACGTCCAGACCACTTTGTAGAAATTAATAACTTCTATACAGCGACAGTCTATGAAAAAGGTGCGGAAATTAACCGCATGATGTCGACTTTGTTGGGTAAAGAAAAATACCGTCAAGGAACCGACGAATATTTCCGCCGTCATGATGGCCAAGCCGTGACTGTAGAAGACTGGGTTGCTGCTTTAACAGCGGGTTCTGGCGTAGATTTATCTGCATTCTTAACTTGGTATAACCAACCAGGTACACCAAAGCTTGAAGCAAAAGGTGAATATGATGCAGCAGCACAAACTTACCGTTTAAGCTTTAAACAAAGCCTGAAAGCACATCCTAAATACCCAAATTTAAAAGCTGTTCCAATTCCTGTGGCTTTAGCTTTATTTAATGCGAAAACAGGTGAGCAATATACATTGCACAGTGAGAGCCTATTCGTAAACGATGTTAAAGATGGCGTTTACTTGTTCGATCAAGATGAGGCAAGCATTGAATTTACTGGCGTGACTGAGCAACCAGTGGTGTCTCTACTTCGTAATTTCTCTGCGCCTGTAAATCTTGTGTTTGATTATACCGATGAAGAATTAGCATTCTTAATTCAGCACGAAACGAATGGTTTTAACCAGTGGCAAGCCACCCAAACCTTGCTTGAACGTATCTTGCTAGAAGACCATTCAGCAGATGCTTACATTCAAGCGATTCAAAGCACTTTACCTGAGTTAGTGGGTCGTGACCCGCTTTTAGCATCGCGTTTGTTTGATGTACCAAGTGAAGGTTATTTGGGTAGTCGTATTGATCAGAACTATGCACCATCTGATATTCATGTCAAACGTGAAGCCTTGCTGAATCGTTTGGCACAAGAGTTAGGTTCATTCTGGAAAGATACTTACCTTACACTTGACCCAGATCTGCAAAAAGAATTTTCTTTGGCAATGGGGGTGCGTGCATTAAAGAACATTATGCTGATGATGATGGCTCGACAGGGCGATCAAACTGCATTTGAACTTGCACACGTGCAATATCAAAACACTGGTAATATGTCTGAACGCTTAGGGGCGTTACGTGTATTGGTTTGGCAAAATGCACCTCAAGCTCAAGATGTACTTGCTGATTTCTATGACCGTTTTAAAGATGAAGCTTTATCTTTAGATCAATGGTTCATGATTCAGGCAGCAAACCCACATGCGACAGCAGAAACAATCGAGTACCTGACTCAACATCCTGACTATGATTTAACAACTCCAAACCGTATTCGCGCGGTAAGTGGAGGGTTATCAAATAACCCTGAAAACACTTGGGGCTTTGGTGTAGCTCACTTTATTAACCTTGCACAATATCTTGATGAAAAGAACCCAATTTTAGGTTCACGTCTGTTACAGGTATTGTCACGTTGGTACACACTTGCGGAACCGCAACGTACTCACGTGCAACAGGCTTTACAAGCATTGCAACCTAAAGTGAAATCGAAAAACGTTTCTGAAACTTTAAATAGTATGTTAAGCGTTTAATTATTTAAATTTACTAAATAAAGGCTTCTTAAGAGGCCTTTGTTTTTTATATATTTAATAGCTATTTAACGCTTAAAATAAACAAAACTATCGTTGTTGTAGTTCATGTGTAGCTCTAAATTTTATCATTTTGTTGTTGTATAAATTATAATATTTAATAGTTTTTTGAAGATGTACCTTTAAGAAATAATATAAAATGAAAATTAAAGAGATAAATAATATAAAAATAAATAAATTAAGAAATAGTATCTAATTTTTTAAGATGAGCTGAATCCTGTAATATTTATTTAAATTTAACTTAATATTTTTTCTAATAATTTTATTAAAATAAGTTTAATCATATATTTAGGTTTTGTAAATATTGTTTTTTTGTATCCATAGGGGAAGTTTAGGTAACTTTGTTTTATCGATTGGAAATAAAAATAATAACGTGAACATGCATTTTATTTATTTTTATGTATTATGATGAAAAGTAGATAAAAAAATAAGCTTTAAAAAAGCAGTCAAATAAAAATGATTGTAAGAATAAGGGTTAAATTTTTTATATCTATTAATTCGACAATTTAGTTTAAAAGGTTTTGGCCATGAAAAAGACTTTTTTTTATTTATCAGCAGTTGTTGCGGGAGTATTTTCTCTCAATGCAGCACATGCAGCTACAGCAACCGGTACATTAACTGTTAAGGCAACCGTAACGAATAGTTGTGTCTTAAATACCTCTGCAACCGGAACGACAACAAATGCAGTTTTAGACTTCGGTACTTTAAGTTCACTGACTAGTAATGTCGATGCTGATACCACCACGACAGGTGGTACCTCAATTAAAGTCCTTTGTAATAATACTGTGCCATGGACTTTGTCATTTGATGGTGGTCAAAATGTTTTATCAACCCAACGACGTATGATCGGTGGAGCCACTAGCGATGAATATATTCCTTACAACCTTTTCTCAGACACAGGACGTGCCACTGCAATAGGTATTGCAACGACTGCCTACAGTGGGACTGCGACTGGTAATGTTCAGACAGTGAACGTCTATGGCCGTATTCCTGCTGGTACAACTTTGCCAAGCGCAGGTAGTTATGTTGATAGTGTAACTGTAACAGTAACTTATTAATTTGTATGAATTAAAAATACATTAGCCCTTTTAAAAGGGCTAATACATTAAAAAGTCATATTTGAGCAAATTATGAAAAAAAATATTTTTATTATTACGGGATTATTCTTATCTTTATCTAGCTCTATTAACGCCGCGACAATCCGTCTTTCGCCTGTGAATGTAGAAATATTAAGTAATCAAAATGCTGCTTCAATTAGTTTATATAACCAGTCAAATGAAAGTACTGATTTGCAGATTCGCGTATTTGAATGGACTCAAAAAAATGGACAAGATCAGTTAACACCTACAGATGAGATTGCCATTAGTCCACCATTTTTAAAATTACAGTCTAATGATTCTTATAACTTACGTGTAGTCAGAATTAATCCAGCACCTGTTTCTGGTGAAAAAACTTATCGTATTATTATCGATGAGCTACCAAAACCAGTTGATAGCCGTAAAGCCGCTCAGGGCGTAAATGTATTACTGCGCTCATCCTTACCCGTATTTGTAGTCAATAAAGATGCCATTACCAAATTGAATTGGAAAATTGATACAAATCAGGAAGCACCTTCCTTAAATATTAGTAATATTGGAAATCGGCATGCACTTTTAAATAATTTAATGCTTGTTGATACAACAGCGAATAAAAGTTACCCCATTAAAGTAAATACCGTAAATGGTTATATCCTTGCGGAGCAATCGCGAAGTTACTCGATTAGTAACTTTACCTATCAACCAAATCATAAATACAGCGTATCTCTAACAGTTAATGGTAAGAAAACCACACTTTAAGAGGCTTATATGAAATACATTATAGGTGTCTTATGTGTTACGTATTTTCCTGCATATTCTTTTGCCGAACAGTTACAAGATCATACGAATACTGCAGTTCCCAGTGTTCCTAAATCTGTTGGTAGTAATAATAAATATACACAATTAGAGACGAATGAGCAGGATCAAGATGTTAATTTCATTAAATTATTTTTAAATGTTTCTATTAATTCTAATGCCTCTGAAGACTTAGTTGCTGCGAAGCAATCTAAGGATGGAAAACTATATATTCGTTCAGGTGCCTTAAAAACTTTAAGAGTGAAAATGGATGAGTACATTCCTGATAGCGAATGGTTGTGTATTAATGAACTAAAAGGAATCCGGTTCAAATATCTAGAGAATGAACAGGCTCTAAATTTACAAGTTCCATCGAACATGTTGACGGGTTACTCAGTCGATTTAAGCGGCCAGCAGGCTACTAGCCAACATTTGCTGAAAATGAAGCCCTTAAACGCGGCTATTCTGAACTACAGTCTGTATAACACCGTAACCAATGATGAGAATGTTTTTTCAGGTTCGGCAGAAGGGATCTTTAACAGCGCAATCGGTAACTTTTCTTCGGGTGTTTTATACAACGGTAGTAATGAAACGAGTTATAGCCATGAAAAATGGGTGCGCTTGGAGAGTAAGTGGCAGTACGTAGATCCAGAAAAGATCAGGATATATACCTTAGGGGACTTTATTTCCAATAGTTCTGACTGGGGTAGCAGTATACGTTTGGCGGGTTTTCAATGGTCGAGTGCTTATACTCAACGAGGTGATATTGTCACTTCAGCATTCCCACAATTTTCTGGCTCAGCCGCACTTCCTTCAACTTTAGATTTATACGTTAACCAACAAAAGATTTATTCAGGCCTTGTGCCATCAGGTCCATTTGACATTAAACAGCTCCCGTTTATTTCAGGTAATGAAGTCACACTTGTGACCACCGATGCAACGGGTCAGCAGAGCATTACCAAACAGGCTTACTATTTTTCATCCAAAATTTTGGCAAAAGGCATTAACGAATTCTCAGTAGATGTCGGTGTTCCACGCTATAACTACGGACTGTTTTCCAACGATTATGATGATGCCACTTTTGCTTCGGGTGCGATTCGATATGGCTACAGCAACTCGCTGACCTTAAGCGGTGGTGCAGAGGCTTCAACAGATGGCCTATCAAATCTAGGCACTGGTTTTGCCAAGAACCTGTTTGGTTTTGGGGTGATTAATGCTGATATTGCAGCGAGTCAGTATAAAGATGAAAACGGTTATTCTGCTCTAGTGGGTTTAGAAGGACGCATTAGTAAGAATATTTCGTTTAATACCAGCTACCGCAAAGTGTTTGATAATTACTTTGACCTTGCCCGTGTGTCTCAAGTTCGATATTTAAAAGATAACCAGATGACTCCTGAACCACAGAACTATCTGAGCTACAGTGCGCTGGCAGATGAGATTTTTAGGGCAGGCATTAACTATAATTTTTACGCAGGCTATGGTGCTTATCTGGGCTATAACCAGATCAAATATAGCGACAACTCTAATAAATTAGTGTCTGCCAATTTAAGCGGAAGCCTGAACAAAAACTGGGGCTTTTATGCATCAGCGTATAAAGATTATGAACACCAAAAAGACTATGGCATTTACTTTGCGCTGCGTTATACACCATCTACCCGAATCAATGCGATTACAAGTGTATCTAATGATGGTGGCAGGCTGAGTTACCGTCAAGAAATATTCGGCTTATCAGAACCACAAATCGGTTCATTTGGATGGGGAGGTTATGTTGAGCGCGATCAGGATGCGAATCAAAACAATGCATCGGTCTATGCTTCTTACCGTGCTCGTGCAGCTTACCTAACTGGTCGATACAACCGAATTGGGGATAACGACCAAGTTGCACTTTCAGCCACAGGATCATTGGTTGCGGCAGCAGGGCGAATTTTTGCGGCTAATGAAATTGGTGAGGGCTATGCAGTTGTGACCAATGCTGGGCCGAAGAGTCAGATTATAAATGGCGGGGTAAATTTAGGCGTAACCGATAATTCTGGAAGATTTCTGATTCCAAGCCTCATGCCATATAAGGAAAACCATATTTATTTAGATCCATCGTATCTACCTTTGAATTGGAGCGTGAAGTCTACAGATCAGAAAACAGTGGTGGGTTATCGCCAAGGTGGTCTTATTGACTTTGGTGCTCATCAGGTCATTTCTGGATTAGTCAAACTTGTTGATGCAAACAATTCACCGTTATTACCAGGTTATACGGTTCATATTAATGGTCAGCAAGATGGTGTAGTTGGCTACGACGGTGAAGTATTTATTCCAAACCTATTAAAGCAAAATAAACTTGAAGTCGATCTTTTGGATCATGGCTCATGCCAAGTTGACTTCACATATAACAGTAATCAGTACTCAACTAAGAAATTGGGACCTTATATATGTCATTAAATATTATGAATAAGGCTCAAATAGAGAGCTATAAGAAATTTTCATTGTCTTTAAAATACTTTATAGGCATTTGCTTATTTTATCTCGTTTATGCTTTTTTTAGTCCAGCACATGCTGCTTGTACAGTAAGCGGAACTACTAATAGTACTTTTACCTACACTGCAGCAAATATTAATAGTGATGCAACTGTAAACCTTTCAGGCACAATTACTTGCACGAATTTAGGACTTCCCCAGATTTCTAATTTCATGTGTATGAAAACCGTATTTACGGGAACCACAAATGCAATTAACAATGTTTCATTACCTTACACGGTAACCGGAATTGTAGGTGGAGCGGGGTCTTCTACCAATAATCTAACCTCTAATGTGTGGTATGGACCAGTAGCAACAATCGCATCAAATAATATTGTGAGTTACTCAGTAAATGTGAAAGTACCAGCTCGAACGGGATCACTCATTGCCTATCCTAAAGGAACATATACGGCTTCGGTTCGGTTGTATTGGGATATGGATCTTTTGGGTTTGTCATGTGGTGATTTACTTGGTGGCTGGGATTCAGGCGATACACTGCTAACAGCAAATTTTGTGGTTCCAAGTCTGTGCCAATTAAACTCGACCTCGACTGTAGATTTCGGCAATATAAATGATATTAGCCTAACCAAGCGTGATTACACAGCACAAGGAGCTGTAAATTCGACTTGTAATTATGGAACGCCATATAGCATTTATTTAGGAGATGGAAACAATCGTATAGCGGGTGGATTTAGACGTATGATTAATAGCAATAATGAATTTATTCCCTACCAGTTATATAAAGACTCCAACTATAGTACGGTTTGGGATGCTACAGGAGGCGTGACTAATGTTGGAGGGGCGGGTGGAGTGTCTGGCACAGGAACAGGTAGCGCTCAAACTACGCCAGTCTATGGAAAAATTCCGCAAGGTACTTCCATTGCAAGTACACCAGGCACTTATTCTGATAGTGTTGTTGTTACGGTGACTTATTAATTTATCAAATATACGCGGTTCTATTTTAGTCGCATGGTTCCGCGTAATTTCAATTATATTCATTAAAAATGGCTAAACATAAAATGATATAAATCAATTAATTTTGGCATTTTAAAACTTATTCGTCATTAAAAATGGTTTGATTTAAAAATACATTCTGTATATTTATTGATTAGTTCTAAAAAAGAACTAGTTGGCTAAATAGGCAATTAAAATAAAGGTGAACTAATGTCGGATATTATTTTGCATCAATGGGAAATTTCCCCATTTTGTCAGAAAGTTTCAAGAATTTTGAAATTTAAAGGAATCTCATTTGAAACAGTGAACTATAACGGCATTCTGGGGGCTAAAGTTCCTTTACTCAGTAAAGTGGGCAAGGTACCTGTAATTGACCATAATGGACAGCGGATTCAAGACAGTACTCGAATTGCCCGCTATCTAGAAGAAACTTATCCAGATACACCACGGCTTTATCCAGAAGATCCAAGCCAAAAAGCACTTGCAGAGCTGTGGGAAGACTGGGCAGATGAATCTCTTTATTTCTTTGAAGTCTATTTACGCGTAAATGACCCAGAAGCTCTAAAAGAAGCCATTCGTATTAGCAGCGTAGGCCGCCCAGCGTATGAAAGACCAATGGTAAAAGGATTTATTTTAGCCGAGTTAAAAACACAGCTTTTCTTTCAAGGTCTAGGTCGAATGAAAGCTGAAAATGTTGAAGCAGAGTTTAGAAGACACCTCGACCGTATCGAACAAGTTTTATCGCAAAGTGAATGGCTAGTTGGAGACTCTCAGACCATTGCCGACATTGCTGTGGTCGCTCAACTTGGTGAAGTGGTACGCACAAGCAAAAAATTTAGTAAAGAAATTTTGGATCGTCCGTTTATTGCTTTATGGTATAAAAAACAAACAGGGTGAAATGACCATGACATTAGCAACACCAGATAAAAAATTAGATTGTGCAGTTGTCATTGGCGTTGGGGCATTACAAGGTATTGGCGCAGCAGTCTGCCATCGCTTTGCAAAAGAAGGTTTAAAAGTTTATGTCGCTGGGCGTACTTTCCAGAAAATTGAAGCAGTGGCTGCCGAAATTCATTCGAAAGGTGGAGACGCAGTTGCATTTCGCCTAGATGCAGAGGATATAAAACAAGTACAAGCTTTGTTTGACACAATCACTAGTCAAAATGAGCGTATTACTGCTGTCATTCATAATGTGGGGGGAAATATTCCCTCAATCTTTTTAAGAAGTCCACTGTCATTTTTTACGCAAATGTGGCAATCCACTTTTTTATCAGCTTATTTAGTTTCTCAAAGCTGTCTGAAAATCTTTAAAGATCAAAACCACGGTACGCTTATTTTTACAGGTGCGAGCGCTTCTTTGCGAGGGAAACCTTTTTTCGCAGCTTTTACCATGAGTAAATCAGCTTTGCGGGCTTATGCACTCAATCTAGCTCAAATTTATAAATCACAAGGCATACATATTGCTCATGTGATTATTGATGGAATGGTCGATGGCGATAGGGTAAATAAAGCATTATTTGGTCTGGGGCGGTTAGCCCGACTTACACGTGGCACAGGTGGCCTCAATATTGATGCCATTGCAGAAAACTATTGGATGCTTTACCAACAAACGCCGAAGCTTTGGACACATGAACTCGATTTACGCCCTTACCAAGAAAAATTTTGAGAGAGACGAAAATGCTAAAAAAAATATGTCAGAGATTTCAAAAAAAGCAGGGCTGTGTTGTCGTTGCTGGTCATGATTTACATCTAATCGAGCGTGATTTTGTAGTTCTAGATAAAAACGCACAATTTCCATTACACCTTTATCAAGTTGTGCATGATTCAGCTGTGCAAAAAATCCAAGTTCACTCCATCAACGATGGCGTAACAGCAGTTCATTTGAACTTAGTAAATGCAGATCATTTAAAAAGCTTGGTGCGTTATATTTCCAATCAAAGACATACAATTGAACTCTGTGTGTTTCAGCCGAATTTTTCATCTTCGCCCAATATTGAGGCTTTATCTTTAGAAGAGATTGAACACAATTGGCAGACCACAGGTTTAAGTGCGGTGAGTGTGGCGCAAGCTGTGATTAAGCCGATGTTAAAGCAGCAGCGGGGCACTGTTATTTTTCTTGGCGCGCCATTTAACAACTCGACTCATTATGATGTGTTAAGCCAGAGCATGTTTGCGGGTATTCGTGCTTTAGCGCAGTCATTAGCTAGAGAGTTTCATCCTAAAGGCATTCATATTAGCTATTGCATGGTTGAAAAATGGGATGGACAGAGCCAGCATTTTATTTCATCTGTTAAGCAAGTGTGCCAACATATCTATCAGCAGCCTGATTCGGCGTGGAGCCAAGAACTCAGCCTATCTTGAAATTTTACTTTCGCATGTTGTTAAAATACAGTACTGATCTGGAATGACGACAGAACAATAATTTCGATAGGTATTTACATGACAAAAATTAAGAGTGCTCAGCCAGCTGTTAAAGTGGTTTGTACGTTGGCAGTTTTCATGTGTGTTTCTTTATTAGCGCAAGCATATGAATATGATCAAACTGCTCGTTTAATTAACGAGCGTTTATCTTATATGAAAGATGTCGCGGGTTATAAAGCAGAACAGCATTTGCCGATTGAAGATTTAACTCAAGAAAAGAAAGTTCTTGATCAATCACTTTCTGAAGCTGATTCTTTTGGCCTAAATAGTGAAACAGTTAAGCCATTTATTGTGACTCAAATGAATGTTGCCAAAGCAATTCAGTACCGATATCGCGCAGACTGGTTGTCGAGTCCAGAAACCAATTGGAAACCGCAAGATTTAGCCGAAGTACGTTTAAAAATTAGTACACTAAATACTGAGCTTTTAAAAAATATTGCCTATGAACTTAAAAAAAATAATAACAAAGCACCTCATAGCTGTAGCTATATGTGGTCTGTACAGCATCCTCAACTTAAGGAGGCCGATAAAAAAGTTTTATGTATGACATTAAATAAAATTAAATTAAAACAATAGGTTTATAAAGCAGGGCATATAGATTGCTGATTCAATCCAGATTAAATCAGCAATCTCTTCAAGCTTAAATTTGTAGAACAGACGTCGGATGAGTGCGGAAATACTTTAAAGGATAAACGCTTTTAGCTTAAAAGCGTTTATAACTGTTTTTTCATTTATTGAGTAATCAGTAAAACAGCGAGAATAAAAAAGATACAGCCACTGATTTTATTTAATCTGGCAAAGTTATTTCCAGACAGCATTTTTTCTTTAAAAATTGAAGAAAAATTAGCGTATACCAAATGAATTAAGAACCCGATTAGGCAAAAAGTTAAAGAAAGTATTAAAAATTGGTTTATTATTTTTTCTTTTATATCAATAAATTGTGGAAATAAGGCAATAAAGAAAACAATCGTTTTTGGGTTAAGAAGTGACGCGAATAATCCTTGATAGAATAATTTAGATTTACTTACCGCTTTTTCACTTTTTTCAGTGTCTAATAAATCTTGAGAAGGTGATGTTTTTACAAAGTTTTTATAGCCTAGATACATTAAATAAAATGCACCAACAAATTTTAATACAGTAAAAATAGTGGGATTACTGGTAATGATTAAACCCACTCCACTCGCCGAAATGACCGCAATGACAAACATGCCAATAATTAACCCAATAATTCCAAATAGGGCTGTACGAACTCCGTAATTGATTGAGTTTGTAACTGTAAATAAAACGCCAGGGCCTGGGCTAGATAGCGTAAGAAAGGCAATTGTTATGAAAACTAGTAAACCACTCACTTAATATATCCTTTTAAAAATGAATTATTTAAATTAAAAAAGCCTTCTGATGTCCCTCAGAAGGCTTTTAGTTTTATGCGCTTGCCAATTCTTTAACTGAATCTAAAGTAGTTTTGTCTCTCACCTCAAAGGCAACAAGACCTTTCCAATTGTGGCGGTTAATTGTTTCGATAAAGTCAGAATAATTTACAGTACCGCGACCAATACTAAAGTGTTGATCTTGTTCACCATTATTATTGCTAAAAGAAATACCTTTAATTTTGTCATGGTATTTGTCTACCACAGCAACTGGGTCACCTTCACCCACATTTGCGTGTCCTGCATCTAAGAAGAAATAGACATTTTTATGATCAATTTTATTAAAAACATAATCGTATTCTTCCATGTGAGTAAATACATAATGGAAAGGGCGATAGTTTTTATAATTTGATAAATTCTCTAAATAAATATCAACTGATTTTTCAGCTGCATATTCAGCTAATTCTTTAACAGATAAAATATAGTTATCGAGAGCTTTTTGTTTAGCCAATACAATTTTCTTTGGTTCTACAATACCACCACCGTGAATAACTAAAGGTGCCCCAATTTTTGCGGCAATATCAATTTCTTTTTTAACATATACAACGGCTGCTTCTCGTAAATAATCAACATCGCTACCTAATGGTGCTTTGAAGTTACCATGGAAAATAGGTTGTACATTATATTTTTTGATTAAGCTATTTAGATTTTCGATTCGTTCAGAAGACCAGTCTGGAACCATTTCCCCATGTAAACTTCCATCCACATACCAATGGGTGCAACCATCGTTAAATGCTCTAAGAATACCTTCTTCAGCTGGCAAATACTGCTGATGGGCAATCCCAGAAGCAAAGTTAAGGTAATTATTCATTAAAGGCGAAGTCATTGTTATGTTCCTGATTTATTAATGATATTTTGGGTGTAATTATTTATTCACTCGTTACCCAGCCGACATCTTATTTTTATTTCGCCACAAAAACATTAGACTAAAGTATAATATATTTAAGAAGGGTATATGTTTATACAGACAGATCTGTATATTGCATAATTTATCAAAATATTTAGGCTCGGCCTTTAAAATATTCTTTTTGGATTCGTTAGATATACTCAAAAATAACTGGTTTTTAATATATATAGTTACTAATTATTATTATTTAAATTTTACCGATTTTTTCTTATTAGCATTATATTACAGATTTTACTCTGTATGTTTAATAGGCTAATGAAAAATTTAATTGTTTGATGGTTCGAATTACATACATTATATAAATAATAATATTATCTAATAAAGTTGAATTACTAAATTGTAGTTTGAATTTTAATCATTATTGATTTCACTCTATAATGATTAAATTTAAAACTATCCTAAATAGAGGCTGATCTGTTATAGATTTCCTCTTTATTCAATACCAACGACAGTTGTGATGTAGCTAGTGGTTAAAAGAATAGCTAGGCCTAAAGTCATTTCAAATAAAATGGCATAACCCAACTGATTTGCAAATTTTGAATATTGTAAGCGAGGGGTGAAATACCATTTGTTAAAGGCAGCTAGCAGCAAAATACCTAGAATAAAAAGTAGTTTTATAATGAATCCGTGACCATAAGAAGTATTGAGCAACGTATTGAAATCTTTAAGCAAAAGCAGGGCAATACTGGCACCGCAGGCAAGTAAGGTTCCGACAATAACGGCTGCAATCTTTCCAAAAAGATGCATACGCTCTTTTAAAGGTAAGCCCTTAATTATTTTGCTTGTTTTCCATAGCGGGTAGAGCGACCCCATCCATAAAGACATTGCCAATACATGTGTTGACAGTAAAATTTGGGCAAATAAGGGTAAATTGGTGACATGACCTAATTGAGAAAAACTGAAAACAATGGGCGTTAATAGTAGCGCGAAAATTGTTCCTTCAATTTTAGAAATCTGGCTAGTTCCACTGCTTAATTTTATGAGCATCAAGAACAATAAAAGCAGAAAACCGATTGATCGAATGATATGGGCATGCCCAGTAGGGGTACTTATGAGTATGGTTATATAATTACTATTCCACATGCCTGAAAGGCCAGTATTGGCAAAACTACCAATCAGAATAAAGAAACCCAAAACACTTGAGATTAGTCCTAACCCTGCACCGATAGTGATGTATTTGATAATAATTCTTTTAATTTCTACATAGTGACCAAGCAAGAAATAGCAGAAAGCACCCCCAATAACAAAAGAGACGCCTAGATATAAAAAGACTTTAATTAACCATGTGGCATATATCCAAATTTCAGAAATCATATTTTTTCTCTAGTTAGGTCAACATGCTATAAAGCAAATAGCATGTTGATCATGATTTTTTATTTTTCTGGTTTATTTAATTGTGAAGTTGTATTCGCCACTCATGTTATGACCATCGGCTCCCATTGTGGTCCAGACTACGGTATATTTTCCTTTCTTCAGGTTAGGTACAGCGAATTTAAATGATTTTTTTAAATCATGACTGACTTGGTAATTTAAAGGGATATCTGTACGTTGAGCATCAAGTAACTTGACGTTCATTAACATAACTTCGCCACCAAAATTAAGCGTTATATTTTTAGGTTGGCTTACGACTACAGCATTAATGCTGGGGCTTGCGCTTTCAAGGCTGACATGTGCGAATACATTTGAAGCAGCAACAACTAGAGTCGCTCCTACTAAAACGTTTCGTAGAGCAGTCATCTTATTGTGAAAAAACTTCATGTTGTTATCCTCGTAAAACGAATATTTGATTCAGTCATGACCAAATTAAAATAAAGAACGTGCTTTAATGGTCACACGCTTTGTAGATCTATTATTCAAGATAGAGAGAAACGGGGGGATGACTTCAAAATTACATTTTTGTCATTTTTAAAATTTCAGCATGCAGCAGCCATTAAAGCTATTTTTGTTTTGGTAATATTTTCTAGTTAGACCACTTACATACTTCAATTCAATATTTGAATGAATACGCGAAATCAGAAATAGAGTTATTTTTTAAATATAATTTTAAAAATTATTTGTCCCTCAGCGTAGCTAGCTTGAATTGTAGCGCCATGTACATCAAGAATAGATTTGGTAATTGCTAGGCCCAAACCTGTGCCTTCTTCAACTCGCTGTCTGGATGCATCGGTACGGTAAAAACGATCAAACAATCGAGAGAGTTGCTCTTGTGATAGGGGCGAGCTTTCATTTTGAATTGTGAGTACAGTTGTATCAATGTTCTGTTGGCATTTAATTTTGATGACCGAATCTGATTTTCCATATTTAATTGCATTTGATAAAAGATTGCTAAGTGCTCGGCGTAACATCGAAGGGTCACCTTCGACGTAACCTAGGCCAGTTTGTTGTAGTGACATTCCTTTTTCAGCAGCAATAGCATCATAAAAATCAAATAATGCAGAGACTTCTTCGACTAAATTCACTTGCTGTAAGTTTGCTATACGTAAGCCGTGTTCAGCCTTCGCAAGAAATAGCATGTCGGAGACCATTCGGGCTAAACGTTCAAACTCTTCCAAGTTAGAAAATAGAATTTCTTGATAGGTTGAGATATCTCGGTTACGCGATAAACAAACTTGGGTTTGAGTCATCAAGTTATTAATCGGTGTTCTAATTTCGTGAGCAAGATCAGATGAAAAATCCGAGAGTTTTCCTACCGCTGTTTCTAGTCGATCTAACATATCGTTAAATGCGATAGCTAGTGATCTTAGTTCAGTTGGTGTGTTGTCGACTTCTAACCGCTCGGAAAGATGCTGAGCTGAAATACCTTCGGCAACCTTTGCCATTTTTTGAACTGGACGGAGTCCTCGCCAAGCAGCAACCCAACCCAACAGCATCAAACAAATTGTACCGATAACGCCGATATATAAGAGCTGACGTCTAAAATCATTTAGAAAATGTAGGTGTTCCGATGTATCAATACCCACAATAATTCGAGCTGATGGAATAGCAGTGTTTTGATCAAAAGACTTTTTATAAACTAAGCCATGATATATTTTATTTTTAACTTTCCACTCAAGCCACAGGCCATGTTTAGATTTTACTAATGTTTTGCTGTTAAGCACGGTAGGCGCTGAGCTAAAAATAATTTGACCAGTTGGCCGCTCTATTTGCACGATTAAATCATGATGTCCCACTAAGGCATCTTTTAAATATACGTTTAATTCAGATGGGTTTTGATAATTCTGTTCAAGCAAGTTTTCTACAAGTTGAATTTTTCCTTCTAATTGAGTTCTATCTTGAGTTTCAAAATGATGCATGACGAGTTGGTGAATGACCAATCCCATAATCATTAAGATAAGAACAGTAGAGAAAGAGAAAATAATTGCAATACGAAAACTGATCGCATTAAACAGTTTATTCGGCATCTTCAACCTCTAAAACATACCCCATTCCACGTATGTTCTGGATCAGCTTAGGAGTGAAATTACTATCAATTTTATTTCTTAAGCGTTTAATAGCGACTTCTACAACATTGGTATCACTATCAAAATTCATATCCCATATTTGAGAGGCAATGAGCGTTCGAGGTAAAATTTCTCCACGTCTTCGCATGAATAGTTCCATCAATGCAAACTCTTTAGCGGTTAAGTCAATACGTTGACCAGCTCGAGTAACACGACGCTTACGCAAATCAAGTTCAAGATCGGCAATCGTAATAAGATTGCTATCTTCTTTTTGTTGCCCACGACGGAGTAGGCTTTTTATTCTGGCAAGCAGCTCCGCAAAAGCAAAAGGTTTGACCAGATAATCATCTGCTCCGAGTTCTAAACCTTTAACCCTGTCTTCAATTTGATCACGAGCTGAAAGGAAAAGAATAGGCATGGTTTTGCCGCTTTTCCTTATATCGTTAATGATATTCCAACCATCTAACTTCGGTAACATTACATCCAGAATAATTAAGTCATATTCTTCTAAAAGAGCTTGATGTTTACCCGATAATCCATCGGTGACCCAGTCGGTAATATATCCAGCTTCAGATAGACCTTGTTTAAGGTAATCACCTGTTTTTATTTCATCTTCAACCAATAAGATTCTCATTTATAAAAAATCTCATATCATTCATTTAGAATATAATAACGTTATAAATACATGATTCGACGTAGATTACAAAAATGTCATTTTCAGGTCACCTAGATGTCCGCCCGAAGCCTATATGGTATTTATATAAAGTTAATTTTGGACTAGAAAATGAAAATCTTATTTCGTCGTAGTTTAACAACGCTTATGTGTGTTGGAGCATTAATCACTGGAACCCAGTCTTGGGCAGCAGATGCTAAGCAAACAGTGGCTACCAATGCGGAAATCAAGGCAAACGCTAAAGCGCAAGAAAAATGTACTAAACCGTGTAGCATGAACAATGATGAAAAAGGGCAACAAGACCAGATGCATCATGAGCATGGCAACATGGCAGATATGTCTCAAATGGATCACTCAAAAATGGGCGAAATGGACCATTCACAGATGATGAATATGGATCATTCTAAAATGATGAATATGTCTAATAAGTAAAAGAGTAAATATATAAGAGAATAAAGAGCACTGTTTTAGTAAGTATGCTTAAACAGTGTTCTTTGCGGAACCAATAAGAGATTAAGTTAAGAAAGCAGTAAAACTCTTGCATTTGAAACTTAAGTCTTCATCTTCCACTTGTCTGATTTCATAATTAACATTATCCCACTGATTTTTATGCTTTTCGATAATTAAAGAAGGGAATTGTTGAGAATTATTTCTAAAACTATCATTGAGACTTAAATCTGAAATATGGTTAAAGCATACAGTGAATTTTGGGGCTGAAAGATCATGTAGATCCTTAGATAGAATCAAAACAAGGTTGTAGCAATTCATTATAGGATCATGTTCTAGCTTGAATGTATCTACATGATCAAAATTAAAAAAATTCCCATTCATTTCGTCTAGGTCTAACATAATTATCCTTATTTTAAAGTAGTTGATGAAATATATTATTAAGTAGTGGTTCATATTAATTAAAGATGAGCTAATAATGAGTTTTTTACTAAATAATTAAATACTCTAATCTAATGAAAAACAATAATTATTTAACCGTTTTCTAGCCAATATCACATTGACACCCTAAACCTCTCCGATTATTCTTTGCCTGCTGGCCACATTGCCAGTCGGTTTTAGCAGACCGTTTTCATCTAGGACATCAAAAGAGCAATTTTTTGGTGTCGAACTCGTTCGTCTCCCTTCGTAGCGGTAGGACGGAGGAGGGACGCCCTCGGGCGTGCCGGTTCCTAGATGACTGGTCTGCTAACCCTTCTTCGTTCTGCCACCATAATCATTTAGCAGTGATTTGGCAGAACTTCTATTTCATCTAGGAGTCCGCTATGCGTACTAATTCTTCTTATTTCTTGGCCTTTGCCAAATTCTCTCTATTCATACCATTTAAACAGTTTTTAAAACGGTTTAATCGACTATAGGTTTTCTACACCTTTAGATCATTACGACTAAAAAATTATAGAAACAATAAAACCTGAGATAGGCGAGCACACCACTTTTGTGTCGTTTTCGTATGCCTGTTTTTAGCGCTCATTTTAAGAGTGATGGCATTTCTATCTGCTTTATATACAACAAAAATTTATTTTAAATAGTACAAATATGCCAAATTTAGAAGCTTCATTTAGAGCACTGAGAGTGCTCCACACAGCAAAAGACTTATTTAATCAATATGGGTTTTACATCGGGATTGACCGAATTGTTAGTGAGGCCCAAATTCCAAAAGCCACTTTTTACAACTGCTTTCCATCTAAAGCAAAACTTATTGAAATGTGTCTGACTTTTCAAAAAGATGCGTTAAAAGACGAGGTATTTTCTATTATTCATTCGTACCGTGAACTTATGGTTTTCGATAAATTAAAGAAAATTTTCTTTTTACATGCTGATTTAGAAGGGTTTTACCATTTGCAGTTTAAAGCCATTTTTGAAATTGAAAAGCTTTATCCCACCGCCTATAAGGTCGTCATTGACTATCGAAATTGGTTCATTAAAGAAATTTATAAGCTGATTTTAACCGTAAAAGTTACCGCTACACTTGAAGACGCCTACATGTTTTTATTTGTGATTGATGGGGCAATGGTTCAGCTTTTAAGTGAAGATAAGATCGATGAAAGAGATAAGTTATTAGAATATTTTATGTCGATGCTCGCTTAAATTTGCGAAAACTTTAATGCTTAAAGAAAAGCCCTCTGGTGAGGGCTTCTAAATTATCTAAAAGAAGGTTGGCTTAAGATTTTGTAGACTTTTTCTTTATATACATCATTTGAAATCACGCCTTTATCGCGCTGTTGTCTTAGCGACTTAAACTGCTGACCATTAATTTCTCTTTGAATGCCAACATTATCATGATTTCTAATGTAGTAAAGACTTCGCTCATGATCACTCATATTGACTGTTTCTTCAGTAGAGTAAGACGGCTTAGTTTCCTTTTCCTGATATTGTTTTGCAATTTCAAAAAAATCTACATTTTGATGATTAGTACCAGAATTAGAAAACTCTTTTGGTTGCCCATTAAATTTATGTTCTTGAGAATTTGCGTTTACTGCAAGCATGCTCTTATGCTGGTTAAAGTTAGGAGGGGTATATTCTTGTTTCATTTGAAATGTGTTTGTTTCAGAAAAAGCTACGGGAGAAAAAAGACTAATATTTAAAGATAAAAAAATTAATAACAATCTATTCATTTCTTTTGAAGTCCAATTGAAATTGAGTAAATCACTGTATTGTAACATTAAAGTTGATTTTTTTGGAGATTAAATTTTGAGTGGATTTGATCATCTAGTAAATAATAAGATCTATAGACGAGTGTAAAAGCCAAGTTGAGAAGGCTTTTTACACTCATTTTTTTAATGTTGTTTTGAGTATGCTTCTTTCAGTTTATCCAGAAAAATAAAGAGGTTTTGATTCATCTCTTGGTAATTGTGATTCCGTAATTCTTCACGACTATTCACGAATTTATAATGTTGAGCCTGATTTAACTCGGCTTCTGAGTGTTGAATCAGCAATTCAACAACTTCTGTAGTTAATTCCATGTGACATTGCAATCCATACACTAATTTTGAATATTCAATAATTTGTCTTGGACAACCTGCACTAAAAGCAATGATTTTTGCGTCGGGAGTTAAACCCGGCATATCATTATGCCAATGACCAACTTCGGTCATTTTTCCTAAGTGTGAAAACTTGGAGTTTGTTATGCCATATTCTGTAAGCATAATTGGAAATTTGCCAATTTCTCTTTCAGGGCTATGCTCAAATTTGGCCCCTAAAGCTTGGCCAATCAATTGAGATCCTAAACATACCCCAATAACTACTTTATTTGCTTCAATCGCTTTTTTAATAATTGATTGTTCAGCTAATGAATTAAAGTGAGGGCACATCTCTGGGCTCGTATCTGGATCTTGTGGACCACCCATCACAATAAGAAAATCTATATCTTCAGCAGAAGATGGCAAAGCTTCATTTAAATATACTCTTGAATATGTAATTTTGAAGTCATTATTTTGAGCCCATATTTCATATGCACCGGGTGCTTCAAAATCTTCATGAACAATAAAATGTAGGCGCATGTTCGTCCTCAAAATCTAAGCGTTAATTAATAGATCATTCGTTATAAGTCGAGGGTAGATTAAGAGCTGTAGGCTTTATTTAATACATCCAGTTTTTAAAAGTTATATGGTCCAGGTGTATGGATTTTATATGATTTAAATAGAGTTACTCATTTTATTAATGCGAGTTTTATAAAATTATTGTTAAGTATTGCTAAATAGTTTCGGTGTGACAATAGCTGTTCAATTTGTTAAGTTGTGTGGCTTTTATAACGGTAGTCAAAATTTATGAAGACATTTCTACTTATATCTTTATTAGGTTTTGGGCTGATTGGCTGTGCTTCATCTCCATATAATTCTCAAGAAAACTATTTAAATAACGCTCCAAATGTTCCAGTCAATAAGGCATTTAATAGTTTTAAAACACCTGAACATGGAATTTTTACTGATCAAGATGTCTATAATGTGCCAGAAAATTCAAATATGAATTTTCGTTACGAAGTCCCTTTTTAAAGAAAAATAAAAAATTAATTTAAACAAAGGTAGATCGGGATGACCTACTACCTTTGCTGGCTAGGGATAATCAGTGATTAATACCGCCTTCGGGTGGTTTTTTTAAATTTAAACTGTTAAATTTTAATTATTGAAAAAAGGTATTTTAAATGAAAAAATTCACTATTATTGCTTCTTTATTTTTATTAGTTGGGTGTGCGACTGGCCATAAACAGGTTGCACCTGTTCAAGTTACAGATAATAAAATTACTTCAGAAGCTGAAAAATATAAAAAGCAATATCAAAAGAAAATTTATAAAATATGGGATATTCCAGCGTCTTCAGCTGGTATGAGTGCAAGCGTTAAAGTATTTTTAACTGACAGTGGAGAAATTGAGCAAATCATCTTTTTAGATAAAGAAGAACAAAAATTTAAAACAAGTATTGAAAAGGCAATCTGGCGTGCAAGCCCATTTGCTTTGCCTTCAAACCCTGAAGTAAGAAAGCAAGCAAGAAAATTCAATATGAAATTTCAGGTTAAATAAGTAAGTTCTTCTTCAGCATGGGGAGCAAATTTAAAACTATTAATGTATATAAATTTGCTCTTTTATTTTATAAAACAGCGGAGGTAGTTAGTTAAAATTGTATATAGATTTCTTTCAAAATTAAAAGCAACATATTATCTTAAATTGAAAATAAGACAGTTGATGGAGAGGTAAACAAAATATAAAGATTACTTACATTGCTATCAAAACATAACATAAACAAAACTTTAAATAGGCCTTAAATTAATATAAAAAATTGATATGAGTCCTAAAATGTGACATGAAAAAGTATGAGTCAAGTAAGCAAACCCCATAGTGAAAGTAAGGCTACCTCAATTGTCGCATGGGGCATAATTTTATTTGGAATTGTTTTGGGAATAGCCTTTATTTTGTCATATGGGCAAGTTGAAACAAGAAATGATAATTTAGACATTATTCAAGTCTGGTCTAAAGAAATGGTTACAGTCGGTCTTTTCATTATATTTAATGGGCTACTTTTTGGTTACTTGCTTTTAAAAATTAGTAGTATTTTGAACCATCTTGAAAATACCAAAAACTAAAACGTATCCTAAAGTGTCAGTTACACAAATGATGATTGTTTAGGGTTGAATGTAGCCATTAATTATTTAAGCATGGAAAGACACAAGTTAAGTAGAGGATGAATCTCATGATAGATGAAGAAAAACCCTTAAATTTTGACGATGATGAAGAGCCTCTCGATTTTGCCGATGAAGAATTTATCGATGATAAAAAAGAGGATGAGTTATATAACAGCATCACCAAAGATGGCTCGAGTGTAGATCCGGCCGATGATGGTGAGCGTCACATTCGCCCTGAAGATGGTGATCCCATCGAAATTGAAGAATAATTTAAAGCCCAATTCAATATTGGGCATTTTTAATATTTGGGATTTCTAGTCAAACAGTACGCTACGTTCGAGGTTATTTAATCATTATCATTAATGACTCAAAAAATTGAGAACTAAGCAATGAGTGTAGAAGTAGGTACATATATATTTATTGAATGATTAATTCTCGAATTGAAGTAAAACTATGAGTATTTATATTTCTACATTTACCAACAAAATCAAAAATAAAGCACTTCCACCGGTCAATGATATTCTGCTCGCATTTAAGACTTTGAAAAATGTACCGGGCGGATTAACACTATTATCAAAAGTTGTTAGCCGAGTGGCTCCATATTTTCAGACTGTAAATCCAATGATTCAAAAATTAGATTTGAACGTGTGCGAAGCTTCAATCAAAAAAAATAAATCAATCGAAAATCATATCGGAACTGTACACGTTATTGCCATATGTAATGGGCTGGAATTTGTCATGGGTGTATTAGCTGAAGCATCAGTACCTCAACATTTAAGATGGTTACCTAAAGGTATGAGCGTAAATTATGTAGCGAAGGCAGATTCTGATATTAAGTTAGTAGCAACAATTGATGACGAGTGGAAAGTTGGAGATATGCAAGTAAAAGTTAATGCTTATAGAGCGGATGGGCAGCCTGTAGTTCAAGGGTATATTACGCTTTGGGTTACAGAGAAAAAGTAAATAACAGGGCATTAAATGCAAAAAATATTGGATTATCTCCGCAAATTTTTTACTGCTAAGTCTCAGCAAGATGCAGCAGCGGATCAGATTGCTACAGCAATTGATCATGGCGATGAATTGATAGGTGTCGCTGTTGATGAGATGTCTCTTAGCTTGGAAGGTGTAAACCTAATTTGTAATTTTGAAGGATTAAAACTTAGTGCTTATGACGATGGTACTGGGGTATGGACTATTGGATATGGCACGACGCGGTATCCTAATGGTCAGCGTGTAAGTGAAGGAGACCGATGCACACTTGAACAGGCTAAAGCTTATATGCAGCATGATTTAAAGATATTTGAACATGCAATAAATAGTTCGGTAACTGTGCCTTTAAAACAGAATCAATTCGATGCATTAGTCTCTTTAGCTTATAACATTGGAGTCGGGGCTTTTAAAAACTCGACCTTACTCAAAAATTTAAATTTAGGTAATTATAAAGAAGCTGCTAACCAGTTTGATGTTTGGATTAATGCTGGCGGTAAGCGGTTGCAAGGGCTGGTGAATCGTCGTGCAATCGAAAAGAAGTTATTTTTATCGTCAAAATAGTGCTTCAATTTTTATTAAACTTTCTCAAAAATCATTAAAAGCCCCAAATAATTAGGGCTTTTTTCATATAGGAGGTGAATAGATTAACTTTTATCACCTAAAGTGATTCTAAGCCGGTTTAAAGCCCCCATGAGCGAAATGCTGGTCGTTAACTCTACAATCTCTCTGTCACTAAAATATTCAGTTAAATGAGCTTTTACAGTTTCAATTTTGTCAGATAGAAAAGTGACTGCCTCCGCAAGTTCAAGAGCAAGATGTTGTTTCTTTGAAAAGGCATTCGAATGTTTATAGCCCGGAATTTTATCAATGACTTCTTGGCTTACTCCCATATCTCTTAATTCCTGAGCATGAAAAGCGCAGCAGTAAGCACAGCCGTTAATTTGTGACACATACAACTCAGCTAAAGCAATGATTTGAGGGTCGATGCCTGAGCTACGAATAGATGCATGTGCTGAGTACAAATGATTAATCGTTTTTTTAGCAACTTCTTTATATTCCATAATAAAGGTCAGTCTTTTCGTGATAAAAAACTATTATTTACCACTAGGTATAGATTGTAAATTAGGCACTATTTTGTTATATAGGTATATTTTTTATACCTAATTAAACAATGAAAGATAATATTTCTGGCTGTTCTGTAGAAGAGGCAATGACAGTATTGGGTGGTCGCTGGAGAATGTTAATTATTTCATTTCTCATCGAAAGACCTATGCGCTTTAATGAACTCAGACGCGCAATACCTAATATTTCACAAAGAATGTTAACTTTAGAATTGCGTTTTCTTGAAGAAGAAGGGTTTATTAACAGAGAAGTTTTTGCGGAAGTTCCTGTTAAAGTTGAGTACTCACTAACCGAAGATGGCAAGAAATTAAACAGTTTAGTTGATGTACTAAAAGAAGTAGGCACTTGGCTAAAAGTAAGATAAGGCTGGTTTATTTTATAGTTTGATTTACGTTGTTTCGGATCGTACCGAGATCACATGTCATCATTTGGGCAGGATCATTTATACAAATTTTAGGCATTAAAAAAGCCTGATGCTACGAATCAGGCTTCAGTATTCATCGACAATAGGAGTTGATGAACAAGACCAATCTAACAGACCTGATCTATAAAGGCAAACCGATGGCCGACCAGACAGTTCATATAAGTATAAGTTTTCTCAAATTTTAGGCATTAAAAAAGCCCTTGCTCGAAAGCGAAGGGCTTAGTCGTTCATTGATCTAGCAATGAACTATATAAGGCTCATCTCATACTAAGTTCAGTATATCTGAAATTGAAGCAACAAAGAAGAAAACATTCTAAATATCTTCATCACTCTATTTAAACTCAATTTATTCATTCCTATAGCAACTTACATGTTTGATAAATCAATACACAAAATTTGCACTTTGCATTTTTGAAGGCATGTTATTTGTGTGTAGCCCTAATTGGATCGGTTTAGGGAATAAACAATAGCCGTCTATAGATTATTCAAAATAAAGCTTTGTATGAATCAATTGAAGAGTGAGGACGCTAGAGGGAAGTAAGGAAGTAGAGATGAATTTGATTAGATTAGAAGAGCTTTCATTGGTAAGTAATGCTGTGTTGACACCCCAATTAAACAATTGGCCGTGTGTACGATCTGAAAATATGCGTGATGCTTCCTATAACAAGCCTAAAGATAACTTTTCGGAACAATCTGATAAAAAATTTTCTAAAGAATGGCTGAAACAACAAAAGAAAATACTTAAAAGTATTCCGAGTAATGCTGTTTTACTCAGCAAGAAAGATCCTATTTAGATGAGGTTTAAGGTACGTTTATAAAAAACGCATTACAAGGATGAGCATTTAGCTAAATAACTTTACGTAGGTGTGCTTGTTAGTCATAACTTAATCTAGTGATACTGGAAATATAAATAGCAAAACAATAAAAAAGCACTTCTGTAGAGGTAAATTTTTATGGCTAATCTTCATCAAAAAACACTTTTTGATATTTTGACTCAACATCAGGCCTATCTATATCGAGCATCATCAAGATCGGTCAACGAACTTCTCAATTTATTTAATTCTGAAACGGTTACCATGCTTGATAAGTTGGCTAACTTATTAGATGAGCTAAATGAAAAGGAAAAAGCAGCATTGGCTGGTGGAATTTATTCAACAGCCGATTTAAGAGAGATACGTGCGCTAATTTCTCAGTGGTTTAATTTGATTAATGAAGCTCTCACTGACACTTTTACAATTTCTGCTGTGGCATTGGCTTTCTATGAAGCCAGATATATGTCAAAAATTTTTGGTGGCCAACATAAAGAGTTAAAAGGCGAGCAACTCTATAAAGCTGCTAAACGTGTTCCTTTAGCGGGTGGAGCATTAGTAGATGAACTACTCTCTAAAATTGCTGAGCTAGCTCGTCAAAGAGTTGAATATGCGATTCGAGATGGGCTTAATATTGGTGCTACAACCCTACAAATTATTCAGCGTATTCATGGAACTAAACGTCTTAAATATGAAGATGGGCTACTCAATAGTACTAAAACAGATATTGAACGAACTGTACGTACAATTCGAAGCCATATATCTAATCAGGCATATTTAAATAGTTATAAACAATTAAAGTTTGAATATGTCAGATTTGTAAGTGTTCTTGATGGAAGGACATCGAAAACATGCGCTTCACTTGATGGTTCGGTATGGCAGCTTAACGATCCGGCAAAAAAAGTTCCTCCTTTACATCCGCATTGCCGCAGCATTTTAGTTCCAACTCTTGAGGATGGTCAGCTCGTTGGCAGTCGAGCTTTCATTATGGATGAAAGAAAATTTAAAGATATTCCTAAAGACGAGCGCGAACAATTAATTGGTCATCTAGATGCAAATACTTCTTTTAAAGAGTTTTTTAAACTGACAGATGATTTCTTTCAAAAAGAATGGTTAGGGCCTAAACGATATCAATTATATAAAGAAGGGCAATTCGATTTTGATAAGTTTTTTGACCCAGAGGGGCGCTTATATACGCTTGAGGAACTTAAAGAACTTGATGAGCGGGCTCTAAAATTTTTGGATTTGTGAGTGAGAGCAGAAGCATTTCAAATAGGATTTTTATCTTGAATAACTTTTTTATTTTTAACCAAATATACACACTTAAACAATTAGTTAAAAAAGTTTCAATAATCTAGCCAGATAGCATGTTAAGTTTTTCTCAATCATAAAAATTTAGAAAGGATTAAAACATGAAATTTTCCTACCAAGATCTTGCCGGAAATAATGTTGAAGTAGAGTGTGAAAGTTATACTCATATACCCTCAGGAACAGCAACAAAATCAATAGAAGGGGGGAATTATCATCTTAATGAAAACTTCAGTTTCTTTAAGAAAACTGAAGCTGATTCTATGCCCATTTATCGATTTGCAATTGATCGTAATTCTAATGTTTTTAATAGTGATGAGCTTCCAGCATTAGCTCAAATTGGTACAGACTGGAAAAACTTAGATTAAATTTTTACTCAAAATAAGACCCTCAGTTGAGGGTTCTATATTATTTGTATGAGTTATTTCTTTTTAAATACAAGCAATAAGCCTAGTAAAATTGCAATCATTCCAATTAAACCTGCCAGAGGTAATGTATTTTTTAAAATTAGAAAATCTAAGAGCGCAGTAACAATGGGAACCAAATAGAACAGGCTTGTCACGTTGACAATATTGCCCTGACTTAAAAGTCGATAAAGTAAAAGCTGCGCAACTACAGAAATTAAAATTCCAAGAAATAAGACCGAAATAATCAGTTGTGAATTCCACGTTATTTCAAAATGTTCAAAAGGAACTATCAATAAGCAAACTACAAGGCTAACTACATATTGTAGTGGTAAGACATCTGTCGGGGCCTGCTGAATGTTCTTTTGCATGATAGCCCCAAAGGTTATACAGATGAGGGCAGCCAAGGCAAAGAATATGCCGATTGGCGCAATAAACGACATCGTCAGGCTTTTCCAGACTAAAAGAATGAGTCCAGCTAAAGCAATGAGTAAACCGAAAAGCCTTTCTTTTTGTAAACTCTTTTCTAAAAGGCAAAGTGTTAAAATGGGTTGTATTCCCATAATTGTGGCCATCAAACCAGGCGTGACCCCATAAGCCATGGCTTTAAAATAGCAGATTGAATAACCTGCGATCATGAGTAATCCAGTTAATAAAACTTGCTTTCGGGTTCCCTGCTTGGGTAAAAGTCGTTTTCTAAAAATAGCTAGTAGCGACAGAGCAATTAAAGCAGTAGAAAACCGTAAAATTAGTAAGGCTATGGGTGAGGCATTATCGAGTCCCCAACGAGTAAAAATTGCGGCACTTCCCCAAAGTAAAACAAAAATAGATGTCGCACTTTGTGATGCAAGCATTTGTTTATTTAGGCGCATAAAACCTCCTCCTAGTGCGTAATACCTAAGAAATACGAAGTGATGAAATTGTGAGTAGGTGTCGCTATTAACGTGTTATTCAGACATTAACCAATTCACGGATAGCTTCTTTTAGAAAAATGAATTGTTTTAACTTCTTCTAATTTCAGTATGGGAGAGAGAATAGATAAAGAAAAGCGCATAATTCTTTTATATACTATTTGAAAATCGAATAGATAAATCGTAATGAATACAAAAAACTTACAGATTGATTGGTTAAAGTGTTTTGTCACAGTCGTTGATACAGGCTCATTGTCGAATGCAGCACCTGAGTTATATCGCTCACAGTCTGCGGTTAGCATGCAACTGAAAAAGCTAGAAGAAGCTCTCCATTGCCAACTTCTAATACGAACACATCGGCAAATTGAATTAACCTCACAAGGACAACTACTTTTAGGTTATGCACGCCGAATTCTCGACTTACATGCTGAAGCTCAAATGGCATTTCACGGAGATGAATTAAAGGGCCGTATACGTCTTGGGGTACCTGATGACTATGCTGCTAAATATTTAACGCCCGTACTTAAACGTTTTGCACCACGTTACGGAGGTGTTGAAATTGAATTGATCTGCGAGCAGTCGACTTCTTTAATTCCACGAGTAGAAAGTGGTGATATAGACTTGGCATTAATTTCAAGAGATAACGCTCGTCAAGGAACACTGTTATTTCATGAACCAATGGTATGGGTTGGTTCTCCACAATTTGAACTCTGGCGAGAAGATCCGCTTCCAATTGCAGTTTACGAAAGTACCAGCCAAGCCAAAAAGAGTGCTATTCATTCTTTGGCATTACAAGGGCGCCGTTACCGTGTGGTGTACAACAGTTCAAGTTTAGCTGGTCAGATTGCAGCAGTTGAAAGCGGTTTAGCAATCGCTGTGTTCACACAATGCAGTGCACCTGAGCATTTAACCATATTAGGTGCAGATCATGGACTTGGGCCATTAGAGCCGATGGAGGCTGCTGTTTATCGGAGTAGGTCTTCTTTAGAGTCAAAAGCTGTAGACCACCTATATGAATTACTCATTAAAACGCTCAGACACTCAGTTAATGTTTAATGACCAAATTTTAAGTTGACATTCAAAGGTGAAACTAAAGCGCTTTACATTTTTGCGTTAAATCTACAAAAAAGCCTAGAAACCTATGCTGATCGTAAAACTAATAAAAAGTATTTATTAACTCACTATCTGAATAATTCATGAGGTGAAATATGACAAAAATTATGGCTACCTTGGGTTTAGCTGCCATTATTTCTTTAAGTGTGAGTGCTTGCCAAGGTGAAAACGATACAAAGCAGCAAGATAAAACGACTACTCCTCATTCAATGGACAAAGATTCATAATCCAGATGAATTTCGAAACCCATCGTAAGATGGGTTTTTTTATATCTTTTTATTTTAATCTTAAAATGTGATTTGTAACTCGAAATATTTATTTTTAATGGCACTGTTCAAAATATGTTGACTAATATACTTGGTTTTAAATATATTTAATTCAACAGGAATCACTTTAAATATAACTCTATATTTAAAGTGAATTGGTTACACCATCAGATCAGAAATTTAACCTTTAAATTTGATTATAAAAATATTAATTAATCAAGGAGGTAGGTATGGACGCTAAATTTCATTCTGAAAATGAATATGGTTTTATTCTAGATATTCTGAACACTTATATGGTGATAAAGAAGACATTAAAAGATGATCATTATCCTTATGATTCATTTGGTTATCTTCTTGCTCTTTATCAACCGCTCAAAGTTTATATCCCTCAGCTTCCTCATCCAAAAATTTATATTGAGATTGGTGGAATTTCATATGACAGAATGATTGTTGGGCAAACAGAGGATGAGACAGAAGCCATAAATATTTTATTGAATTTAGGCCAACTTGTAGCTTAACAATTAAGTTATATTTTAATGCTGGGTTTAATTTACTTAAGAAACATGCTTTCTTAAGTAAATTCATGACAAAACTAAAGGCTATAAATGGTTGTTGCAAAAGAGAACCTAAAGAAATTCTTTGCAGATACATTTGCAATGGTTCTATTTTCGTTAGCCATAGGTACTTTTGTTGAACTAGTAATTACGGGTCTGACACTTGAACAAACATTTAAAATACATGCTACCGCAATACCTGTTTCTCTACTGATTGGTCGACCATATGGGTTTTATCGCGATTGGATTTTTAAAAAAATATGGGCAAGACATAAAACAGCTGTACAAAGCTTTTTGCTAGACACATTCGCTAATTTAACATTCCAGATTCCACTTTATATTTTGATACTTGCTTTTAATGGAGCAACTTTAGTGCAGATAGTTACGGCTGTCAGTTCTATTCTTTTAATTATTAGCGTTTCTGGAAGACCTTATGGAGTCTTTCTAAATTTTTGCCGTAAATTATTTGGTGCTTCTACATGACATGATTAAAGAAACTCTCTTATAAGATACAAAAAGCCACAAAAGCTAAATCTATAACTTTAAAAGAATTTGTTTATATAACTAAGAACATTAAAAATTAGGTCATGGTAATGAAAAAAATATTCTTAGCAACTTTCACTGGGTTGGCTTTATTGGGCAGTAATGCGGTATTAGCTAAACCCGATGCTACATTAATAAAAGAAGCGACAAAAAATGTAGTCACAGTATCTAAAGCAAAAACTTTGGCTGATGAATCTGGAGTAACTTTGACGGGTACGATCGTAAAGCATATTGCTGGTGATCATTTCGAGTTTAAAGATGCTACCGGTTCGATTGTAATTGATATTGATGATGACTTGTGGAAGCCTCTACAACTAAAAGCTGGGGATAAAGTGCGTATTGTAGGAGAGGTAGATACACATCGAGTTAAGCCTACCGATATTGAAGTTTTTAAGATTGAGCGTATTAAATAAAACTAGATTATTTATATCAATATTGTTCAAAGTAAAAAAAGAAAACTCCTATTTTAGGAGTTTTCTTTTGAAAGATAATAATTTTTATTATTGCGTTGCATTAAATGCCTCATGATAGTTTACATAGCCTTTAGCAAAATGACCTGAGAAGCTTAAGGCTTGGAAATACTCACTCGGTACATCAGGTAAAATTAGCTCAGGATAGTTTTTAAAACCAAAGCGGCTGTAATAGTTGGGATCACCTAATAAAACACATCCTTTTGCACCTAAGTTTTTTAATTTTTCTAGTGATTTATTCATCAGAAGGGAACCAATACCCAGCCCTTGTTTATCTGGATGAACTGAAATAGGGCCTAAACCATACCAACCTATTTCCCCTGAACTTATTTGAACTGGAGAAATAGCAACATGCCCGATAATAGAACCGTCTTCAACTGCCACCAGAGAAATAGTGAGTTGACCGTGGTTTCTTAAACTATTAACAATAAAATGTTCGGTATGACTCGTGTGCTCAGCATTTTGAAAAGCTGCTTTAGTTAGGTTTTCGATCGCTTCGATATCCTCATTTTGTTCATCACGAATAATAATATTCATTAAAAATTCTTCCAGATTTATTGATTAGCTATACGAGGTAACTTCTTTAGATAAGCTCTCTTCGTAGGTTTTTATTGAAATGTCTATAAACGAAAATTAAAAGTCTAGTTAGATTCTAATTTAAATAACTCAAGCATAACAGCTAGTCAAATAAGACTAATTCTATTTAGTTATTTTACCGTTCGTTAAATTGTTTTTAATTTTAATTATGTCATTCGTCAGAAAAATTGGATAACTATTTCATGTAATTAAAGAGATAAATTGATAAATTTATCTAAATCAATTTTGTTTAAAAATTATACTTATTGATAAAAAAGGCAACTTGGCTATATTCCATATCTATATTGCAAAATCAGCAATATATTTCTAGGATGGAATAAAAATGAAAAAAAGAGTAATAAAAATAGCAATATTGAGTTCATTATCTGTAATCACAAGCATGAGTTATGCGCAGGAATTTAAAAGATTCTCTGTCTCTGCTGGTTGGCTACATGTAATGCCACAGGGTAAAGCTAATCCATTTAATATTAATACCGCAGTTAAAAATGGAACAGAAGCTAAAGTCGGCACTATTTCAACAACAAGTTTTTTAAACTCTATTGATCCCAATGCCACTATGACTGATATGGGTGGAGAGGTTTGGAATTTAAAAGAAACCCTTACAGAGTTTCTAGCCCAACCCGAAATCCAAGAGCAACTTACCGATGGTAAGGGTAATATTCTAGCTGAAGTTGCTGGTACAGCACGAATTGAGGGATTGGAAAACTGGCAACAGCAAGATGCGGGACTAGAAGTCGATGATGTAGACACATTAGGTTTAACATTTAACTATTATCTGAATGACAATGTGTCTTTACAATTTATTGGCGGAATTCCACCTAAAGTTGATGTTAAAGGAAAAGGAGAGATCCTAGCACCGTTAAGTGGAATCGCAATGTCTCCTAATGACTTAGTGAAATACCTTTTCCCTGATGGCTTTACTTTAGGTCAGGCGATTCCTATTACCAACCTAGGCAATAAATCTAAAGCTGCAACTATTCGAGCATGGACGCCAACCATAGAAGCACAATATCAGTTTGGTAAAAGTGGGGTAAATAAGTTTAGACCGTATGTTGGAGTGGGTTTAATGTATGCTCATTTTAATGATATTAAACTCAACGATGGCATTCGTTCTGATTTAGTGTCTGCAGGCCATATGATCCAAAACGTGTTGGATGGCAAAGCTGGAGCGGCTTTAGACCGAAAAGAATCGAGTGGAAAAATGGTCGTTAATGTCGATGCAGATGATTCGATAGCGCCTATTTTTACCGCTGGTTTTACCTATGATT
The DNA here is from genome assembly GCF_056156705.1 of Acinetobacter sp. Li1LvA2. Taxonomy (NCBI): domain Bacteria; kingdom Pseudomonadati; phylum Pseudomonadota; class Gammaproteobacteria; order Moraxellales; family Moraxellaceae; genus Acinetobacter; species Acinetobacter sp. Li1LvA2. The sequence goes on from NZ_JBSICF010000002.1 coordinate 354,829, forward strand.
TTAATGATTCATGGTATACGGTAGCTTCTGTGTCTTATGCAAAGTTAAGTAACAATGCCCAAATTGATGTCATCAATCAAAATACGGGGACTCGCTTAATACATGCCACAACAAAAGTTGATATTGACCCACTGATTACCTATTTAGGGGTAGGTTATCGATTCTAATATTTTTTAAAAAAGGGTATCTCGGAGTTAATCATATTTAAACTTTGAGATACCTTATTTGTTACTAATTATAAAAAATAACTATTACTTGTTAAACTCATACATAAAGTAAAATTCTATAAAAAATATTTTAATATAATAATTTAAAAATATTTTTGAGGATTATAAATTGAAAAAAATCATTAAAACTTTATTGTTATCTACGCTAATTTCAACTGCATCATTCACAGTTTTAGCTAAAAATGTTGAGCAAAAAGTTAATTTTTTACAAGGTTCTACTCATACCACATTAACTGGAAAATTTCATAGTTATGATGATGTGAGATATAGAGTTTATGCAAAGAATGGTCAAATATTGAAATTCAATATTAATAGTCTTGGTAATTTAGCCTATGTTAATATTTTTGCCCCAGGTAAAAAGCCCGGCAAGGATAAGGCATTATTAATTGGTTCAACTGTAGGATCTAAAGGTGAACTTACTTTACCAGTTGATGGAGATTATATTGTTCAAGTTTATCAAATGCGAAATAGTGCTCGTAAAAATAAAACTGTGACATATAATTTAGAAATTGAAATATTAAATAAAGTAAAAAAATAATGGTTGCTAGAATTTACTAGTTCTCAAAAGAGAACTAGTAAATTTGAAAAAGACATCAATAAAGATTAATCGGCTAAAGAAAAAGACTCATGAATAGCACAACTTTCAACAAAAGTTTGATCATGTGAAATGAGTAATACAGCGCCTTCATAGCTTTGAATAGCGGTAGCTAATAGTTCTCTAGATTCAATATCTAAATGATTTTCTGGTTCATCTAATAACAAGAGTTCAGGGGTAGGATGTATCTGGCTAAGCGCCAATAAGGCTACTTTGAGTTTTTCACCACCACTGAGCTGAGATAAAAGTTGTGTACCTTTATCACCTCGAATTCGAAGTTGACCTAATAGATTTCGCCATTCTAGTTCTGAAAGCTCACTATTCATGTGGGTTAGATTTTCAATCACCGTCATTTCATCACATAAAAAGCTAAAGTTTTGGTCCAGATAAAAGCACTCTACAAATAAGTGAATGCTGTCACATGGCTGTTTGTTTTGAGCTTGAATTGCTTTGAGTAGTGTCGATTTACCAATACCATTTTGACCGGTTACGTGAATTTTTTCGGCTGCCTGTACCGCTAAATCTATGGGTTTTTGCGTTCCATATTTCAGTTTAAGTTTTTTAATGCGAAGAATTTCTCCAGATTTCTTGTGAAAAGTGGGGAAGACAAACTGTTGTGGCTTGACGGTTTCAAGACGCATTTTTTTGTCTGTTAAATCATTTTGACTGTTCGAAATTTGTCGTTGGTGCTGAGACTGTATAGCAGCAATACTTTGGCCTGCTTGTTCCTTTTTAAAGTCGAGCAAAATTTTGGCTTGAGAATTTGATTCTCTTAACTTATTGCCAGCACGTTCACGTTTTTGAGCTTTCATTAATACTTCATGCTGCTTTTGCTTCATGTGTTTAACGTCGCGTTGGCCTTGTTGAACAGATTGCTCTAAAGCTGCAACATGAATTTGGTACTGGCCATAAAATTTTTCATAGTTTCCCGTTGTGTGATGTAACCCATGTTCATTCAAATGATAAATATGGTCTACTTCATTCAGTAAACTACGATCATGACTAATGATAAGCGCACCTGCTGGGTGTTTCCTCAAATGATCAATTAACCATTTTCTAGATTGCTGATCTAGATGATTACTAGGTTCATCAAGTAGCAAGTAGTGATCTGATTTTAGAAATAAACAGCTTAATGCCAATTTGGTTTTTTGACCTTCGCTTAGATTTTTCACTGGAAAGTCTAAATCTGTTGGTAAACCCGCAGACTCCAATAAATTATTCCATAAGGTTGGCAGATCCCATTTACCGTCTAACAAATCATAATCATCGAAGTTAGCAACACCTTGTTCAACTCTTTTAAAAGCATGATAAACATCTAAGATATCTAATGCTTCGGCAATGGTCTGTGCTGCTAAACGATGCAACTGAGGTAAATATACATGCTTTACATGCCAAGATATTTGCCCAGATGTCAGAATTGAATCTGATTTAAGCGTCTGATTTAACATTTGCATAAGCAAAGATTTGCCTTGACCATTACGGCCAATTAAAGCAGATAATTGATGCGATTCAAGATTAAAATTTAGTTGTTGAAACATGACTTTAGATGGAAATTCTAAAGAGAGTTGTGATATTACACATGCCTGCTGAGTCATAAAAAAACCTCATAAATACAGGATGTACAAAATAGGAAAAGTAGTTTTAAGCAGAGACGTTAAATCACAAAAAAATAGTCTATTTTGCACATCAAAAAAAGAAAAATTGATGAGAAAAAAGACTTACTTCATTGGTGTGACTCACGAAATTGGAAGAATAAGAAACTATTCTAGCTGGATTTTTGATTAGTGTAAAATTTATGCAATCTATTTTGTTAAAAAACCCAATCGTTGGATTGGGTTTTTTTGCATCTAAAAAGTTTATTCTTTTACAACCAATACCTGAATTTTTGTACTGTTTAAAACATCTTGAGCAAAACTACCCAAAATAAGTTTTTGGAAGCCTTTGCGACCATGAGAACCAATCACAATCAAATCGGAACCTAAGCCTTCTACAGCTTTTAAAATACCATCTGAAGAAATTTCACCTTGGATGATTTGAGTTTCGGCATCAATACCTTCTTCGGCACATAAAGCTTTTACAGTTGCGAGTGTTTTTTCTGCATTTGCTCGTGCTTCAACAAAATAATCTTTTACAACAGGTGAGATGTAATAAAAATCTACACCGCTAAAAGGATCTACCGCAACTAAGCTAATAGCGGTCAATTTGCTCCCAAAAGCTTTTGCAATATGAGCTGCTTGTCTTGCTGCCGCTAAAGAAATTTCCGAACCATCGACTGGTACAATAATATGTTGGTAATTCATAATGTTATTCCTCTTATTTACAGTTGTTATATGTATGAAGCATTTATTAATTAAAGATTAACATATTTCATTCACGGTAAGCATCTATTCAGTCGTAGGAAAGAGAAATTAAATAAATTTATTTTAAATCATATGTTTGTGTTTATTTTTTTATTGATTGTGATGGCGTTTAGGTGGCATTGCTAAATAATCGACAATATTTACATGAAAATTACAAAAAATTACTATTCATATTTCTGTCATATAGAAACCGTATAACAAAATAGTGAATTAAGGGGAGAGAGAGGAAAATGGCTGATTTAACAGCAAAGAAAGTTAATAAACTTATTGAAGAGTTCCGTCAAACAGGCAAAGAACCCGAAAAGTTAGTTATCGGCTATAAAACTTATGCCAGACTGATGACCGAAGATAAATTTGCAGAAAAAGTTGTCCCTTCACTTGAAGATTCAAAAGAACGCTTATATAAAAATCTAAAAATTAAGCTCATCACTGAAAAACATTATTTTGAAATTAATTAAAAATTATGTGAATTTCATCACTTGTTATTAAAGCAAAGTAACACTAAATATATTTAATAACATGATTATTGTATGATGATACAAATTAATAGTGTAGCCAACATTTGAAAACAGCAATCGTTTATAAACTCGATAGAATAAATTGCTTTTATTTTAAGTAGTGGAATAAATTGAAATGCCGACATTCAGTGTAATTATATTTTATGTTTTAGCTATATTAGGCAGTGTAGCTATTGTTTATGCAATAGTCACTTTAAGTGTTTTTTTAATTGTTATTGGTTTAGCTCTATTATTTGCAGCATTATTATTAAAAAAAGAGTTTAAATTAGATATTTTATTTTGGAAATAAATATAATATGATTTTATATTTTAATTTCCTATAAAATTGTTCCAATAGAACTGAAATGAAAAAATTCAGTTCTAAAAATATTAGTTTTTTGATGAATATTGATGCAATAACGTTTTTTTGATCAGCATTATTACAATAAAATATAAAAGTAGAATATTTTAAATTTATTTAAGTATTTAAAAATAAAAAAGTTTCATTTAGGATAAAAGTAAAATTGTAAAAGCGTTTTTAGCTATTAAACAATAACAAAGCGAGGTGAGCATGACTTATAAGTATGAGTATGCAGGGTTCTGGTTAAGATTTGGTGCAATGATCATTGATACTCTTATTCTTTTTTTGGCTATTATTCCTGCAGCATGGATTTTTTATCAAGGGGATTACGACTTAGTCTTTGCCACAGGTTTAAGTACTAAGCCACAAAATTATTGGTTCGATTTGATCGTGAACTATGCATTTCCTTTATTGTATTCAGTTTTATGTTGGCTGTATTTTGCCGGTACTCCAGGTAAACGATTGATGCGATTAAAAGTTTTAGATGAAAAAACAGGTAATAAGCTAACAGTCACGCAGAGTATTATTCGATATGTTGGCTATATTCCGTCAATTTTAGTGTTTGGTATTGGTCTTTTTTGGGTCGCATTTGATGCTAAAAAACAAGGCTGGCATGACAAAATGGCAAAATCAGTGGTAGTAAGAGAGCTATAAAAATAAGATTGAAAAGCGTTCATGGCATTGAAAAAGGAGCTATGAACGCTTTTTTATTAACTTTTTTTGACCTTAAATTTAAGTACTAAAAACACAATAAGACCGACAATAAGTCCCCAAAAGGCTGAGCCAATACCAAAAAATTGAATGCCCGAAGCACTGCATAAGAAGGTAAATAATGCAGCTTCACGGTCTTCAACAGGGCCAAATGCAAGTGCAATGTTATGGCTAATGGTGCCAAGTAATGCGATACCAGCTAAAGCTACAATAAAGATATGGGGAAAAGACATGAGTAAGCTTGTGAGTGTTGCTGCAAATAGTCCCATCAATGCATAGAAAAAACCAGAACTCATGCCAGCAATATAACGTTTACTTGGGTCAGGATGAACTTGATCGTCAAGGCATACAGCTGCACTAATCGCAGCAATATTGACGCTGTAACAACCAAAAGGTGCAAGCAAAACTTGGGTTAAACCTGTCCAGCCAATGAGTTGGTTAACATGTGGTTTATAGCCATAACTTTTAATCATGGCAATACCGGGTAAATACTGCGAAGCCATACTAATCACAAAAAGAGGTAATGCTAATCCTAAAAGAGCCGACCAGCTAAAGACAGGACTAATCCAAACAGGTTTAGCCAAAGACCAGTGAAGTGTAGGCATATGAAAGTCTAAAAACACAGGGCAGAGCACAACACCAGCAAGAGCTGTGAACACGATGCTATAACGCGGCCATAATCTTTTTGTAATGATATAAATGACGAGCAAAGATAAAACGAATGCCCAATCATTTTGTAAACTGGCGAAAAGTGAAATACCAAATTTGAGTAAAACGCCTGCAAGCATGGCACTAGTTAAGCTTTGCGGAATATATGAAAGTGCTTTTTGAAAAATTCCAGAAAAACCTAAAATCGCTGTCAGTACACCAACCACTAAAAAAGCACCAATTGCTTCATTTATGCTATATCCACCGCCAGTTGCAATAATTAAAGCGAGACCAGCAGTTGACCATGCAGTTGCTACAGGGTATTTAAATTTCCACGAAAGAATAAGTCCTGATAAACCAAGACCCAAACCTAAAGCCCAAAACCATGAGGTAATTTGTTCAGGTGAAGCACCTAAAGCTTGAGCAGCTTGAATGACTAAAATGGCCGAAACACTAATACCTATTAAAAAAGTAATAAATCCAGCAAATACGGCTGGAATTGAAAAATCTTGAAGAATCTTTTGCATAACTAAATGTTCTAAATCCCTGAAAAATTAATATGTTTCTGCCTTTGTTTTCAGCAAGGTAAATCTAACAATTTTTTTAAAGAAGGTGCTTTCTATTTTTAACCTAAAATGGAAATAATATTTTTAAAATTTTGAATAATGATATTATTTCTTCCATAAATAACACTAAATTTGGAATATTGTTTTATGGAAGAGCAGGCTGAGAATTTATCACCACTCGAATTGAAAATTATGCGTGCATTACAAGAAAATGGGCGCTTAAGTAATGCCGAATTAGCTAAGCTTGTAGGCATAAGTACTTCATCTTGTTGGAATCACACACAGCGTCTTTTTAAGATTGGAGCAATTTTAGATGTACGCGCTCGGATCAATCCGAGCTTGGTGCAACGTGATACAGTAGTACTCGTTGGTGTGGTTTTAGATCGCTCCACGCCTGATAGCTTTCAGGCATTTGAACAAGCATCAGGTGATTTGGAAAATGTTCTAGAGTGTTATCTGGTGGCGGGAGAGGTCGATTATTTTCTAAAAATTCGTGTTAAAGATTTAGCTGCGTTTAACCGATTCCATAGTGAAAAGATTATTGCCTTACCTGGAGTAAGACAGGTCAGAACATTTTTTGTGCTCAATGAAGTTAAAACAGATGGCATGCTGGCATTTTAACAGCTCATCTTGTTTTAACTTTATAGTGCAAACGGATAGGTAAAGATGATTAGATTGTTGAGGTTGCTAGTTTTAGACCGAATCCGAAGAATAGAATTCCGACTAAAAAAATACTACTGGCTGCAATTTTATGGTTTTGTTTAAAAAATGCTGAAAGTTTAATTCCAGAGAAGATTAATGCTGTTAAATAGCTAAAACTAATCACCTGTAAAATAACCGCTAAAATTAAAAAGCTTAGAGCGGGATAGGCATAGTCGGGTTCAACAAATTGAACAAAGAAAGATAGGAAAAATAAAATCGCTTTAGGATTAAGTAAACTAATACTGAGTGCTGTTTTATAAGGATGAATTTTATCTAAAGCAGGTAAATCAGCCATTTCTGGTTGTGGTTGATTACGTTGTTTCCAGCGTTGAATACTGCCTTGTAAGAGTTTAAAGCCTAAATAAGATAGGTAAAGTGCACCTGTTAATTTAAGAATAACAAATACCCATGGAAATGCTTTAAGTAGAGACGCAGCTCCTAGTACGGTACACAACATTAAAATGAGATCGCCGGTAAAAATACCCAATGCGCCCATATATCCAGTTTTAATTCCGTAACGTGAAGCAATTGACATCACATAAAGAGAGTTGGGTCCTGGCAATAACACAATTAGGAATGTACCAATAATATATGTTGTTAGATCTGTTATGCCGAACACGAGAAACCCAATAAAAAACCGATTTTTGCCATGATAACAAAAATCGGTGATTTTGTATGAAAAGTGCAGTTTTTTAAGGTTTAATTTCCGCATCAATTCCAAAAGATTGACGTAATAAAAAACTTAATTGGTCACGGGCTTTAATAAAGCCATCAACGCCACCTTGTAAAAGTTGGAATGCCATTAAGTCATGATTAAGTTCATCTTTAAAACTTTGTTCATTTTGAGCTGGTCTAACAATAGCCTCTGCTTGTTTTGATTTAGTCGCATCAAGAGCTGCATCAACTGTACGCGTATCTTGTTCAAGCTGAGTAAGTAGACCAGGAGAGATCGTTAGCAAATCGCATCCTGCAAGACCAAGCACTTGATCAATGCTACGGAAGCTCGCACCCATCACTTGAGTAGGAATATTTTGCTGTTTGTAGTAAGTGTAGATTTTCTTAACTGAAACCACACCTGGGTCTTTTTCGATTGGGTAAGCGTCTACACCTTCGGCCTTTTTGTACCAGTCTAAAATACGGCCTACAAACGGAGAAATTAAAGTAACTTTTGCATCTGCACAAGCTTGAGCTTGATGCAAACCGAAAAGGAGAGTGAGGTTACAAGCAATCCCTTCAGCTTCAAGTACTTTAGCAGCTTGAATACCTTCCCAAGTTGACGCGATTTTAATCAGAATACGTGACTGATCAATACCATAACCTTTGTAAAGTTCACATAATTCATGTGCTTTTTTAATGGTTGCTTCAGTGTTGTATGAAAGTGCAGCATCAACTTCTGTAGAAACACGACCTTCAATGAGTTTTAAAATTTCTACGCCAAATTTTACAGTCAAAATATCAATCGTTCTTTCGATTAACTCATCGTTGCTATAGCCTTCTTCTTTGGCTTGATAATAAGCATCTTCAATCAGCTCTTTACTTTCAGGTTGTTCTGCTGCTGCCGTAATCAACGAAGGGTTTGTCGTCGCGTCTAATGGACGAAATTTACGAATTGCATCAAGGTCACTACTATCGGCAACAACGGTCGTTAATGTTTTTAATTGGTCAAGTGCTGTATGAGTCATTGATATTCAACATCTTCAGTAATAAATCTTATGTTTTCTTTTATAGCACAAAGTCTATTCATGCTGTCGATATATCAATTGTTATATTTCAAAGAAAAACGTTTAGGTTCTGCATCTCAATTGAAATAATTTTAAGGTGTCTGTTGCATTCGTTGCTTACGGATATATTCAATTAGGAATCTGGCAGCCGCACCAAGTTCACTTTCACGGCTCCATACTAAGTCGACGTAATATTCAAATCTTGGAGTGAAATCTAATAAATCCAATACTTTAAGCTTGTTTTTTAATTCAGGGTTTTCTTTAAACATTTCTTGAGGAAGAACACCCCAACCTAGATTGCGTAAAATCATTAAACAAGCAGAGTGGTGGTTGTCTGTACGCCAGTAATGTTTCGAAAATAGCAATTCAGGTTTTAAAGTCTCATCTCGGCTTGCAACTACAATTTGTCGTGTAGTAAGGATTTGTTCATAAGAAACCTGATTTTGGCTTGCGAGGGGATGGCTATTTGAAATTACCGGAATTAAAGCTTCACGTTTAAGTTCTACAAATTGTTCTCTGTTATCTAGGTGTTCGCGTTCAAACATCAGTGCAAGTTGGGCAGAGCCATCTAATAGCATTTGAAGTGCATCTTCTTGAGGGGCAGACACAATATTAATTTGTAGGTCTGGAAAGCGGCTCTCTAAAAGACAAATATAGTCGGTCCAATTGGTGTGTAAAAGTTCAGAGACAATCACAAGAGTTAAATTGGCTTCTAACCCTGTACTTAACGCGTGAGCGTGTTGTTTCCATTGATTCATCTCAATTAAAAGTTGAGATGTCTTTTCGTATAATACCCGTGCTTCGTCAGTAGGGACGGGTTCACGGCCTTTACGGTCAAATAAAGTCAGGTTTAGATCAATTTCTAAGTTGGCAATAGACATGCTTACAGCAGAGGGGACTTTACCCAGTTTTCGCGCTGCTGCTGAAAAAGAGCCTGTTTCAATCACGGCCTGAAACATGAGTAGTTGTTCTTGATTAATATTCATCTGTCAAAAAAACTGAAAGAACCTGATTGGATTAATCAATATTATAAAAATAAAATGCACATTATCCAAGTTATTATTGAGTATTTAAAAATGTTGATTTCCAAGAGAAGGCTCATTCATGCAATCAGTTATGAAGGAATTTTATTGGTCATCATTGCGATTGCATTAAGTTTTATTTTTGATATGCCAATGGATGTAACCGGAACACTCGGTGTGTTTATGGCAGTTGTTTCAGTTTTCTGGAATATGATTTTTAACCACTATTTCGAAAAAGTAGAGCATAAATATAATTGGGAAAGAACGATCCCTGTTCGGATTTTACATGCCATTGGTTTTGAAGGCGGCTTGTTGATTGCAACAGTACCGATGATTGCATATATGCTTCAGATGAGTGTCATTGATGCACTTATTTTAGATATTGGTTTAACCTTATGTATTTTGGTTTATACCTTTATTTTCCAGTGGTGTTATGACCATATCGAAGATAAGTTTTTCCCAGATGCTAAAGCAGCATCACTTCATTAAAAATTAAGTTGTTAAACTAAAAAAGCACCCATCAGGGTGCTTTTTTTTAAAGGTGAATCGTAAAATTATTTCTCTACGATTGCTACAACGCCTTCACCACCTGCTGTACAGATCGAGATTAATGCACGGCCTGAACCTTTTTGATTAATCAATTTAGCAGCAGTTGCTAAAATACGGCCACCAGTTGCAGCAAATGGATGGCCTGCACCTAAAGATGAACCATTTACGTTCAGTTTAGAGCGATCAATTGAACCTAAAGGTGCATCTAAACCAAGACGTTCTTTACAGAATTTTTCATCTTCCCAAGCTTTCAATGTAGACAACACTTGAGATGCGAATGCTTCATGAATTTCGTAGAAATCAAAATCTTGAAGTTTAAGGTTTGCACGCTTAAGCATACGAGGTACTGCATAAGCAGGAGCCATCAATAAGCCTTCTTTAGGACCATTTTTACCAATGAAGTCAACAGCTGCTGTTTCAGAGAAAGAAAGGTAAGCTAAAACTTCATGGCCATTTTCTTTTGCCCATTCTTCAGAAGCAAGCAAGACAACAGAAGCACCATCAGTTAACGGAGTTGAGTTACCTGCTGTCATTGTCGCAGTTTCGCCTTTACCGAAAACTGGTTTCAATTTAGCAAGTTTTTCAACTGTGCTGTCTGCACGTAAGTTGTTGTCACGATTAAGACCTAAGAATGGAGTCATTAAGTCATCAAAGAAACCACGTTCATAAGCAGCAGCAAGTTTTTGATGGCTGCTTGCAGCTAATTCGTCTTGCGCTTCGCGAGTAATACCCCATTCTAATGCAGTGATTGCTTGATGCTCACCCATTGAAAGGCCAGTACGTGGTTCACCATTGCTTGGTGCATCAAGTAGTTTTTTAAAATCAATTTTTGTTAATGCTTTAAGACGATCTTTACCAGTCTTAGCAACATTGAGCTCAAGTAAAACTTTACGTAAACCATCACCTACAGCAATCGGCGCGTCAGAAGTTGTGTCTACACCACCTGCAATACCTACATCGATTTGACCAAGTGCAATTTTGTTTGCAACAACAAAAGCAGCTTGTAAACCTGTACCACAAGCAATTTGAATGTCATAAGCAGGAGTTTCAGGAGCAAGATCTGTGCTCAATACAACTTCACGAGTCATGTTGAAGTCACGGCTATGTTTTAAAACAGCACCCGCAACGACTTCACCAATACGCTTACCTTGTAAGTTAAAGCGCTCAACCAAACCATTCAATGCTGCTGTCAGCATGTCAGAATTAGACGCTTTAAAATAAGCAGTATTTGAACGTGCAAATGGAATACGGTTGCCACCAATAATTGCAACGCGGCGAACAGTGTTTTGGCTCATGGTTTTATCCTGTTGAACAGAAGTTTTGGTTTTTGTTGCTTTTGGTGCTGCAACTACATTATTAGAAGATGTAGATGAGGTTGCTGTAGCAGCGCTCTTATTACGAGGGCTACGTGCAGGTGCAGTCGTTGAACGAGTACGTGTCGTTTTTGGAGTATTAGTTGCTGCTTTAGGAGTTGTGCTGTTACGCTTAGCCGTGTTAGAAGCCGGCTTTGATGTATTTGACACTTTTTCCTCAGCAGAATTCTCGACTGCTGGATTTTCTTGAGTTGTCTTGCTCATAAGGCTTTTCCAAGCATATTAACGATATTCTTATAAGCTACATTAACACAATTCAAATAGACCTGTATTGACTAGAATGACATTGTAGATAGCATTCAGGTCAAGACATCCAAAGATGAACTCAAGTATGATTTGGAGTAACTCTAATGAACGACTGATTTCATATTGTTGCTATTCATCTCATAACATAATGAAGCCTGTCGTAGAAAATTCATTTCTTTGAGAGATAATAATCATGACTGATCAATACCAAGCATTTACACAATCTCCTATTGGTAAATTTGTTGTTAAAAATCTGGGTTTACCATCGCCAGTTGCATTAGAGCGTTTTGAAAGTGCTCAGCCAGTAGTGAATGGTGCAGTATTGGTTGGCGCAGCGCCATCAAGTGTATTGTCTGGTGCGATTGCACAAGTACTTAGCAATATTCATGCTGACAGCTATGTAGGCAATAATGTTGCATTACAGCAAGAAGCTGCAAAAGTTGGTTTAAATTTACGCCCATTTAATGCAGGCGACAAAGAATCAAAATTCAAAGCAGTCGTATTTGATGCTTCTGGTATTCAAAACTCAGAACAGTTAAACGAACTTTATAAATTCTTTAATCCGATTGCACGTCAAGTTGCAACTTCTGGTCGTGTAATTGTGATTGGTACAACGCCTGAAACTGCAAAAACTGTAAAACAGGCGATTGCTCAGCGTGCACTTGAAGGCTTTATCAAATCTGTAGGTAAAGAGTTTAAAAAGGGTATTACTGCTCAAGTTGTTTATGTAGACGAAGGTGCTGCTGCAAACCTTGAATCAACTTTACGTTTCTTGCTTTCTCCACGTTCAGCTTATGTGTCTGGTCAAGTAATTCGTGTGTCTAAAGCAGATGTGGTTGATGTTGATTGGGCAAAACCGCTTGCTGGTAAAACGGCGTTAGTAACTGGTGCAAGCCGTGGTATTGGTGAGGCAATTGCACATGTGCTTGCACGTGATGGCGCTCATGTTATTTGTTTAGATGTACCACAACAACAAGCTGACCTTGACCGTGTAGCTACTGATATTGGTGGTTCTACATTGGCAATTGACATTACTGCTGCTGATGCAGGTGAAAAAATTAAAACTGCTGCGGCTAAACAAGGCGGTTTAGATATTATCGTTCATAACGCAGGTATTACTCGTGACAAAACTTTGGCAAACATGAAGCCAGAGCTTTGGGAGTTGGTAATTAACATTAACTTGTCTGCTGCTGAACGCGTAAATGACTACTTATTAGAAAACGATGGTCTAAATGCAAATGGCCGCATTGTTTGTGTATCATCAATTAGTGGTATTGCTGGTAACCTTGGTCAAACCAACTATGCTGCATCTAAAGCTGGTGTGATTGGTCTAGTTAAATTTACTGCACCTATCTTAAAAAATGGTATTACCATTAACGCAGTAGCACCTGGCTTTATTGAAACACAAATGACTGCTGCGATTCCATTTGCAATTCGTGAAGCTGGTCGCCGTATGAACTCAATGCAACAAGGTGGTTTACCTGTTGATGTAGCAGAAACGATTGCATGGTTTGCATCAACTGCTTCTACAGGCGTAAACGGCAACGTTGTACGTGTGTGTGGTCAAAGCTTGTTGGGCGCTTAAGCACTTTTAGCTAAAAAGGGGTGCTTGTGCATCCCTTTTTTATTCAAGAATCTATAAATTATAAAAGGTTAGGTATGAATACTCGTCATTTTAGCCAGTTACCAAAAGCGGCATTAGCTTACCCAAAAGTGGTACAAGGTTTAATTTTTAAAAAGCCGAAAGGTCCAAAAATCTTACCGCAAGTTGAATATGTGGTAGATAGTCTAGAAATTGATCAGAGTCATCTTAAAGCTTATAACGAAGTATGTGGCTTTCAAAATAATGGCTTTGTACCCGCAATTTATTTGGCTGTGCTTTCTCAAAGTTTGCAAATGCACATGATGACAGCAGAAGCATTTCCATTTCCAATTTTAGGTTTAGTTCATATCCGTAACCAGATTAAACAAACCAGACCAATTGGTGTAACTGAAAAACTAACCTTGTCATGCAAATTTGGGGAACTAAAACCGCATGATAAAGGTGTTCAGTTTGACTTTATTACCACGGCTAAAGTTGGCAATGAAGTGGTAATGGAAGGCTTAACGACTTATTTATCTCGCCAAAAAGTTGAGAAAAGAGTAGGTGAGAAAGCCAAAGAAGAACAAGCACCAGCTTATGTTCCAAAGGCTGAGTGGAATATTTTAGAAAACACAGGCCGCCGTTATGCGAAAGTGTCTGGTGATTTTAACTTAATTCATATTCATGCTATTACAGCAAAAGCATTTGGCTTTAAGCAAGCAATTGCACATGGCATGTGGAGCAAAGCTAAAGCACTAGCGAACCTTGAATTACCAAATGCTTATGAAGCAGATGTATGGTTTAAGCTACCAATGTTCTTACCGTCAAAAGTTGAGTTTTTAACTGCAAATGCAGATAAAAAGACTGATTTCTTGATTCGTAATGCCAAATCACAAAAACCGCATGTTGCAGGAACTGTAAAATCATTATAAAAATATCAGCAGCCTGAACAGATGTTTGGGCTGCTTTTGAGCAAAATAACAAAAAATGCAAGGAACTTCATGTGATTAAAGAAATTTTATTGGCCGATACCCATAACTATCACGGTATTTTAGATGAACGTTTTATTGATTTAGCCCACCAATTTAGCCGTCTTCAAGATGCTAGAACAGGACAAGGTGGAGCTGCATTAGCGGTTTATTTTAGAGGCCAGAAAGTTGTAGATATCTACACCGGTCTAAAATCACAAAATGAAGCTTGGCAACCTGAAACTTTGGCAGTTTGCTACTCTACAGGTAAGGGTGTACTTGCAACTTTAGCGCATATTTTAGTAAGTGAAGGTTTTTTAGAATACGACAAACCGATTGCGACTTATTGGCCTGAGTTTGCTCAAAATGGTAAAGAGCAAATGACTTTACGCCATGTGCTAAGTCATCAAAGTGGTATGTTTGATGTTCGAAATATTATCGAAAGTGCAAGAGAAATGCTCGACTGGTCTCATATGTTAAATGTGATTGCAGCGACTAAGCCTAGATTCCTTGCCGGAGAGGGCAATGCGTATCAAGCTTTAACATTTGGCTGGCTTGTCGGTGGAGTACTTGAAAAAGCAACTGGTCAATCTTTAGATCTGCTCATGCAAAAATATCTAGTTGAGCCTTTGCAGTTAGACGGCGCTTATTTTGGTACGCCTGCAAGTGAGCTAGACCGTGTAGCACGTTTAATTATTCAACCAAAACCTGAAAAAACAGCGGTTCCCCAAGTTGAAAAAACTAACAAACCTCAGCCGCGTAAAAGTTCACTTTCTGAGAAAATGATTACGTGGACTGGACAGGACCCACAAGACTTTCAGGATGCCATGATTCCAAAAGGAATGAAGCATTTTAGTTTCTTTAGTGATGAGGGATTGCAAGCAGTCATTCCGGCGGCGAACGGTACGTTTACTGCAAATAGTCTTGCTAAAATTTATGCGATGCTGGCAAATCACGGTGAGTGGGATGGACAGCAACTTATTCGCCTAGAAGTATTTAAAGAGCTCAGTACCATTCAAAGTTATGCACGTGATCGTGTCATGCCAATTCCGATGAATTGGCGCTTAGGATATCATCGCATTATTACCATGGGTAAACGCGCTAAAAATGGCTTTGGACATATTGGTTACAATGGTTCAGGGGCGTGGTGCGATCCTGAGCGCGACCTGAGTTTTGCCTATACTCATAACTTTCAAATTGGTTCAATCACGGGTGATTACCGTTTGTGGGGGCTTACTCAAGAAGCCTTACGTTGCACTGACCAAATTTTAAAAGGCCGTAAAGGTTGGTTCTAATTTTAGTGTTGTAAAGCTGGTATTTTAATTAATGCCAGCTTCAATATTTATAATAATTCTAGACGAATAATTGCTTCGGTATGACGCTTGAAGTCTTCTTCAGCTAAACCGTGTAAACCAAGTTGATAAATACCTTCTAATCCGCAGACAAACGCAATGAGTCGCCACGCAATGTCTGTTGAGTTGGATATGTTTTTAAATTCACCTTCTTGTTTGCCATATTCAATGGCCTGCACAATCGTTTCATGCCAACTCTGCATAGCAAGGTTATAAGCTTTTCGTATTTCAATATCTTGTTCAATTAAGAGTTCAGCTTCATTCCATAATCGTAAATAAGGCTGAAGTCTATCGATGTTTTCTGCACCCAATAAAATGAAGATTCTTTGAAATTGGCTGGTTGTTTGGAGAGTTTGTTCAATTTCATCAAGCTGTTCCATCAGCTTTAAAAAGGCTTCAGCTTTTAAATGAGATGCTGAAGAAAAGTGGTGGTGAACTTGTCCGGTAGAGGTTTGTGCTTCTGTTGCGATTCGACGTACTGTCATGGCTGCAAAACCTTCAGCCAAAGCAACTTGCATGGCGGCTTGCAGAATCATTTCTCTGCGTTGATCGCGATTAAGATAGGCCATGTTTGTTTCACCTGACTGAATTCGACACAAATTACATTAAATTTAAAAGTTGGACAAGTGTCCAATTGTGTATATAATAACCATGATTTGAACACATGTCCAAGTTTTGGATATTGAAGAGCGTTATGCAAAAAAAATGGTTAATCCTGACAATTATCGTCCTTATATATTTACCAGTTACGATTGATGCAACGGTGATGCATGTTGCAACACCATCTTTAAGTGCAGCATTAAATTTAACTGCCAATCAGCTTTTATGGGTCATAGATATTTATTCACTGATTATGGCGGGTTTGATTTTACCGATGGGTGCACTTGGTGATCGTATTGGCTTTAAAAAATTATTATTTATTGGAACTGCAATTTTTGGAGTCGGTTCATTAGCCGCGGCTTTTTCTCCAACAGCTTACGCCTTAATTGCTTCCCGTGCTGTTTTAGGTCTAGGGGCAGCGATGCTTATTCCTGCCACTTTATCAGGCATCCGTAATGCTTTTACCGAAGAGAAGCAGAGAAATTTTGCACTTGGTCTTTGGTCTACAGTGGGTGGTGGTGGAGCAGCTTTTGGTCCATTGGTTGGTGGTTTTGTACTAGAACATTTCCATTGGGGAGCAGTATTCCTCATTAACATTCCGATTATTTTAGTAGTTCTTGTCATGATCGCGATGATCATTCCTAAACAACAAGAGAAAACTGATCAGCCAATTAACTTAGGGCAAGCTTTAATTTTGGTTGTAGCCATTTTAAGCCTGATCTATTCAATCAAATCGGCAATGTATAACTTTTCGGTGCTCACGGTTGTGATGTTTGTGGTTGGTATAAGTACTTTAATCCACTTCATTCGAAGTCAAAAAAGAACGACCACGCCAATGATTGATCTGGAGTTATTCAAACATCCAGTCATTTCTACCAGTATTGTCATGGCTGTGGTTTCCATGGTTGCCTTGGTTGGGTTTGAATTACTCTTGTCTCAAGAGTTGCAGTTTGTGCATGGGTTTTCTCCCTTACAGGCAGCCATGTTTATTATTCCATTCATGATCGCGATTAGTTTAGGTGGCCCATTAGCTGGAATCTGTTTAAATAAATGGGGGCTTAGACTTGTATCTACTGTTGGTATTTTAATAAGTGGATTTAGTCTATGGGGGCTTGCCCAGCTTAACTTCTCGACCGATCACTTCTTAGCGTGGACGTGCATGATCTTTTTAGGCTTCAGCATTGAAATTGCCTTACTGGCTTCAACTGCTGCGATTATGTCATCCGTCCCACCTCAAAAGGCAAGTGCAGCAGGTGCGATTGAAGGTATGGCCTATGAACTTGGCGCTGGTTTAGGTGTCGCTATTTTCGGGTTAATGTTGTCTTGGTTTTATAGCCGCTCAATTATTTTGCCAGCAGAGCTTCCGTCGAACTTAATTGAAAAAGCGAGTATCTCGATTGGTGAAACCATGCAATTAGCTTCTAACCTTGAGAGCCCTTTGGGAGGGCAATTAATTGCAGTTGCTCAGCAAGCTTTTAGCTATGCGCATAGTTGGGTGCTTACAATCTCCGCCATTTGTTTCTTCCTTTTAACTGTATTTGTCTGGTTTAGCTTTCCAAAGAAAGTAAATTAAGAAACTCAAAATAAAGGATAAAAAGAGAGACTATTTTTCTTTTTATCCTTAAATATCTTTTTCAATATTTTCTTCATATCGAAAATTGGTTATTTAATTCTCATAAAAAAACTATTTTTTAATAGGTTTCATGTTTTTATTTCAAAATGATTCAGTGTTCATGTAATTGAAATTTAATAAAAAATGAATTGATCAAAAATTGACTGTAAAAAAATGGTTTGTTAATCTGCTACACGAAAAATCTAAAAACAAATAAAAGAGGCCGCTGTGAATTTTAAATTAAAAACATCACTCATTATTGGAGCAATTGTTGCATCTTCGCTTGTATATGCCGCAACTGTACTTTCACCAAATCAGAATAATAATAGTGGATCGATTCCATCTGGTTATTCAGATTTAGAATTTTCTTTAGCAAATGGGAATTGGGTCAAAAATCTCTCTTTACCGGCAAGCGCTAATAATTCGGACAAGATTACAATTCGTTCTAGTGCCGCCTATAGTAGTTATTTAGATACTTCTAATACGAATATTCCGTTAGAAGTATTAAAAATAAATAGCGGAGATGTTTATCAATTCATCTTTAATAGCAGTCAAAATAAATGGATCGCTCAGTTAGCGACCGTAAGTCCTACCAATGGTGCGACTTATGAAGTCGTTCCATTAACAACTGCATCGATACAAAAAGTACTCATTCAAAATGACAAATGGGCACAAACCATTGCATTACCGAGTGACGTACGTGATGGAACAACCGTACAAGTTGTTTCTACAGCAAGTGCAAGTTCGGAGATTGATAAAACAAATTTACTATTCCCGAGCAGTTTTACATTAAAAAATGGCTCTGAATATTGGTTTAAATATTATTCTGCTTTAGGAAAATGGGTGCCAGAATATATAAAGCCTCATAAGCTAAATGTTCAGCAAATTGGAACATCTTTAGCCACGGTAAGTAGTCCGCTAACGGAAGTTTCATTTGGAGATGGAAACTGGGTTTCGAATTTCACTCTACCTACCACTGCAAGTGATCGAGATAGAATTATTATCAAGTCTACAGCGACTTGGTCTGCAAAAATTAATAATACAAATATTAATAGCCAAGCGACCTTAACGCTTAAAACAGGCGATCAATATGAGTTTATGTATGTAAGTGATAAAGGATATTGGCAGCTGATCTCTTCACCAACAAAGGTGATTGATTCATCGGCAACAATCCCTGCAACTTTACCGAATATGACTCAGCCCACTTTAAAGGTGAAGCTGTCTACATCAAATTGGCAGCCGACCTTGCAACTACCCGCTAAAGCTCAAGTTGGGGATAAGGTGGTTATTGTGTCTAATGCATCGGCAGACACTTATATTAATGCTGCTAATGGCTTGTCTACTGCAATTAAAAATGGTGAAAATCGCCGTTTTATTTACACAGCTCAAGGCTGGACAGTAGATAGTTATACAATTGATATGTTGTTAGTTTCTAGCCCAGAAGTAAATTCAATTTTAGGAGAGAGCGCTGCAAAACTTAGAATGATTGAAGGCGTAAATCTAACAAACTTAACCGCTGAAAATTCAAATGCACGTTTTTACTTAAGAGATGTTGGCTATTTAACTTATAAAATCCCTGCTAGTACTTTGAAAGAAGCAATTTCTACTGGACGAGATGACACGACGGTACAAAATGAGCGTAAACGTGTATTGGCAGACGGTGTTTATTATCAAGGTAATGAACTAGGTGATGGCGGTTGTGGTTGGGCTTGGATCAATGCTTCTGCATATAACATGATTGGTGCAAATGATATTGCAGGTTGTTCTTTCGCGGCCATGCGTCATGAAGTCGGGCAT
Organism: Acinetobacter sp. Li1LvA2; assembly: GCF_056156705.1. Taxonomy (NCBI): domain Bacteria; kingdom Pseudomonadati; phylum Pseudomonadota; class Gammaproteobacteria; order Moraxellales; family Moraxellaceae; genus Acinetobacter; species Acinetobacter sp. Li1LvA2. Next base: position 374,318 of record NZ_JBSICF010000002.1, read on the forward strand.
AATCTTGGTCTGTACCATAATGGTTCAACCAACATTGGTTCAGGTTTTGCCCATCCGTTAGGAAGTACTGCAATGGGTGGTAATAATATTAATTTCTATTCGAGTCCGTATCTGTATAACCCTAAATATGGTGTACGTTTAGGTGAAGAAGGGAAGATAGATGCTGTCAGTGTCATTAACTTGAATGCGCAGAAAATTTCTCTATATAACTAATTTCTATTTTAGCCGTAAATAATGAAGAAAAATAAATTATTAATAGGAACTGCTATCGCTTGCATGGCGTTAGCAGTTTTAATCTGGTTTGCTTTTTCACAGCAAAGCTCTTCTGCTTTAACGTCGCCTTTAGAAAGTCGGCAAGAGTCTGGGACAAAAGTCGCAGATCGCCAAAATGAATTTGCTCGTCAAAATATGCTGAATTTGAGTCCGTCAGAAAAGGAAAAGTTGTCTAGGCAACAGATTGTTTTTAATGAAATAGAAAAGGATCAATTACCTTCGAATGTTAATTTTCCGCTGCTTAAAAATGCTAAAGGTATGGTCATTAAATATGATCCAAATGTGATTGAACTTAAAAAAGTGGGTGACACTGTTAAGTTCCAAATGTTGGAATATGGCATTAATCGCACAGGGGAAATTGTAGAGATCGAACCTGTTGACCAAGATATTGTTCGGTGGACTGGAAAATTTGATCAGGGCGATCCAAATCAGAATTTCTTTACTATTACTCAAAGTCAAAAAGATCACTATACGATCATGCAGATTTTTACCGAGAAAGGAAATTATTCGGCTGAAATTAAGGATGGTGTGGGGCTAGTGCAAACCATGGATGAAGGTGTAACTGATCAAGAGCTACATCATGATCATCCTTAGACAAATAAATGGTTCTAGTAGAGAAAAGAAGTCAGTTCGCAGTTTATCTGTACGGATATGAGCTTTATGCGTTCACACTCTTTTAAAAACAAAGTATGCTTATGCCTGTAAAAAGGAGCATACATGTATCAAGTACTTGCTAGAAAATACCGTCCACGTAATTTCAATGAGTTAGTGGGACAAAACCATGTTTCTCGTGCATTAAGTAGTGCATTGGAACGCGGTCGTCTTCACCATGCTTATTTATTTACAGGAACGCGTGGTGTAGGTAAAACTACAATTGCACGTATTTTAGCCAAGTGTTTGAACTGCGAAACGGGTGTGACTTCTACACCATGTGAAGTCTGTGCAACCTGTAAAGCAGTAAATGAAGGCCGTTTTATTGACCTGATCGAAATCGATGCTGCTTCAAGAACAAAAGTAGAAGATACACGTGAACTTTTAGACAACGTTCCTTATGCGCCAACGCAAGGTCGTTTTAAAGTTTACCTGATTGACGAAGTACATATGCTTTCTACGCATTCTTTTAATGCGTTATTAAAAACACTAGAAGAACCACCAGAACACGTTAAGTTTCTGTTTGCTACGACTGACCCACAAAAGCTACCGATTACGGTCATTTCACGTTGTTTGCAATTTACTCTACGACCTTTAGCTGTCGATGAAATTACCAAGCACCTTGGCACTATTCTTGAAAAAGAACAGATTGCTGCTGATCAAGATGCAATTTGGCAAATTGCTGAATCTGCTCAAGGTTCATTGCGTGATGCATTATCTTTAACTGACCAAGCGATTGCTTACGGGCAGGGTTCGGTACATCATCAAGATGTTAAAGAAATGCTTGGCTTGATTGACCGTACGATTATTTATGATTTGATTCTAGCGATTCATCAGAATCAACGTGAGAAAGTTAGTCAGCTTTTATTACAATTTAGACATCAAGCGCTAGATGTTTCACTTGTGCTTGATCAGTTGATTTCGACATTGCATGAATTGGCAATTTTGCAATATTTACCTGATTTGAGTTTGAAATATAGCGATGAAATCAATCGCAAAATCATGCAACTGTCTAAGCTGATTTCTGCTCAAGATTTGCAGCTTTATTACCAAATTGCCTGTAAAGGTCGTTCAGACTTGCAACTTGCCGTAACGCAAGAGCAAGGTTTTGAAATGTGCGTTTTACGCTTATTGGCATTCCGTCCTTTAGCGCCAAATGAAATTTTAGTATCAGAGCCTGTTCAGCAAAATGGACAAGCGGTGGTGAATCGCCAAGTCCAAGAAAAAGTTCAAAAGATTGCTCCTGTAAATGCTGTTCAGCCTGTTGAAGTTATTAGTCAACTCGCTATGGTTGAACCTGAACCTGAACCTGAACCTGAACCTGAACCTGAACCTGAACCTGAACCTGAACCTGAACCTGAACCTGAACCTGAACCTGAACCTGAACCTGAACCTGAACCTGAACCTCAGTCTAATCAGGATTTAATGGTATTTGACCCAAATCATCATGAGTTGATTGGACTTGAGTCAGCAGTTGTTCACGAGACTGTTAGTGTTCTGGAAGAAGATTTCATTCCTGTACCAGAACAAAAGTTAGTACAAGTTCAGGCAGAAGTCCAAACTAAAAATAATGAACCTGAACCAGCTTTCACTGCTGAGCCTGTGGGTTTATTTGAAACGCCTAACGCTGAGTTTTCGTTGGCCCAAGATACGCCTGATCTTGTTTCTGAACCTGTTATTGAACAACAGTCATTTGTGCAAGCTGAAGTAATGGTTGAAACAGAAACAGTTGCAGTTGTGAAAGAGCCTAGCGGAACTGATAACGAGCAGCTGATGCCTCAAGATATTTTGAAGCTGGCTCCTCAAGTTTTAGAAGGTGAATGGACACTTGAAAAGTGGGAGTATTGGTTTAGAAATAGTCAGCTTTCTCCAGCTGTTCAAGAACTTGCGCAGCATGGTGTGATGACTGGTGAAATTGGTGGCAATACTATTTTCCATATTCCTCAAGAATATGAAAATATGCTGACCCAGTTACAGCAAGGCCTCATTGATGCATTAAATGAGCAATGGCCGAATACTCAATTTACAGTTGAATATGGTGCTTTGAATACATCTACACCATATACCATTCAAAGTGCGCGTAAAGAAAAAGCGTTTCACAGAGCTGCTGAGCTATTACAGCAACAACCTGTCATTAAGAGTCTCATAGAAACTTTTGATGGCGAACTACAAAATATTCAATTAAAGCCTTAAATTCATCTGATTTTTGATCTGGTGCAGAATATGAAAATAATAGAGTTTTCATATTCTTCATTGGATTGAAATATTTGGGTCATGTCACTGTCATTGTACTTTTCTATGTTAGCCATTTTAGATTTTAAATGGATTGTATACAGCAATGAAAAGGCAATGCACTGGAATAACTTCTTTTAAATACTCATATTTCTTATTAATCAGCGCGATTCTGCTGAGTGGTTGTAACGACTCATCAAATGATAACTCGAATGCACCAGAAACAGGTAAAAAGCCTGTAATGCGCTGTGCTCCATAAACTTAAATAATAAAAAGAATCTGATCATGATTACACGTCGTAAATTTTTAAATTATTCTTTAAATATGGGTTTTGGTGCTGCGGCATTGGCAGCATTCCCATCTAGTATTCAAAAAGCTTTAGCAATTCCTGCAAACAATAAAACTGGCACCATCCAGGATGTCGAACACGTTATTATTTTAATGCAGGAAAACCGATCTTTTGATCATTACTTTGGAACGTTAAAAGGTGTTCGAGGTTTTGCTGATCGTTTTACAATTCCTCTGCCAAGTGGTCGCCGTGTTTGGGAGCAGCTTAGAAGTAATGGGCAAGTTTTAACGCCTTTTCACTTAGATGGTACAGCCAATAATGCGCAGCGTGCAGATGGTACGCCGCATACATGGAATGACAGTCAGCTGGCTTGGGATAATGGGCGTATGGCGAATTGGCCAGCCCATAAAACTGATATATCCATGGGTTATTTTAAAGAAAAAGAAATTCCATATCAGTTTGCACTTGCGAATGCCTTTACGATTTGTGATGCCTACCATTGCTCTATGCACACTGGAACGGATGCAAACCGCTCTTTTCATTTAACTGGTACCAATGGGGCGACACCAACCAAGCGTTCATTTGTAAATAATGAATGGGACTGGATTGATGGTAACCCTGCCACGGCAGATCGCGGTTACACGTGGAAAACTTATGCCGAACGTTTAGAAGAAGCAGGGGTAAGCTGGATTTGTTATCAAAATATGCCAGATGAATGGGGCGATAACATGCTTGGAGCATTTCGTACGTTTAGAAAGGCAAATATTGCATCTGGTTATCCAGTTGCAAGCGGTGGTGAACCAAATAAACCATATGCAGATACGGGACAAAAACTACCATATAAAGCCTATGATGCTGCAACGGATAATTCTAAAAATCCACTTTATAAAGGTATTGCAAATACATTGCCGGGCAATAAACCAGAAGAATATCTCGATGCTTTTAAACGCGACATTCGTGAAGGGAAATTACCTCAAGTGTCTTGGATTAATGCGCCATCGATTTACTGTGAACATCCAGACCCTTCAAGCCCAGTTCAAGGGGCTTGGTTTATTCAAGAAATTATTGATGCATTAACTGCTGTGCCAGAGGTTTGGAGTAAAACAGCACTCATTATCAATTTCGATGAAAATGATGGTTACTTTGACCACGTACCGTCACCATCAGCGCCATCTCGACTCAAAAATGGCCAGTACGCAGGCAAAACGACATTAAGTAGTGCTGATATGCAGGATGAGTATTTTGACCACGCAGCGCCTGAGGGGAGTCATTCTCAACCTACACCTGATGGACGAGTTTATGGTCCGGGCCCTCGTGTTCCGTTATATGTGATTTCACCATGGAGCCGTGGTGGTTGGGTGAATTCGCAAGTGTTTGACCATACTTCTGTGCTCATGTTTTTAGAAAAACGTTTTGGTGTAAAAGAGCCGAATATTAGTCCATACCGCCGTGCAGTGTGTGGTGATTTAACCAGTGCATTTAACTTTAAAACACCAAATGCAGATGTTTTACCTCAGCTCAACGGTAAACAGACACGTTTGCAGGCAGATGAGCTAAGAGAAAACCAAGAAGCTTTGCCAGCTGTTCCTGTACCAACGGATATTAAGTTCCCGATTCAACAGAGTGGCATACGTCTGTCGCGTGCGCTACCTTACGAGCTGCACACCAGCGCGCGCTGTAAAGCCGATGGTAAAGTGCAATTGATTTTCTCTAATACAGGTCAGCAAGCAGCAGTTTTTCATGTTTATGACAAGTTCAATTTAGACCGTATTCCAAAGCGTTATATTGTAGAGCCGAATAAGGCTCTAGATGACGAATGGGATGCTTTAAAAGATAACCTAGGTCGTTATGACCTATGGGTACTTGGTCCAAATGGCTACCATCGTCACTTCAAAGGAGATACTCAACGTATTGTTGATAGTGGTGTTAAACCTGAAATTCGAGTGTGCTATGACATTGCCAACGGTGATGTGTACGTAGAACTAATGAATGATAGTACCAAGGATGCAATATTGACGGTAAAACCTTGTGCCTATCGACAAGATGCGCCTTTACAACTTACCGTAAAAGCGGGTCAAGTCGTTAAGCAACATTGGGCTTTGGCTGACGTGGGCCATTGGTATGATTTTGAAGTTACGAGTCAGAATGATCCGTATTATTACCGACGTTTTGCGGGCCGAGTTGAAACGGGTGAAGACTCTTTTAGTGATCCCGCAATGATGTAAGTTTAGGTGGGCAAAAAGAACAAATTATTTTCTTTTTACCCATTTTTTATAATAAATAACTTTTTAAAGTTTCACGAACTGACTCAGAAATTGGCACAGTCTTACGCGTTTCGCGATCTACAAACACATGTACAAAATGTCCTTGAGCTGAGGCTTGATCTTGACCTTGTTTAAAGATTGCCAATTCATAACGTAGTGAAGTCGTACCGATTTTACCAATCGCCACACCTACCTGAATAATTTCTGGAAATGATAACTCTTGTAAAAAGCTACAAGCTGAATCGACGACTAACCCAATTGATTTTGCTTCATGAATATCAAAACCTGTTTTTTGAATCAGTAATGCATTGGCTGCCGTATCAAAATAGCTATAATAAGTCACATTATTCACATGACCATAAATATCGTTATCTGCCCAACGAGTTTGAATGTCTAAAAAGAACTTAAATTGATCACGAGTTTTTAAAATGGGTTTAGTCATCAATGAATCGCCTGATAAATTGCCAAAGCAGCGGCTTCTGTCATGTCACGTGGATTATTTTGTAGTAAACGGGTTTGCAACATGGCATCTTCAGCAAGTCGAGGTAAGCTGGACTCGTCAATACCCAAATCTCTAAGTTTTAAGGTCAAGCCACTACGGTCTAAGTGGTTCTGCATGTGGTCAATAAACAGATCGCATAAACCATCAGTGCTGCCATTACTATATGGATCTAGCCATTGCATAAGCTCTGCATAATATTTTTTTGCATTTGGTGCATTAAACTTTAATACTTCAACCAACACTAAGGCATTGGTATGCCCATGTGATAAGTGAAAATGTCCACCTAGTGGATAAGCTAAAGCATGCACAGCAGCAACTGGCGAGTTCGCAAATGCTTGTCCCGCGAGCATTGAACCGAACAGCATGTTTTGACGCGCTTCTAAATCGTTACCATCTTTAAGAACTTTCGGTAAGTTATGGTTTAACAATTTCAAAGCATGCTTGGCTAAAATATCCGTATAAATATTTTTTTTATGTTTAGAGGTATATGCTTCAATAGCATGTACCATCGCATCAATACCTGTTGCAGCGGTAATATGAGCAGGAAGGTTTTGAGTAAAATTTGCATCAAGAATTGCAGTGTCAGCATATAGTACCGGAGAAACGATTCCCATTTTTGTCGTCTCACCTGTGGTGACAATTGAAATTGGTGTTACTTCAGAACCTGTACCAGCTGTCGTTGGAATTAGGATAAGCGGAAGGCGAGCTGTGGTTACCTGATTTACGCCATACATGTCTTGCAAATTTTGGGTCTGGTTAGGGTGAGCGAGTAAAGCAATAACTTTTGCAACATCTAGAGAACTACCACCACCAAACCCAATAATGGCATCTACATTTTGCTGTTTCGCATAATTGGCTGCATCTAAAACGACTTGTTCAGGTGGGTCAGCCTGAACATCAGCGTAAATGACATATTCAATATTGAGGTTATCTAAAATTTGAAGAATGGGCAGGTGTAATTGATTTTTGACCATACCTGCATCTGTGACTAGCAATAGTTTACGGTAAGCTTTTGAAGACAAAATATTTTGTAATTCTTGTATAGAGCCTAAGCCAGAGATGATATTTGGAACGGTTTGAAATTGAAAATGGCTCATATACATTATTTCCTTATTTTTGAAAATTATTGTCGAATGGTTCTATAAGATTCAATCTTCAAATAAATTAGCATAAGACACTTTAAAATAAAGTAGTTCTGGGGCAATTATGTTGAGTGTTATATGAGATAGTCACTACTTTCATGTGGTCAGAGTCAGACGATAGACGGAGATCATGCAAGTAATTTAAAAGATCATCAAAAGGTGGGCTTTTTGTTATTTATACTGTTCAGTAGATTTTCCTGAAGGCTGCTAATTCATATAATGTCTTAACAATTTATAATTTTATTCGGTTCAAAAAGTGAAAATTTCTAAAACTTTACTTAGTGTTATTGGATGTACTTGCTTCATGCTGAGCTCCGCAGTAATGGCTAAAACTAGCTCTAGCGTCTATTCACCTAAAAAGGGTGTAATTTGTGACAAATATATTTGTGCTGACAAAAAGGGTGTATCTAAAAAACTTACAGCCAAATACTTAGGAACTTACAAAGCCAACAGAGCATTCTCTCAAGGCGATTTTGATACTTCAGCATTTACACTCTCAAATGGTGTGTTCTGTGATACCAAGACAAAATTATGCCATGTCGATCGATACTTTGAGAATGGGTACCGTAGCAAGATTGATAGACCTATGACTGATAAACTTTTTAAAAATAAATAATTTTTGTCTTCATGTTGTTTAAAAGCCCATAATATTTGGGCTTTTTTATATCTAAATAAAAAGTTATTCCTTATTTCTGCGAGGAATGAGTTTTAGTTCCAGATTATTAAGATCTATGATTTGATTAGATGAATCAACAAGCTTTAATTTGAGTTGATCATCTGAATTCTTCTTAAAAACTTTCACAACATCTTTATCTGCTTCAATAAAATTACTACCAGATTCAAGCATGGCAATCAAAACAATATTTAAGCTTTTACCTTTTTTGGTGAGTAAGTATTCTTTACGCTCTCGTACACCCACTTCCTTATAAATTGATAGTTCAAATATTTCTAATTGAATGAGGTGTTTTAGACGATTAGATAAAATTTGCTTCGATATACCTGTATTTTCAAGAAAATCATTAAATTTCGTTACGCCGTAAAAAGCTTCTCTCAACAATAGGATCGTCCAACTATCGTTCAATATCTCAGCAATTTTGAAGATTCCACATACATCTACTGAAAATCTTTGATCTGGAATAATATTTGACATTCTAGGAAGCTCCAATTAACATGAGTCTATAATTTAGACCTAGACTTAATTCAGGTAGTCTTATGCCATTTATAAATATACAAACTATAGAGGGTTTACTAGATAAAGATAGTAAAGCCGAGCTTTTCAAACGAATAACAGATTTATTTGTCGAGATAGAAGGAAAGGGAAATCCAGCTTTTCAAGAGCATGTCTGGATACGAATTGATGAATATCCGCCTGAACAGTGGCAATTAGGTAGCTTAAGGCCAACGAAGGAAATGATTGAGTTGATTAGCAACGTTAAATGATTATTTTAGGTCTTTTACTAAAGCTGTATTAGAAAATCATAAGTTGTACATTAAGTAGTTGCTAACCTGTTTTAAGATGTAAAAGCTCTCTTCGGAGGGCTTTATTATTTTATTCAAAATTAGAAGGTCAGCTACTTTGTCGACTGATTTATCAACTTTTAATCTATTGATAAACATTATTTTCCTTTTCAAGCCCTGTGAGTTTTGACAAAATGCAACACGTCACAATGGTCAATTCGATTCTGACAATAATTTATAGTTCTGTCAGGGTTTTACATGCTCCATATTTATTTCTATTTAATTCAAATGCTTGGAAGTAGTTTCTAATGGAAACACAATATAAGGTGTTATGCGTCTGTTTAGGAAACATTTGCCGTTCTCCCACGGCCGAAGTGGTTTTCAGACATTATTGTGATGCACATCAACTTAATGTCATTGTCGATTCAGCTGGAACGAGTAATTATCATCCAAATAAAGCACCTGATCAGCGTAGTCAGTTGCACGCTAAAAAAAGAGGTTATGACTTGTCGTCTTTACGTGCAAGGCAGCTTTCAACACAAGACTTTTTAGAGTTTGATTTGATTTTGGCAATGGATCACCAAAACTTTGATGATATTCATGACATGCTACAAAGTGCGGTTTCTCAGTTTGGTACTCATCAAATTCGTGCAAAAGTAGCTTTAATGAGTGAGCATGATCCTCAATATCTACAACAAGCTTTACCTGATCCTTATTATGGTGGTGCTGATGGCTTCGAGCGCGTACTTGACCAATGCGAGTCTAGTAGTTTGGCGTGGATTAATATTTTAAAAAAACAATTGAATGTTTAAGAATAGGTTTTTCAACACAATGCAAATTCAGAATCAGGTACAGCTTAAGCCATTCAATACATTAAGTTTAGATGCAACAGCCTCACATTACACAAAAGTCGGTAATATTCAGGATATTGAAGAAGCTTTGGATTTTGCTAAGCAGCATCATTTAAATGTACTTGTGTTATCGGGCGGTAGTAACATGTTGTTGCCGCAGCAGATCAATGCCTTAGTGATTCATCTTGATATTCAAGGAATTGAAGTATTATCTGAAGATCATGATTTCGTTCGGGTTAAAGTAGGTGCAGGTCAAGTCTGGCACGATTTTGTTTTATATAGCACTCAGCAAAATTGGTTTGGTTTGCAGAATCTAGCGCTTATTCCAGGCTTAGTAGGTGCTTCACCTGTACAAAACATTGGTGCTTATGGGGTAGAGGTTGGTGAGTTTATTGAGTCGGTACAAGTGTATGACCGTAAATTAAAAGAAACTCAAACTATTTTAGCCGCAGAATGCCATTTCGCTTACCGCCATAGTATTTTTAAAGATGATCCGAACCGTTACATCATCACACATGTCACTTTTAAATTACTTAAACAGCCAAATTTAAAACTTAACTATGGTGATTTGAAGCAAGCAGTTGGTGATAATCAGACTGCTGAGAACTTACAAAATCAAGTGATCCATATTCGCCAAAGTAAACTCCCTGATCCAAAAGAGTATCCAAATGTAGGTAGTTTCTTTAAAAACCCGATTGTTAATCCTCAAGAATTTGAACGTCTAATCACACAATTCTCAACAATTCCACATTATCCTCAAGCCAGTGGAAACGTTAAAATTGCAGCAGGATGGTTAATTGATCAGGCGGGGTGGAAAGGGAAGCAACTCGATATGGTGGGGATGTTTCATAAACAGGCATTAGTTTTGGTGAATTATGCCAATGCATCTCTTACTGATGTAAAGAAAACTTATCAGGCTGTACAACATGATGTTGATCAGCGTTTCCATATTATGTTAGAACCAGAGCCTGTGCTTTATAACAGTTTAGGTTTAATTGAAAATCATACGGAATAGTTTTATGCCAAAAGTACACTTAATGGTACGTTTAGTACAAGTAGTCACCGTGCTATTTGTACTATTAGGCTGTTTCGTGGTTTTTTTATATTCGCCGTTTTATTCAAAATTAATTGTAGCTGGACTTAATTATTTTGTACCGGTTGATGTGAATCAAGTTGCCGCTGAAAGTCAGAGACAGGCTGCATTAAGTGAACATGATAATTTAGAGCCGGGTTCAAATCTATGGATTGCTCGTCAAGCGTATTTAAAGCTGACTGAAAAAGCTTTACGTGAAAAAAAGACAACAGATCTGACTTATCTTCAAGAAAACTATAAGGCTTTGCAGCAAATTATTCTTTTGGAAGAAAAGGAACAAGATTCAGAGGCGGCCGCTTCTGTAACGGTTCCTTTAGTCGTGAAAAACTCAGAAATTGATGCTGCTGATGAAGCAAGTAGCCCTATTGATGAGGCACTCTTTATTAATAGTTCAGAAAATAAGGCCCTTACAGAGCAATATACCGAGTTTTTAGCAAGAAAACCTGTAGTGCCAGAACACCAGAAAGCTGTTAGCGAGCCTGAACAGAAAATCGAGTATGTTCGTAAAAACCCTTTACCAGCCTCATCTAAAAAGTTATCACAGCCTTATGCAATTGTTGTATTAGGTGGTGGTTTGACGCTTGATAAAAATGGAAAAGATATTGTAGTTAATGGTTATACACGCTTGAGACTGGAAAAAACTTTAGAAGTTGAAAAACAAAATCAGCTTCCTATTGTACTGAGCGGTGTTGAAGCACCTTATATGCAAGCTTGGTTAAAAGAGCGCGGCGTTGATGCAAAGTTACTAGAAAAACGTAGTATGAATACTTGTGAGAATACAAGATTTAGTTCTCTATTGCTTCAGAAAAAGGGTGGAGCACCGACGGTCATGTTGGTTACAGATGAATACCATATGCCACGTACTCGCCGATTATTTGCTTTAAATGGTATAGAAACAATACCTGTGGTGGCTCCAATGCCAACACCACTGACACGCTGGCAACCAAGTGTGCAAAATTACGATCATAGCCGTCGTGCAAATTATGAATTACTTGCGACAATTCGCGACATGTTGTTTGGCTCAAGCGATTGTCGAGAGGTACCTTAATGTCAGATATCCCATTTCTCAATCCTGCCGTATTAAAACAATTAGATTTGCCGGTTCCTAACCGTGATCTTACGCCACAGGTTTTAAGTCCACTTAATTTAAATACCTTAGAAGAACCGTCTCGAGATTTACTAGCTTACCGTAAGTTATATGGTTTGCATTTACTTGAATGTGATCATTGGCAGGGCTATGTTCAAATGCCTTTGTTCCGATTACATGTGCAAGTTTTCAAGCCTAAAGTAGAAAAAATACAAGGTACTGTCTGCTTATTACATGGCTATCTTGAGCATAGTGGTATTTATCAGCCCATTATTCGTGAAATTCTTGAACAAGGCTTTAGTGTCATTACCTATGACTTACCAGGGCATGGTTTAAGCAATGGCTCACCAGCAAGTATTCAAAATTTTGATCACTATCAACAAGTTTTAATGGCTGTTTATCAATATGTAAAACATGCAGATCAGTTACCAAAACCTTGGGTAGGAATTGGTCAAAGTACGGGTGGTGCAATTTGGATGCATCACTTATTGGAATATGCTGAAAAACGCCAAGATCCGATTGTAGATAGAGTTTTGCTACTTTCTCCTTTGATTCGTCCTGCAAAAACAGCATGGTGGCATAACCCAGTTGGATTGGGCATTATTCGCCGTATTAAGCGCCAAGTACCAAGACACTTTAGACGTAATAATCATAATCCTGAATTTTTACGTTTCATTCGTTTAAAAGATCCTTTGCAGCCTCGAATGATGGGCATGGATTGGATTCTGGCAATGTCTAAATGGATGCAAGAAATGGAAGAGCGGCCAGCTTGTCGTATTCCCGTCTGGCTTGCACAAGGTGCTCTCGATCAGACAGTTGATTGGCGTTACAACATTGAATTTATTCGTCGTAAATTTAGGCTGCAAACGTTATTAATGCTAGAAGAAGGGTCTCATCAATTAATTAATGAACGTGCGGATATACGTGCAGCTTTAACGGGATTGATTCCAGCATTTTTACATGCGAAGCCAAAACATTTTTATTATTAAAAAATAATGCATCTATCCAAAAAATGGATAGATGCATGACTTAATCTTTGTACTTTATTTTGAGTTTTGATAAAGCTGCATAAAGTTTGTATACACGGAAGATTGTTTTTGTGGACTATACATATTGCGTTCAATCGTTCCTTTATCAGTTTTTATCAACACATTTACATTTTGAGCATTTTTAAACTCTTGCAAGAATTTACTTGGAATGACAAAGTAAGTTGTTGAGTGTTTAGGAACTAATCGGCTCACATTTGTTTTTTCAGTGGCTTGAGCTGGTTCATAATTAAATTTTTTGCCATCAATATCAAATGTTAATGAGTTAATATCATAAAAGTTATAACTACTACTTAAATGAACATCTACACGAAGCTGATTTTTTTGATTCTCGTTCCATTTCACGAGTAAGCTTGGGCATAGTTCAGTTGGTGAGCAGTTTAGCTGACCCGCTGTCTTTACCTCTTTAGGAGCTGTTGTACTAACCTGTGTGGTGCTACAAGCTGCTGTAAGTAGACATGAACCCAATAAGAGTAGAGATTTCTTCATCATATAAATTCCAAGAGAGTATGCTTAATATTATTTATGTTAAGTGTAGTAAATTTTGACATAAATTAACGCATAGATGGACTTAAAAATACAAATGGTTTTGCAATTTTAAAAGAAGAAGTGGCATCACCTGCATATATATGGCTTTGATCGGGGCCTAAATCTAGTCTACGTGTTTTACCATCTTTAAAATTAATCTTTTTCAAATCAACCCAAAATACATTTGGTGATAGTGCTGACTCGAAAAAGTAAAGCATCTGTTTATGATCGGCCACAGTTCGCCAGCGAGTTGAAGAGATATTCGGTTCTTCTTGAGTATTTAGTCCATAAGGAACAGACGCATTTCGAATGACACTAAATACAGAGGCTTGAGCTTGTTTACTATCATCATTTTTAGGAATTGCATTAATGTAAAAAGACGCGCGCGCAAAGCGATCAGATGCTCGATTTGTACCGGGGAGCATGATTGTTCCACCAATTTGTTTCCAATATTCGGCAAGGGCGAGTTGCTTATCGAAAGTAGGCGAGTTAGTCATGACCTGATAGCTGCGGCTATGGTGAATAACCTGCTTTCCGTCAATATATTCAATAATTGCACTATCACCTGTTTTATCAGAAATAGATAAATGTAGGGTAGTGAGTCTTGATTCACCAGGAACGCTATCTGTAACTATTGTGTACGGTTCTTTCTCAAGAACTCTAACAGCCTCATCAACAGTTGCGAAGTTATCGAGTACATATTGTGCCCAAGCAGCAATGCTGAGTAGCGGTTTATTAGATTTTTTTACATCGGGATACTCAGATTCAACTAACCATAAGACATTAGCAACTAATCCAGCTTCATTCATTCCATCTGTTGTGGAAACTTCATAGCCTGTGGCAATTACACTTCCATATTTAGACGTCCATTTAATTGATTTAGATCCGGCACTTCCATCACGAGAGACTCCACTCGGCATAATCCACAAATTTGTACCCGTATCAACTTTCCAGTCCATTGAGCGAGCAGTAATAATATGTTGGTTATTACCTAAATATACGGCACGTGTACAAGCAACAGCATAGCTACTTAAACCTACTGCTAGTGCGACAAAAGAAGAGATGAATGTTTTTTTCAACATGATGAGATACCTTTTTGTTATAAGCATTAAAAAAATTTTTATTAAATAAAATTAAATTGTGTACGTTATTTATACTTTTATATTAGGTGAAAAATCTATTAAAGACAAATTAAAAGGGTAATGAAATTTAAGAAAAACTCACATATTAATTTCAAATATAGAAGAGCATCACACTATAAATGTAATGCTCAACATATCAAGTTAATATAAATTAAAAGTGATTAGCATCCGCCATATTCCACATCCGATAATAAAAATTATCATCGTCATTATTAAGTTCAGACTGTAAAAGCTCGCCTTCTTTTAAGAAAAAATGCAATTGAGCATAGTTCTTAATTTCACGGTCATTTACTCGCTGAGCCAAATGGTGGGCTTTAATATCCGAAGGATGACGTAAACCGGCTGCAGCAATCATTTCTGATAATGCATGCAATGTATTTTTATGAAAATTAAATACACGTTCTGATTTAGTGGGTACATCAATTGCTTTTTGACGGTCTTTATCTTGGGTTGCAACACCTACAGGACACTGGTTAGTGTGACAGCTTTGTGCCTGAATACATCCAACAGCAAACATGAAACCACGTGCTGAATTAACCCAATCTGCACCTAGCGCAAAAGTACTGGCAATATCGAAGGCACTAATGATTTTACCACTCGCACCAATCTTAACTTGATCTCTTAGTCCTGCACCCACAAGGGTGTTATGAACAAAACGTAGGCCTTCACGTAATGGAGTACCAATATTGTCGCTAAACTCAATCGGTGCTGCGCCTGTACCACCTTCAGATCCATCAACGACTATAAAGTCAGGAACAATTTTTGTTTCTAGCATTGCTTTAACAATACTCATGAATTGCCAAGGTTGACCAATACATAGTTTAAAACCAACTGGTTTACCGCCAGATAATGTGCGCAATTTCTGTAAGAAATGCATCATTTCAATAGGAGTAGAAAAACTAGAATGCTTTGCAGGAGAAATACAGTCATGATCGCGAGAAACCCCACGGATTTGTGCAATTTCTGCGGTAATTTTATGTTTAGGTAAAATACCACCATGGCCTGGTTTTGCGCCTTGGGAAAGCTTCAGCTCAATCATCTTGATCTGTGGTAATTGAGATTGCTTGGCAAACTTTTGCTCGTCAAATTTCCCATCTAAAGTACGACAGCCAAAATAACCGCTGGCAATTTGCCAAACAATATCACCGCCATTTTCCAGATGATAAGGGCTTAAACTACCTTCGCCAGTATCATGATAGAAACCACCTAACTGCGCACCTTTATTTAACGCACGAATTGCGTTGGCACTTAAACTACCAAAGCTCATGGCAGAGATGTTCATAATTGATGCACTATACGGTTGAAGGCATTGTGCATTACCCACCTGAATACGAAAGCTCTTTGGATCTGCTGGTGGACAAGGGCTTATTGAATGGACAATGAATCGATAATTCTCTTGATAAACGTCAATGATTGAACCAAATGGTTTATCTGCATTTTCATTTTTAGCACGCTGATAAACTAGACTTCTTTGCATACGAGAAAAAGGTAGAGCATCTTGGTCCGCTTCAATAAAGTATTGGCGAATTTCTGGGCGTATATCTTCAAATAAAAAACGGAAATGCCCCATAATTGGGTAGTTTCTTAGAATTGAATGTTTATTCTGCAAAACATCATAAAGGCCTACTAAACTTAGCGCACCCGTAAGCACCCATAACCCGTTAAGGAGAGTATCTGAAATAAAATAATAGATACTATGAGGGGTGTATACGGTTCGAAACCATGTAATGCTCAGTGCAGTAAAAATACATAAGAACCAGAGAGAATGGCGCGAAAAGAATGTATTGAGAAATTTATGTCGAATGATTTGTGCTGGACTCGCCATATTGGAACAAATTCCTAATGTTTTACTGGTACATACCTTGCCAAGAAGCAAGTGAAACTACAAGTGTGGAATTGTTAGTCTCAAGATAAAGCGAACAGTACAGCCGTGGTTCACTCAATTTAGAAATAGATTTTTAAAGAAAATATTTAAGCGATTAATAATATCTATTTGGGAGGTTTAGGGGATTAAATAAATTATCAAATACTTAATTATTAAGTTGATATATTTTATAAATTTTTAGTTGTAGTTGTAATAAGAACTATTTCTATTAAATGTTTTTATTAAAAGGGGTAATTAAATTTAACTTTAGATTTAATTAATAATAACTTTTTTTGTTTGTATATTTTTTGATTTAATTAATGTTGTGCTATTTAATTATTTTTTGCTAGTATAAATAAATTGAAATAATTATTTTTAATAGACATTACTACAACTATATAAGATTCTAAAAAATCATTTAAGGACTGAAATGAATTGGAAGCTATTAATCTGCTCTGTTTTTCTCACAGAGGTTATTCTCTTAACTTTAATGTTTTATCTCGGTTTTGATCTAGATACTTTCAAAATAGTTGCTTTAGTACAAAGTATATTAGTTGCTGCAACTATAATATTTGACTCGATGGAAAGAAAGAATAATCCTATCTTTCCTGGATCTATCGTTTATCCATTACTTGGTATTTTATTTGTTTTTGGGTTTACACCTATTCTAGATTTTTTTGCAGAAAGACCTAAAGGATTCCATAGCTGGGACATTAAAAATATTTTAGTCATTGGGTCGCAAAGTGCAGATTATCAATTTAGGGAATTAGCTTGGTATGGTAAAGCCTATATACAGTTAGGTTTTGCTATGGTCGGTGGATTTCTTGGTTTGATTTTTCATTTAATTTTTAGAAATAGTTAAGCTAACACGCCCTCCTTCTCGTAGAAGGAAATAGTGTGCAATTGCTGAAAATTATTGAAAAATCCTAAAAATATCTATAAGTTACTTAGACTTCTTATTCATAAAATATTCTTTTGTTATTCATTTAAAATATATAGAACAATCAGTAGCTTACTTTTTGTCCATAATTTTTTTTACCAAAAATTAAAAAAATATAAAATACTAAAAGTGATGGTAAACTTTAACTAATGAAAATCTATAATTTTTTTAGTAAAACTAACAAAAGCTAGATGAAATTATCGAAAATCGACATAAAAAGCGCGCTAAACCCTAAAAATTTTTATAATTGAGAAATTCATCAGAAGTTGAATTGTTAATTGATATTTAGAATGAAACTTATATTAGTGTTTTTGTTGTTTTTTTGTATTATGCGCCGTAAGTAGAGTAAAAAAATAACGCTTTGAAAAAACAATCAGAAAAGCTAGTGATTGTGATGGGGAAGGCTAGTTTTTACATCTATTAATTTTATTGGCGTAATGTAAAAAGGTTTTTAACCATGAAAAATTCTCTCATTTTATCAGTAATTACTTTGGGTTTAATGTCTATCAATGCCGCAAATGCTGCAACTGCAACAGGTACTTTGACCGTTAAAGCAACAATTACAAATAGCTGTGTATTGAATACTTCAGCTACAGGTACAACAGCTAACGCAGTTTTAGATTTTGGTACTTTAAGTTCTCTTGCAAGCAATGTAGACGCAGACACCACAACGACAGGTGGTACTGCAATTAAAGTTTTATGTAACAACACTGTGCCATGGACTTTGGCTTTCGATGCTGGCAAAAATGCTCAAACGACTCAACGTCGTATGATTGGTGGTGCAACTAGCAACGAATATATTCCTTACAACCTTTTCTCTGACACTAACCGTGCAACAGCGATTGGTATTGCAACTACTGCTTATAGCGGTACTGGTACTGGTGCACCACAAACAGTTAACGTCTATGGTCGTATTCCAGCTGGCTCAACTTTACCAAGTGCTGGTAGCTATGTTGATACTGTGACTGTAACAGTAACTTATTAATTTTTAATAAGTTTTATTGTGTCATTGCTAGCTCTTGATTTAGAGAGCTAGCCTAATTTGAGAAAAGTCGTTCTGGGCAAATCATGAGAAAAAATATCTTTGTTACTACAAGTTTATTATTATTTTTGCCTAGTATGCTGAATGCTGCATCAATTCGTCTTTCGCCTGTAAGTGTTGAAATATTAAGTGATCAAGCTGCGTCCTCAATTAGTTTGTATAATCAGTCAAATGAAAGTAGTGATTTGCAGGTACGTGTATTTGAATGGCGCCAAAATGCTGGGCAAGATCAATTAATACCTACAGATGAGATCGCGATTAGTCCACCATTTTTAAAATTACAACCTAATGATTCTTATAACTTACGTGTAGTTAGAATTAATCCAGTACCAGTTTCTGGTGAACAAACCTATCGTATAATTATTGATGAGCTACCAAAACCGATTGATAACCGTAAAGTAGATCAGGGGGTTAACGTACTACTACGTTCTTCATTGCCCCTATTTGTAGTCAATAAGGACGCAATGACTAAACTTACTTGGTCAATTCAGCAAGAGCAAAATAATTCCTCTCTTATAATTAATAATGTTGGAAATCGACATGCACTTTTAAGCAATCTAACTCTTGTTGATACAACAGCAAATAAAAGTTATGCAATTAAAGTAAATACAGTGAATGGTTATATTCTTGCTGGCAAAGCAAGAAATTTTAATATCAGTCCTGATTTTAAATTTCAAACGGATCATAAATATAATATTTCATTGAATATTAACGGTAAGCAAACATCTCTTTAAAGAGGCACACATGAAATATCTCGTAAGTGCCTTATGTGTTATGTACTTGCCGATTCATGCTTTTGCTGAATCATTGCAAGATAGCACCAATGCTGCTTTACCAAGTATTCCGGAAGTTACAAGTTCTTCTCATCAGGTATTCATTTCTGATAAGGCATACACACAGCTTTTCTTAAAGATTTCTATTAATTCGAGTATTTCAACAGATTTGATCTCGGTGCGCCAAGATCAAGATAGAAAACTGTATATCCGTTCTCGTGACTTGAAAGTTTTAAGGGTGAAAATGGATGAGCAGACTCCTGATAATCAATGGGTGTGTATTGATGAACTAAAAGGAATCCGGTTCAAATATCTAGAGAATGAACAGGCTCTAAATTTACAAGTTCCATCGAACATGCTGACGGATTATTCAGTTGACTTAAATGGTCAGCAGATCACCAGTCCTTATTTGCTGAAAATGAAGCCCTTAAATGCGGCTATTCTGAACTATAGTTTATATAACACCGTAACCAATGACGAGAATGTTTTCTCAGGTTCGGCAGAAGGGATCTTTAACAGCGCAATTGGTAACTTTTCTTCAGGTGTTTTATACAACGGTAGTAATGAAACGAGTTATAGCCATGAAAAATGGGTGCGCTTAGAAAGTAAGTGGCAGTACGTAGACCCAGAAAAGATCAGGATATATACCTTAGGGGATTTTATTTCCAATAGTTCTGACTGGGGTAGCAGTGTACGTTTGGCGGGTTTTCAATGGTCGAGTGCTTATACTCAACGAGGTGATATTGTCACTTCAGCACTGCCACAATTTTCTGGCTCAGCCGCACTTCCTTCAACTTTAGATTTATACGTTAACCAACAAAAGATTTATTCAGGCCTTGTGCCATCAGGTCCATTTGACATTAAACAGCTCCCGTTTATTTCAGGTAATGAAGTCACACTTGTGACCACTGATGCAACGGGTCAGCAGAGCATTACCAAACAGGCTTACTATTTTTCATCAAAAATTCTGGCAAAAGGTATTAATGAATTTTCAGTAGATGTCGGCGTTCCACGCTATAACTACGGACTGTATTCAAACGATTATGATGATGCCACTTTTGCTTCGGGTGCGATTCGATATGGTTACAGCAACTCACTGACCTTAAGTGGTGGTGCAGAGGCTTCAACAGATGGTTTATCAAATCTAGGCACTGGTTTTGCCAAGAACCTGTTTGGTTTTGGGGTAATTAATGCTGATATTGCAGCGAGCCAGTATAAAGATGAAAACGGTTATTCTGCTTTGCTTGGATTAGAAGGGCGTATTAGTAAAAATATTTCATTTAATACCAGCTACCGTAAGGTATTTGATAATTACTTTGACCTTGCCCGTGTGTCTCAAATTCGATATTTAAAAGATAATCAATCCGATGATGAACCAAAAAATTATTTAAGTTACAGTGCGCTGGCAGATGAGATTTTTAGGGCAGGCATTAACTATAATTTTTACGCAGGCTATGGTGCTTATCTGGGCTATAACCAGATCAAATATAGCGACAACTCTAATAAATTAGTGTCTGCCAATTTAAGTGGAAGCCTGAACAAAAACTGGGGCTTTTATGCATCAGCGTATAAAGATTATGAACACCAAAAAAACTATGGCATTTACTTTGCGCTGCGCTATACCCCATCTAGCCGAGTCAATGCAATTACAAGTATTTCTAATGAAAGTGGTAAAACAACGTATAGACAAGAAATAAATGGATTTAGCGATCCACAAATCGGTGCATTTGGATGGGGAGGTTATGTTGAGCGTGATCAAGATGTGAATCAAAACAATGCATCGGTCTATGCTTCTTATCGTGCTCGTGCAGCTTACCTGACAGGTCGATACAATCGAATTGGGGATAACGACCAAGTTGCACTTTCTGCGACAGGATCATTGGTTGCGGCAGCAGGGCGAATTTTTGCGGCTAATGAAATTGGTGATGGCTACGCAGTCGTGACCAATGCTGGGCCACAAAGCCAAATTTTAAATGGCGGGGTAAATTTAGGAGCAACTGATGGAACTGGTCGATTCTTAATTGCAAATTTAAGACCTTATCAGCTTCATCATATCTATCTAGATCCATCATATTTACCTTTAGAGTGGGATGTTAAATCCACTAACCAAACAGCATTCGTAGGTTACCGCCAAGGAGCTTTGATTGACTTCGGTGCTCATCGGGTCATTTCTGGATTAGTGAAGCTTGTTGACCAAAATAATTCACCGTTATTACCAGGTTATACGGTTCGCATTAATGGGCAACAAAATGGTGTAGTTGGCTATGACGGTGAAGTATTTATTCCAAACCTCTTAAAGCAAAACAAACTTGAAGTCGATCTTTTGGATCATGGCTCATGCCAAGTTAATTTTGCGTATGAAAATAAGCAATACAGTGCTAAAAAAATGGGGCCTTATATATGTCGATAACTACTGCGAGTCATAGTTTTTGGATGAAGAATGAAAAGTTTTCATTGGCCATAAAGTATATTTTAGCACCTGTTTTGTTTTTTATATTATATGCATTTTTTAGCTCTGCACATGCTGCTTGTGCGGTAACTGGAACCACTAATGGTACGTATACCTATACGGCTGCCACTATTAATAGTGATGCTACTATTACCTATACGGGAACCATTCGCTGTACGAATGTGGGAAGTACTGCTCAAATATCACAATACATGTGTATGAAGACTGTATTTACAGGGGCAACCACTGCGAATAATAGTGTGACCTTACCTTATACTGTTACGGCAACTGTAGGTGGGGCTGGCTCTTCTACCACGAATCAAACTTCAAATGTTTGGTATGGTCCAGTTACAACGGTTGCACCAAGTAATATTATTAGTTACTCAGTAAGTATTAAAGTTCCAGCGAGATCGGGTTCCTTAACCGCCTATCCAATAGGAACTTATACAGGCTCCATTCAACTATTCTGGGACATGCAAGCAAATTCGAGCAGTGTTTGTGAGGGGAATAGTGGGGGGGGGTGGGATTCAGGTAATACCACTATCACTGCTAATTATATTGTACCGAGTTTGTGCCAATTAGATTCCACATCAAATGTGGATTTTGGCAATATTAATGATATTGGTACGACGAGTCGTGATTACACAGCTCAAGGAGTAGTGAACACCACTTGTAATAATAGTACGCCATACAGTATTTATTTGGGCGATGGAAATAACCGTATTGTTGGTGGTTTTAGACGTATGACAAATGGCAGTAGTGAGTATATTCCTTATCAATTATATAAAGATTCTAACTATAGTACGGTATGGGACACTACTGGTGGTGTAAACACGGTGGGAGGTTCTGGAGGTGTTTCTAAAACAGGCTCAGGCAGTGCCCAAAGTACAAATGTTTATGGGAAAATTCCGCAGGGTACAACTATTTCAACGACACCTGGTAAGTACTCAGATACGATAGTTGTTACAGTAACTTATTAATAATCTGTTAGAATTTGATGTTGAGTCTGTTTTTATATTGAGTTGCTCATGCGAATAGTCATGAGGTTTAGATTTGATTTTTTAATTGTTCTAATTTGAAGAGGGTGTAAAAGCTTTTAAAGGAAAGATAGATGTAAAAAGGTAATCAACGGTAATGTTGTTTTAGAATAAGTAAAAACAGAAAAAGGCAAATTAAAAAAATAAGAAAAAACATCTGATGAATAAATACCTTATGAATATTAAATGTATTTTTACACAAGTTAACAGATTGTACAAATTAAATTACAGTTGTCTTATATTCATTTAGTCTTTCTTATCAATAAAAAAAGCTTTTAAAGGCGAAGTAAGCTATTAATAATTTAGTTATTTGTATTGGAAAACAAAGTGTTAAAATTGTGGGGTTGGGATGCTTTGAATATACAATTATCTCTAATTTTAACCTATTGAAACTACTAAGGTTTACAACTTGTTCCAACCACTTACAATCCAAACCAGACTCGGCGGATTCTACTTTTTTTACTATTCCATTGTTGGTACGTTTATGCCTTATTGGAATTTATATCTTCAAGATCAAGGGTTTAATTATCAAGAAATTGGTGTTTTATCATCAATTGCGATTGTAACTCGTTTTTTTGCGCCTTTAGTATGGGGATGGGTTGCCGACAAATCTGGTAAGCGAATGCTGTTAGTGCGGCTGGCCACTTGGATGGAATCATGTATATGGTTAGCTATTTTTATAGTGCCAAATACGTTTCAATCCATAGCTTTACTCATGCTTATTTTTAGCTTCTTCCAAAATGCTATTTTAGCTCAATTTGAAGGGGTTACTTTATTTTGGTTGGGTGATCAAAAAGCTAAACTTTATGGCAAAATTCGTAAGTGGGGATCTGTTGGATTTATTGTCGGTGTATTTGTTATTGGTGCGCTTCTGGAAATAGTACCTATTTCGATGCTTCCAATTTTATTATTAATTATTGCTTCATTGGCATTTATTTGGTCTTTTACCATTCGGGAACCAGATGGTGCACCTGCCTCACAGAAAAAGTTAGAGTCTTTACTTCCTGTATTAAAGCGCCCGACAGTAGCTGCATTTTTCACAATTGAATTTATTTTACTTTTTTCACATGCACCTTTTTATAGTTTTTATAGTAACTTTCTAAAATCTTTGAATTTCAGTACGACTGAAATTGGATTTTTATGGGCAATAGGGGTTTTTGCTGAAATTTTTATGTTTTCAATTGCCTCAAAGATTTTTCAACGTTTTTTGTGGCGTAGTTTAGTCATTGTGTGTTTGCTAGTGACGAGCATACGTTGGATGTTAGTTGCACTATTTTCACATTACTTTGTTGGTCAGCTTTTTGCACAGTGTTTGCACGCTTTTAGTTTTGGTTTATTTCACTTAATTGCAATGAGAGTTATTTTTCAAAACTTCTCTGCTGGACAGCAAGGGCGTGGACAAGCTCTTTACAGTACCATGTGGGGACTCGGTGTAGCTTTTGGTAGTGTGCTGGCTGGGCATTTCTGGAAAATTCTTTCTGGTGAACTCATTTTTATGTGTGCCAGCGTGGTTGTACTGTTAGGTTTGTGCTTTGTAATGTGGCTTCCGAAACAAGTCGATTCTTCAGCTGCCTAAGCTTGAGATAATCTAAAACAAAGAGTTTATATTGAAAAAAGCAAGTAAATATTAAATTGTTTGATGACTTGTTGTGGCACGTTACAGTTGAAAAATATTGTTTTTATATGGTTATGGAACAGTGATTTTGTCAAAAAATATGCTAACTTAACTTCATGCGTTTAATGATTAATAAATCTATGAAAAATATTTATATTATTGGATTATTGTGGGCTTGTTCTGGTTTAGCTGTGGCAGAAACGGCTACTCAACAGCCAGCCGAACAACCCGTTCGGACTGCAAGTAATCCTAATGCTATACGTATTGTTACGCGTCCTGAAATTATGGGATTATGGGGAATGGAAATTCCAAATAATAAGAAATGTGTGGAATATTATAACTTCCGTAGTAGTAATGATGTAGTGATCAAAAGTGGTCAAGAGTGGTCATACGGTTTATATGAATATCAACCATCTGATGACCCTAAAGAGCAGTTAGCTGCTTTAGTGATGCAAATTAAATTTGATAATAATAAAGTAGATTGTTCGGGTCAGAAACAAGATCAAACAGGTGATGTTTCTCAGTATTTTGTACAGTGGAAAAATGACCATACTATCAACTTCTGTTCAACCGCTAAGGGTGAGCAGTGTTTTGCGACTTTACGTAGAGTCCTACCATAAACTAATGGATATAAAAAAAGCCTCTTACGTATAAGAGGCTTTTTTTATTATGCAGTTTCAGCTTTCTTCTTTTCTTCCAATTGCTTTAACAAGTGCTTTTCAAGGTAATGGATGTCCATTGCTTGAGAACAGAAGCTCTTATCTTGCAAAATGAGATCTTTATGCAGAGGAATGTTAGTTTTAATTCCTGTAAGGATCATTTCATCTAACGCTTGACGCATACGAGCAAGTGAAGTTTCACGGTCTTTACCATGAGAAATCAATTTAGCAATCATAGAGTCATAGTAAGGTGGAATGCTATATTCTGGGTAGATATGAGAATCTAAACGAATACCAGCACCGCCTGGCGCATAGAAACTTTCAATTTTACCTGGTGAAGGTAAGAAAGTTGTTGGATCTTCAGCATTGATACGACATTCGATTGCATGACCATTAACTTTGATATCTTCTTGTTGAAGCTCTAGTCCTAGGCCGCCTGCAATACGCAACTGTTGTTCAATAATATCAACACCAGTAACCATTTCAGTAACAGGGTGCTCTACTTGAACACGAGTGTTCATTTCGATAAAGAAGAATTCACCATCTTCAAATAGAAATTCAAACGTACCAGCGCCACGGTATTGCATTAACTGACATGCATGAACACATGCTTCTAAGATATCAGCTCGAGCTTGCTCTGGTAGATTTGGAGCAGGTGCTTCTTCTAACACTTTTTGGTGACGACGTTGTAATGAACAGTCGCGGTCATATAAATGAATCGCATGACCATTACCATCACCAAGAACTTGCACTTCAACATGGCGAGGTTTCTGTAAGAAGCGTTCCATGTAAACGGTATCGTCACCAAACCACATTTCTGCATCGCGCTGAGCTGCTTGAACTGATTCAAGTAGTGTATCTACACGCTCAACAATACGCATACCACGTCCACCGCCACCTGATGCCGCTTTAACAATAAGCGGGAAGCCGATTTCTTTAGCTTCTGCAAGGGCATTGTGGATGGTTACAGCATGGTCACAACCAGGTACAGTAGGTACACCAGCTTTTTTCATGGCAACAATCGCAGAAACTTTGTTCCCCATAAGGCGAATGTGTTCTGGACGTGGACCAATAAAAGTAAAACCTGAACTTTCTACAATTTCAGCAAATTCAGCATTTTCTGAAAGAAAACCGTAGCCGGGATGAATAGCATCGGCACCGGTAATTTCTGCAGCAGTAATAATTGCCGGGATATTTAAATAGCTATCACTACTTGCACCGGGACCAATACATACTGCTTCATCAACAAAACGTAAATGCATCAAATCTTTATCAGCATCTGAATAGATACCAACAGTCTTGATTCCTAATGTTTTGCAAGCCCGGGTAATTCGTAAAGCGATTTCACCACGGTTTGCAATTAAAACTTTTTGCAACATAGACGTCCCCGAGGTAATTACGCGCGATAACGGAATAAAGGTTGACCGAATTGGATTACATCGCCATTTTTCACTAAAATTTCTTCAACCACGCCACTTTGAGTTGCTTCAATTGGGTTCATGATTTTCATTGCTTCAATAATACCCAAAGTTTCACCAGCAGATACAGTTTGACCTACTTTAACAAATGGTGCTTCGCCTGGGCTTGGAGCAGCGTAGAACACACCAACCATTGGAGAAGTTTCAACTGCTCCTCGTGGTGTTTTTGCAACTGGTGCTGCTGCAACAGGAGCTGCCGGAAGTGCTACACCAGCCGCAGCAACGACTGGACTACGGCGAGTTAAAGCGATTGATTGATCACCTTCTTTAACTTCAATCGCTTGCAAGTCAGACTCAATCATTAAATCGATGAGTTTCTTAATTTTGCGGATATCCATGGGCGACTATTCCTAAACTAGTTTGGGTTAGATGGTTGAATTTTTTCAATAGCGTAATCGAGTGCAAAACTATAACCTTTTGCACCAAGACCACAGATCACGCCAATTGCTTTATCGGATAAATATGAATGATGTCTAAATGCTTCTCTTGCATGGACATTCGACAAATGTACTTCAATAAATGGAATGGCAACGCCGAGTAGGGCATCGCGTAGAGCAACGGAAGTATGGGTGAGGGCCGCAGGATTAATAATAATAAGTTTTACGCCTTCGGTTTGTGCCTGATGAATACGGTCAACAATGGCACCTTCCCAATTGCTTTGAAAAGTATCTAATGTAATTGATGCGTTTTGAGCTTGGATAACGAGTTGTTGGTTAATATCACCTAGGGTAAGATGACCATATACTTCTGGTTCGCGTTTTCCCAGCAAATTCAAATTCGGTCCATGAATCACCAAAATGGTCGAACTCATTCAGATTGCTCCAGCTCTAAAGTTGCAAATATTCTTTGCAAGATGTCTGCAAAGTTTGCTTATTATGGCATATGTTTCTACAATTTTTTTATAATTTGTTTTAATTGTCGCAGAAAGGGTATACCAAATTCGGCTTATATATTGTAAATTTTGCGATGATTTAGCAATGTTAAAAAATGACAAAATTTCAAGTAATTTAATGAAGCTCATTTTAAACTGAATTGACAAAAACAGTTCATGTATTTTGTGTAACGGCTGTAGAATTCTCTCCAATTACAAGTAGCTCATTCCATCGAGTTAGATAGTTTTTTGAACGGTGACATTGTTTCATATGCCAAGATGGACTACTGGAATGATAACCGACTTGTAGATAGTGACTGCCGAATCGATTACGAACTGTACTTAGTGTTTTCATGAGTTGTTGTCTTTGCTGAATTAACTCAAGAGGTTGCCATAAGTCATCAATGTGATGTTGACGGGCGTGCAAACCACAAAATAATACTCCAATCTTAATGTACTTTTTATTTTCTTTATATAAAACATCAATTTGTTGCATGGCTGCTTTAGTTAATATGCATAGGTCATCTGTTGCATACGTTAAACCTATCGCTTGAGATGATGCTTTTTTATAAGGTGGTTTATCTGTTTTTTCATAAAGCATGACCTGAATACAGGCACACAGCTGTTCTTGTTTCATTAAGCGCCGATGAGCGCGATTGAGATGAAAGATGAGCGCTTGTTTAATAATCTCAATGCTGGATAAAGCTTGAGCGAAACTTCGTGATGCTAAAATTCGTTTTGTGACGATGGCAGGATCATCGAGTTGGATACAGGATTGGCCTTTTAGCTCACGAATAGTACGTGCCATAACCACAGAGAAAGCTTTTGCGAGATGGTGTTCATTGGCAAAAGTTAAGTCTAGGCATGAATAAATTTCATAGCTTCGTAATTGTTTGACCAATTGGTAGCCAATTCCCCACACTTCTTTGACGGAAGTTTGTTGCATGAGGTCTTCAAGCAGTAGGGGATCTAAGGTAGTGAAATTACAAATTCCATTAAAGCTTTTAATTTTTTTAGCGTAGTGATTGGCTAACTTGGCCTGAGTTTTTGAATATCCGATGCCAATACAGCAAGGTAAGCTTAACCATTTTTCTAGGGTTTCTACCGCTTTGGCACAATGAGAATGAATATCTAGAGTTTGAAGATAAGGGGTTAAACGGATAAAGCATTCATCAATAGAATAAGCTTCTAAATCATCGGGTGAGAAGAATTCACCTAAAACCGAAAAAAAGCGACGAGACATCTCAGCATATAAAGTGTAGTTACTTGAATAGACATGTACGCCTGCTTGGAGAGCTTCTTCTTCGATTTGGTACCATGGAATACCCATTTTGATACCCATGTTTTTTGCTTCCTCACTGCGTGATACAACACATCCATCGTTATTAGAAAGCACGACAACGGGCACGCCAATAAGTTTGGGGTCAAATAGTCGCTCACAACTGACATAACAGTTATTAATGTCTACAAGCGCGTAAATTTCGCGGTGGGAGATGTCCATTCTGACTTGCCCCATTAAAAATATTGGTAAAACTACATATTAGTATTAGCTTTCATTAACAATCTAGTGAGGAATGTTGGTTAGAAAACTGTATTTTGAATATGTAACGAAATCAAGTTAACAAAATTTCTAGGGGAAAGCTAGGGGAGTTCCGACAGCCGACTTTTAGCTAATAAAGCAAAGAAAATAAAACTTTATTTTTTTATTAAAAAAGGAGATCGCGCTGATCTCCTTTTTTGTGAATCATTCTATGTCAGCTTTGATTACCACTTGTGACTATAAGTCACTTTAAGTGTTGCACCATTTGCCACCAAATGGCTAGTGTTATCACCCGATCTTAATAATTGGCTATAAAGAGGATAGTATTTACGGTTAAACATGTTCTCTAAACCAATCGTCACAGTGTCTTTTTTGTTAAGTGCAAAACTACTGATTAAATCAGCTGTTGTATACGTTTTTACATCGTAGCGACCAAAACCATTTACACCATTTAAGCGGTAATCTTCTGAGCCGAAGTAAGTTGCTTGTAGGCGGTTGGTCCAAGTTTCAGTTGGGCTATAAGAAACATAAGCTGTTAGTTTTAATGGTGGAATACGGAAACCCGTCATGTCTTGTTCAGCACCGTTTTCAGGTGTTTCACGACCTTTCATCCACGTAACACTACCACCAGTTCCCCAAACATTAGCATCGTCAAGATAGTCAAAAGTTGCTTCAAGACCAGTAACTTTTTCTTTGGTTCTGCTAAGTGCCAGACCATTGCTGAAAGACTGCACAGCGCCTAGATCAGAAGTAGAGTGGAAGACGGCTAAGCTTGATGAGAAGTTATTGAAGTTTCCTTTCCAGCCTAATTCATAGTTATCAACTTTTACAGGTTCTAAAAATGAAGATGATAATTCATAATTTTTTTCCTTATCTGTATTATTGGCATTACGAATAATTACACCAACATCAGGTAATTGAAAACCTTGGTTAAATGATGCATAAATTGAGTGTTGGTCATTTGGAGAGAAAGTCACATTAGCATTGTACAACCATGCATCAGCTTTTACTTTTCCACCTTGATATACATAAGGGTTTGGCTTATATGATTGTGTGTTAGGATCAAATTGGGATAATGGAACAAAGCTATCAATTTGGGCATAGCTGTCTTCATAACGCGTACCAGCTTCTGCTGACCATTGGTCATTAAAGCGGTGTTTTAACTGTATAAAACCACCCACACTTTGCGTTGTAAGTTCAGGTAAATAAATGAGCTTGCCAGTTTTTACAAACTCTAGACCCCCAGATTGGTCATAAATATCAGGATCGAAAGTATCTAAAGGCATTTCGCTTTTTTCACGGCTAAAGTCACCACCCCAAACCAGTGAGGAGTCACCTAAAAACTCAAGCGGTGTGGTCACAGTTAAGCGGCTGCCAAGTATATTATTTTCTTGATAGATCTGGTCTACGTTACCACCCCGATTCGGATTTTTTCGTGCATCAAACGGTGAGAAACGTGTAAAGAAGTCTCGGTAATAAATTTGAGCATCAACTTTATTCCCAAACAGGTCTTTGTTTGTATAGGTCAAATTGTAGATCTGGTTTTCATTTTTATTTTGGTCTTTGAGCTTTAAGCCTTTAATTGCTTTCGCTGGTACAGTTCCAGCAGGAGCATTCTTCACACTTGGGTCAGATGCATAATCTGAGTCTTGCTCGGCATTGTAGTAGTTTGCAGCGAATTGTAGATATTGGTTGTCATCAATATGATAACCAAGCTTACCACCTACGCTGTAAGCATCAGCATCATATAAATCGCCCTGACTTGGTTCCGGTGCAACACGGTCACCACTTGCATCGTATGGGCTACCAATACGTTGATAACCAAAATCAAATGCATAATCAAATGCATTAAAGCTGCCTGTGAAATATTGGTGAATATCTCCACCCAAAGCATCAGAACGGAAATTCGTTAAAGGTGTTTGTAGTCCAATGACGGTTTTTGCGGTAGGTTCACCACCGGCAGCTTTTGTGGTAATTGAAATAATTCCACCCGCAGCACCACCGCCATAAATAGCATTACTGCCGCGAATCACTTCAATATTCGCAATACTTTCAGGATCAATTGCTGAAAGTCCACGTGATGTATCGCGTGTAAGGTTCATCGGCACGCCATCCACCAAGATCAGGGCATTACGACCACGTAAGGTTTGACCATAATCGGTAATGGTTCGGCTTGAGTCCGATAGGCCTGGTACGGCTTTCGCTAAAACAGTCGCAATACTTCCAGATGAACCATTTCTTAAAAGTTCAATTTGTTTTTCATCTAACTTGGTGACTTGTTTGGCAGAGGTAGAGAGTTCATCTGTCCGTGAAGCAGTGATTGTAATTGTAGGAA
Organism: Acinetobacter sp. Li1LvA2; assembly: GCF_056156705.1. NCBI lineage: Bacteria > Pseudomonadati > Pseudomonadota > Gammaproteobacteria > Moraxellales > Moraxellaceae > Acinetobacter > Acinetobacter sp. Li1LvA2. The sequence goes on from NZ_JBSICF010000002.1 coordinate 405,479, forward strand.
GTGCTTCAGGTTTCTTTTCTGTTTCTGTGGTTTCAGCAGGTGAAGCTGCAAATGCTGAGTTTGAAAGGAAAATAGCTCCACCAAGTGAAAGAAGTGGAATGATATTTTTAACTTCAGACTTTCTTGTAAAAAGTTTATTACTTTTTATGTTATTTCCCATTATCTCGCCCTGAGAGTGATTTTAAATTGAGCGAATTATAAATGAGAATCATTGTAATTAACAATATTATTAATTGCTTTAAAATAATATATTTGAAATTTATTCAATGAATTAGGGGAATAGGAATTTATTCCCCTAAAAAGGTGTGAACAGTTATGAGTTGTCCTTAAATGTATTTAGATGGTTTTGATGGGCACGGCGAATAATGCTGCGGTCATCACCGAGTACAAAAAGCTGAACGGATTGTTGTTTCCATGCAGCAATATCTTCAGGTTGTCGGGGAATAGCACAGAAATGCTTTTGACTATTTTTAGTCTTTATATACATCTCTTGAATCTTTTCTTTCAGTTTTGGATGGCTGGTTTGCCATGGCATTCCCATCGATTGAGAGAGGTCGGCAGCACCTTCAAGAATAATATCGATGCCTTCAACTTTTAAAATTTCATCAAGTTGTTCTAGTCCTTCTAAGCTTTCAATCATAGCAATGACAACAGTCTCGTTTGCTGCCTGTTGAACAAAACTCGCTAAATCATCAATACCGTATCGATTTAGCCTTGTCGAATTCAATCCTCTTTGCCCAAGCGGCATATAGTGGCAATAGTTCACAGCTTCTTGTGCTTGCTGAGCATTTTCAATACGCGGAAACACAATGCCTGTTACACCTGCATCGAGCAGAGGTAGTACGAGGTGGTTAGCGTTTAGAGGCACTCTTACAAACAAATCAATAGACATAGCCCTAGCGGCTAAAATCATTGTCTCGACTTGAGACGTACTAAATAAAGTATGTTCCAAGTCGATAATAATAAAGTCGTAGCCCGCTAGTGACAGTTGCTCAACATTAATCGGAGAAGCTACGGAACAAAATATTCCGTAAAGCGTTTCGCCATTTGCTATTCGTTTCTTAAAAGAAATCGAATGCTTATTCATATTCAATTTCCTTAATAAGACTGAGCGGATTTGGTGTGGTTTGTACTCTTAAGCGAATTTCTGGAAGGAAACGGCGGCTTGCCAGCTGTTCAATGTCGATAGTGTCATCTGTAAAGTTAAATAATTCATATCGTTCGCTAAATTCTGGGTGAGCTTCTTTATGCTGATTGATGATGGTTCTTAACATAGTCCAGAATTTGATTTCATCGAAGTCATAATGTTCATTTAAGAAAATCGCTAACTCTGCCAAATTTACAAACCACAGCGCATCTTGAGTAAAGTCTCTTAACTCATTTGGAGAATGGGTTTCCAAGAAAGAGTTCGGATTAATTTTGGCATGTTCTTTCGGCGCATCTTGTAAGTTGGGTAAAAGGTCGGGCTCGCGCAAAAGATGACGACTAAAGCGAATTCCATCGTGGAAATCTTTCAAAGCAGCTTTAACGGGTAAGCCATTTTTATGAATAAGTACCATGTTTTGTGCATGTGACTCTAAAGCGAGGCCGTGGCACCATAAAATATGCATGATAGGCAGATAAGCATTGGTAAGTAACTTTTCTAACCAGAACGCGATCCCATACTCTTGAATCCACTCATCAATGAGAGGTTTTTGGTCCGTATCAACTTGCATCAACCCTGTTACTGGTGTTGCCGATTCACCTTCTTTTAAGTAGCTGTAAATACTTTCGCGCCAAATGCAGGCGAGTGCGCCGTATTGAACAGGAAGGGCAATCGGCTGGTTAACTGAGAGACCGCCAATCTCTCTTAAAATAACAGGTTTGCGCTGTTTTTCTAAAATATGATCTTGCTCAACAATGTTATAAAGCCAGTCACTCATTTTTGCTGCATTTTGAACGGTATGCGGTGCCAATACACGAGAGGTCGATGTATTAACCAAGTTCATTGCCAATTTAAGAGAAAGCGCCGAGATATCACTAATATTTGATAAGGTTCGAATTGACTGCTGTGGTAAATAAGTTGGACCTTCAATATCTAACGGAATGATCAGTTGGTTGCTGATTGCATCTTGATAATATAATTCAATAATTTTATCCCACTGCCACGGGTGAATTGGGGTAAGAATATAATCTTTAAAATCTAAATTGTTATCTTTTAATTGGTCACTAATTGCCTGTAGATCTTTTTCTGAAAAATGCTGTTTATAAAGCTGCTCTAAATTAATGGTTTCACTTAAAACCAGTTTGCATAAACTGTTATGAGTCGCGACCCATTGAACCGTAAAACCTTCAGAAAGCTCTGGTGCATATTTCTGGTTTTCTTTTAAATCGAAGCCAATACGAGACTTAAAACTTGGGTGATATAAATGCGCATTGGTAATTCGCGCTTCTTGTTCTAGGTAAGGCAAAGTTCTTAATGGTTGAGCAGGCGCTTGGCTTAAAGTTTGCGCATGTTTAACGTAAGTTAAATTGAGTTCATCATTAAAGTTTTGCCATTTAACTGGGTCTGCTTCAATAATATTTTTTAGATCGGCAAGTAGCGTTTTTAAGTTAGGGCGAGTTTCAGTGTCTAAAGTAATATCAGAACGGACTAAGCTTGAAGGATCTAACTTAATTCGTTTAAAACTAAAATGTCGTTTGGCCGCGCAGGTATAAAAAATAGTATCGGAAATATAAAACTTGATTTGACCTTTAGAAAACTCGTATTTAAAGGTATTTTCAAAAATGAGTGCTTCTAATAATTGGCCCATCACTCGATTTTCTGCAAGGGTCTTATAGTTGGCTTGTTGTGTCGCTTGAAGAGGGCAAAGGTCTTCTGCGCCGCGATATTTATAAATAGGGTTTTCAACTTCAATCCAGATTGGATTGCCACCACTGTGGTAGAGCGTATTTAACATATTTGCCTTGATTGGTAATGTGAGTGAATGAATTAATAAATCGCGGTATTGCTGGCCTTTGGCGCTAAAGTTTTCTTGTGTGAGCGTAGAACGGGTGGTTTGCCAAAGTTCGGCTTCTTCAATGGCTGTAACTCGTGCAATTGCGCTGATGAGATGAGCAATATGGTTGATCACGAGGTAATATTTTAAAAACGTCCATGCATCTTTTTGAGAGAACCAAACGGTACTATCTTCAGAAATAGATGAGTTGTCTTCTATCATTTCTGGAACAATGCTAATGCCTTCCATGTCTCGAAGAATAAGGCGATGTGGATAGCCATTTTTAAATTCCATTAAGCTGTTTTGCATATGCGCTTCTACGCTAATGCCTTTGTTTGCAAACAGCTCAACTAATGGAATAAGTGAAACTTTAACGTACTGTTTCCACCAAAAAGTAATGAAGTCTTTCGCATCGTTCGATTGCAAATTTTGATTCGGTGCCGCTTGCTGAATAAAGCTTAAAAGTGGGATTTCATGGTTTTCGTTTTCTTCAACCAAGCCGCCGAGCATTCGGGTATTTTCTAATACCTCTGGCGGAAGTCCCGCTCTATAAATAATGCCAAATGAACTTTCAAGCTCAGGTATTTTGACTGTTTTCGCCTCTAACTCTGGCAGAATCACAAGGTCTGGATATTGCTCATTAATCTTGTGATTGATAATAATTTTGCTCGCATCAATCGCGCGTTCCATCTCATCCATTGGGTTATTACGAATGAAACTGGTAATACGTACATCAATAGAGAGTTTTAAGAATAGGTTCAATTGAGGTAACCACACTGTACGAACGGATGAAGTTGGCCATACGGTTTGGCCTAATGCACCTAGATAGATTACATCTTGGCTGTCTAAATGTTTCTTTAACGATGGATGTTGAAGTAAGAAATTGGCTTGCCAAGGATGGGTTGGCATAAGCTCATAGTTTGCGAAGTTTTCTTGCAAACGCTCTTTTGCGGTTTCTAAAACTTCATCTTCAATATGGTAAGAAGGCTGTTCTTCACTTACCAGCTTTTGAATTAGAGAAGAATGAACCGCGAAGTAGTGAAGTTGGAAACTGGCGCCTAGCTCAGGGCTATATTTTTTCATGTCTTCTTTAGAAAAACCTAAGTTGGCTTTAGAAGTCACATGAAAAGGATGCCCATATAACATGCCTTGTTCAGTTGCTTGAAAACCGCTTAACGCTTTAGTTGCTGATTGGGAAGGCTTATTTTCTAAAAAGAATTTTGTATTCTCGATACTATTAGCAATATCAAAATACAGGTTCTTATTTTGATTTTTATCTTTAAATAAGCTATTCAGCTCATCTGTAATCAGCTTCACTAAATTTTTAGGGTCGGTAAGCGAGTCAAATGTATTGTTGCTTAAGTTTTGTAGGCTAAAACCACGTTGATATCTATGATAACCAGTGGTGGATAGATGTTGAACTGCGCCATAAACAACTGTGTTAGATGCATTAAATGTATAAGCAAAATATAGGGTGTCTGGGTGCTCCGTATACAGTGTGAATAAAGGAGAATCTTGAGCTGGAATAATGTGCTCTTCAAGATTCACTTTAAGTTCACGAAAGAAAGTATTCAGGTACTGTTCGAAAAGTTTATAAGACCATGCATCTGTTGTAATAATTGAGTTCATTCTTGTGCCTCTTTTAAAATTGTATCCATTAAGAATCTGTTCAAAATCACCACTAAACCCGCAGCGGTAAAAAATAGTGAAGTGCAGATTAATGCAGCGGTAATATTGAAAAATGAGTAGGTGAGGGTGATGATGATTGGGCCAATAAGTTGCCCTAAAACAAAGGCACTGTTAGAAATACCAATCACTTTTCCTTGGCTTTGAGCACCAGCTTTTAGAGACATTGTGTGTAAGATCGAAGGAATCAGAGCTGCAAAGCAGAAGCCTTGTATGAGTCGTAATATAAGAATCAGCCAGAGATTAGAAACCCAGATCAATGCAAAAATTGTGATGCCACAAATTAAAGATGCATAAACGAAGTTATTAAAAGAATCTCCTTTATGGTCATTTCGTTTTCCCCAATAGGTTGCTGCAATAAAAGCCGCGCCCCACGAGAGTGCATGAATTGTTCCTGTTAAGCTTGCAGCAGATAACGATGAATGAGTGCTCTGGCTTATTTCGCTAATGTACAGAACGAAGCAAGACACCAAACCAAAGCCGCCCGCTTGAACCAAAATACCGGCGCTTAACCATGAAAAAATCGTTCTATCAAAGAAGGCTGGAAACTTAGATTTCTCTTTGGTTTTTGGCGCTTCGGTTTTAACGGGATTGGTTAATACAATTGACGCAATCAAAATTAAGGTCATCACAACAAATGCTGTTGCGTTGAGTAATACTTCAACTCGCCATTGATCCATAAATATCCCACCGAGAACCGGACCACATAGGCAAGCGAGCGCAACACTACTTTGTAGTTGCCCAAAAGCGGCACCTCGTTGTTGTTCATTGGAAAGATATGAAACATAGGCATTTAAAATCACGGAAAGACCGCAAAAACCGAGTAAAATTCGCGCGAAAATAAACAGGTATAAATGCTGAGCACTCGCCATAAGTAATATTGAAATACAGAAACCAGCCAGAGAAAGTAGCAAGGCTTTTTTATGGCCAAATGTGTCGGATAGATGACCCACAATCGGTGCTGTAAATAAACTGCCAATAGCCGGAGCCGCGAGTGCCAAACCTGCCCAAATCGTGGGAGCACTCATATGCGCCGTCAGTTTTTCCATATAAAGCGGCATGATTGGAATCAGCACCATGAGCCCGAAAGTGGAAAAAAACTGACAGAGCAAAATAATGAAATGATCTAGGCGAGATGAGCGCATGATTTAAATATCCATGGTCTCATAGCTAGAAACAGACAAGCTCTGATAAGGGTTGGGTGTGGTCCCGATTTTACTTGGCATGCCTGTTGAGTCACTTTCTTGCGCGAGTAAAGGGGTAAGTAGCTGTTTGAATGGCCAAGTCTTATTGTCAAAAAGATAAGTTTGAATTTGCGATTTTATTTGCTCTGAAATCGGTTGGGTTTCTACAAAATCTTGAATAATGTCTTGAACCATTTCCCAAAAATCGCTTTCTGTACGATCTGTATATTTCAGAGTAGCTAGAGCAATCGGGTAGAGGTTAATTTGAATCCCTAAGGTAATGAAGTAGTTAAATAAGTCCTCATTTTTAGTAAAGATAAGATTGTTCGGTGTACTGGTATCAATGGTATAGATCGGAGGTGTAAAACCGCTTTCTTCAATGGCTGTGGTACATATTCTTAAGGTATCGTGGTCACGTAAAATAAAGCATTTAAACTTATTATTTTCATAACACACCATCGTGTTTTGCCCGTGGCATTCCGGCATGATTCCTTTTGCCCAAAGCGTTAAGAATGTTTGAATAAAATGAACACTTAAGTCTTTTAATAATGTCCATTTGTCGCCTTCAATGCCTAATGTTTCCCAAGGGTCAACATAAGTACAGCTTAAAGCTGACATGGTAATAGGTGTAACGTTTTTGTCTTGGCAAAAATCGGGTAAATGTCTGACTTGGCAACCGATTACACCTAAATTTTTTACAATCGGCTCTTGTTTACCGAGTACCCACCAATGCGTTTCATTACTCAAAAAGAGGCGATTTTTTAATAAAGAAGTTTCATTAATGACTTCATTTAAAAAATCATAAGCCGTATGTCCATTCATTAAATAACGACCTGGCATAGAGCGGATTGCACCTAATGTTTTGGCATTGGTTGAGAGTTTTAAATGCAGAGTAGGGTTTGCGTTGTGAATAAGCGTTCTTAAAGAAGAAGTCGGTAAACCAATTGTGGTGACATGGTTTAGGTCAATAGCGCCGTACTTATTTTCATCAAACTTTAAATAGCGATGTTGAGTCTCTAACAAAGGCAGGGCTAAGTAATCATCTGAAAGCTTCGCTATTTTTTCAGTAATATGCTTGTCCTCAGCTTCGGATAACAGAAGCTCTTTATGAGGAATCGACTCCATATTATTGATCACGTCATCTTTCTTAAAAGCCCACCAATACACCTCAATTTCTTTTTGAGTTGTGAGTGGTGCAAGTTCACCTTTTGAGTGAGCGAACGGATGAAATGGACGATCAGCTACTAGCGAGAGCAATTCACTAGTAACTAAAGGCGAAGAAAATGAAAGGGCTGACTGTAAAATTTGAGGAATTTTTTCAGCCGTTACTAAGTTGTCGAGCCAATAATTAATTGCTTTTTGATGGTGTGGTGACGGCCACCAAGACGCTTGGGTTAAATAGTTAAAAACTTCAGGAATAGAAATTTTAGATGTCGTATTGTTTAAGAGGTTATAAAGCAGAACTTCGGGTTGGGTGACATAGAAAGGATTTACACCATCTACTTTTAAACAGTTTAAATAGAGTTCCAACTCATCATTGAGAGTAATTGCCAAATAAGGCTTTTTATAGGAAATATGATCTTTAAAATCTCCATAATTCTCCATGTAGAGTGCATCTATCATTTTTTGTAGTTGTGCTGTGTAAATCCGATCTAACATTTTAGTTATTCCTATTCTTATAAAAGCGGTAGAACCGTGCCAACATTTTGTTCTTGTGCGGCATTGAAGAACCACTTAGCGCAGACAATGTCATCAATCGCCATGCCCATTGGGTTGAGCAAAATAATTTCATCTTCGTGTTCGCGACCGTTTTTATGACCAATAATGATGTCACCAAGTTCAGCATGTAGTTTTTCACGGCTGAATAAGCCATCTTCAACCAGCACATTGATGACTTTCTTTTCTCGGTTTGATTGGTCCCAGTCATCCACAATAACTTTGTCAACTTTTAAGAAGACTTCAGGCTCGATATCCATAATTGAAATATTTGAAATAAAGCAGCCTTTTTTAAGCCACTCAAACGGAATGTAAGGTTTATCTGAAACGGTACAGGTAATAAGGACATCGGCTTGCTCAATTGCAGACTTAGCGCTGTCATGAATTTCAATTTCTAATTGCGGATATTCCGATAAGAACAATGCTTTGAGTTTTTCAGCTGCTTCAGGGTTTACATCAAATAAATGTACTTTTTTCACTTGAGCATATTGTTCAAGCACAGTTTTAATCTGCATTTGAGCAATTGGCCCACAGCCAATCACGGTGATGTCTGAAAAGTCTTTTTTCGCTAGATATTTAATTGAAACACCGGTAATTGCAGCAGTTCGCATGGCACTAATTAAGCTGCCTTCCATCACTGCAACTGGATAATTTGTTTCTGAGTCATTTAAAACAATCAGTGCGCTAGCACGTGGAATATTGAATTTTTTAGGGTTATGTTGTCTTGAGCCAATCCATTTAATTCCGGCAATCGGGTCATTGCCACCTAAATAGCAAGGCATGGCAATAATACGGTCAGCAATATGGTCGGCACCTTGCCAGCGAAGATAAGGTTTTAAGGGTTGTACAAACTGTTTATTTGCATGCAGGGTTAAACCTTCAGTAATCGCTTCAATAAATGAATTACTATGATTTGCGCCAAGATTTAATAAATCTGATTGACTTAAATAGCGAAGGGTAGCCAAATTGCTCATGAATATTTCCTAAGGAGAAAGTTAAACAACATTTTGTAAAGTAAGGTTTTCTTGGCGTCGTATGTTTCGATTGAAGTGACGCTTTTTGATCATTTCGAACCATTCATCTTCATAAACCAGATCGAGATAACGGTCGCCACGATCAGGCAACAGTGTTAAAACGCATGACCCAGCAGGAATAGTTGGAATCAGTTTTTTGATGGCTGAAATAGATGAGCCGCTCGAACCGCCTGCAAAAATTCCTTCATGTTCAAGAAGCTCTCTGCAACCGAGTGCTGACTCATAGTCATCTACATAAATGACATCATCAATTTCATCGGGGGAGAGTAGCGGTGGGACAGTACTTGCACCAATGCCAGGAATTTCGCGTGGACCAGATGTGCCACCGAACAACACAGAGCCGACGATATCGACTGCGATCACTTTTAATTCTGGAAATCTTTCTTTAAGGCGACGAGATACGCCCATAATCGTGCCTGAGGTGCTCGCTCCAATCACGAGGTAATCAATTTTGCGGTCAATTTGATTGAGGATTTCTTCTGCTTCACCAAAATAGTGGCTTTTCCAGTTGTTTGGATTTGCATACTGATTAATCCAGACAGCATTTGGGAGTTGTTGGCAGAGTCGTTTTACAGTGTCAATTCTGGTTTTTAAGTAACCGCCGTTTTGGTCTTTTTCAGAGACCATTTCGATATTGGCTTTGTAGAGCTTCAGCATTTGTAGGTTTGCTGAGGCAATTTTTGGGTCAATAACGGCAGTAAATTTTAATCCATAGATTTTGCATGCCATTGCAAGCGCAATCGCTAAGTTTCCTGAAGAACTTTCAACAATATGACTATCTTTATTAATCACTCCCGATTTCAAGCCTTCCTGTAGCATGAATAATGCTGGACGGTCTTTAATACTTCCTCCTGGGTTTAACAATTCCATTTTCGCAATCACTGAGACTGATTGATGCGTGAATAGCCTTGATAGTTGTAATAGTGGCGTTTTACCTATGCAGTCGAGAATATTTTCATGGATCATGGTAGATCTTCTCAGGTTTTTATGTGTTGTGAATGATAATGATTATTAATTTAATTATTATTACCATTTGTGCCATGATTGTTGCGGTTTGTAACTCAAAATAGGGGGCACTTATAGGATTTTTCACTAATTTTTTTTGTGTAATTATTTGAATCGTAATATTTATATTTTATAAAGAGAAAAATTAATAAATGTTTTAAATATAACTAGATAGGCAATAAATTACTTTTTAGCTAAAAAAAATAATCTAATTAAGACGGATGTTTGAAATTACTTTGAAGCAATAAAATTTATGACCTGACCCACATAATTTGTGTATTACTATTTTGTAGAGATCATAGATAAGTTTTATGCATAAAAAGAGAGGACTATTTGAGTACTCTCTTAAAAGGTTGAGAATGATTAACGAAATTGATGATGTGGCAGTTATTGATATGAAAATGTCTGAAAATGATATGTTTAGATAGATATGATCATTTGCATAAGCGCTATATTTTCAATGGATCAGTTGAGTCCAAAAAATATAGTAATGCGTGTTTCGCATTTTGTCTTATGGGTCTTTCAAGCTGTCTTTTTTATAAAAGACAGCTTTTTTTATGCTGATTTGACCCAGATAACTTATGAAGAATATCGCTGTTTGGCTTGTTCATAAGCCTCAAGATTAATGCATTGAGCTCCCAAACTTGTGATTTGTGCTTGCTCGATTTGAAGTTCATCCCATTTTTGCATTTGTTCGAGCAGCCAATAAAAGTCTTCTACTTTTGGAAGTGCACTTTCTTTTACTAAATGACGGACAATATCTTGAATCATGAAATATTTATCGACATGTACTTCTTCAGAACAATGAAAACGAACGATTCCAGACTCAACCAATAATTTTAAAATTGGCGCAAAGTCTTGTAACTCACTCAACTCTTGTTGGGCTTTCATGATTGCGGCGGTGAGCGCGACGAGCGTTTGTGGATGCTGCTCCGCCCATTCTTGCGTTACGGCTAAAACCTTATCAGCGACAGGAGGAATAACGTTTTGGCTTGAGCAAATCATTTTACTTAAACCAAGAAGCTCACCTTGGGTATTCCAAGGTTCACCTACACAGAAACCATCAATCACATGTTTGTCGAGTGCTTCGACCATATAAGGTGGTGGTAATGTTTTGAGCTGAATAGACTGCGCAAGTTTTGGGTTTGATAAAGCCAGCCATTCTCTTAAACAGTAATGGTGAATAGAATGCTTAAACACATGCGCTAAAGAAAGAGGGTGACCTTGTTCAAGATAGCTCGCCACTTTTTGTGCCGTTACTTGTGCGATGTCATTTTCTTGAATTGCAAGTTGATGAGTAAGCTTTTGACTTAAGCTAATGAAAGCACGGTTTTCACTTAAAACCAGTGACGTTTGTAGAGGTGTACCAATTTGATCTGCGCCTACAGCCGCCGCAGGTAACATTGCCGATAAGCAATGGGCCGCGTCTAATAATCCAAAAGCAAGACGGTCGCGCAGACTCGCCCACGATGCTTCTTTAACTAAAGTAACATCTAAACCTACTTCTTCAAAGAAACCGCTTTGTTTTGCCCAAAGCAATGCAAGACAATCAAGCAAAGGAATATAGCCGAGTTGTAATTGAGTCTTTTCTAATCTGCTCATTTATTCATCCTTTAGTTGATTGCCAAGTAATTTTTGAGCGTCAAGTAAACGCCGTGCCATTTCTCCAATTGTAATCCGATGGCTCATCGCATTTTTTCTAAGAAGCTGAAATGCAGTTTCTTCAGGTAGGCCATGCAGTTGCATCAGTAGTACTTTGGCTTTTTCGACATCCTTACGATCGGCAAGTTTGGTTTGAGCCTCTTTTAAATCACCTTCGAGTTTTTTGTGCTTTTTATATTGCTCAATTGAGATTTCTAAAATGGTATGTAAGCGGGAAGGGTCGATGCCATCGACAATATACGCAGTTACTCCCGCATCGATGGCTTGTTTAATGGTGTCTTTATCGGAATTTTTGGTGAATAGAACTGTAGGCAGGTCATAGCTACTGACACAGCTTTCAATAATGTCACGATGGGGATGATCCATATCAAGCAAGATGACATCAGCTTGCAAATGTTCCAGACGAAAGATATTCAAATGATCCAAAGTAAGGCATGCGACTACTTCAAAATCATTTTCAAGCAAACTTTTTCTTATATAGTCGGCTCGCGCATGATCATCATCAATAAGGGCTATTTTGAGTTTTGGCATAAGTTCAGAAAATCAGGCTAAGAAAATGCGCCAATTCGACGCGTTTTTGTTATCAATTATTTAAGCAAGATTAATGCCATAGCAAACTAAAGAAAAAATCGAGCTTTATCGCTAAATTAGCATGCTTAATGGCGCTAATGATCAATCTTGGTGCAAAAATGCGATTCATTTTGTAGCAGAGCGTATTTTTACCTGAACCCTATAAGGGTGCAAGGTTGAAGCAGTTAAAGATGTGAGAATGATCATTTTGATATTTTAAAAAATTTTATCTATATGAAAAATAATAATAAAAAAATATTAATTTAATTTTTAAAAAAGCTGGCATGCAAAATGCTTATTCAATAACAGGTCGAAGACGACCATGAGTTTTAAAGACGGCCAATGATGTCCGTTCTGATCGAGTTTGTGAATACCTAGGTGTACACAAAGAAGTTACGTTCAGTCGGAGTGAAGGCAATGTCTTTGAATTTGTCAGCCACAAAAGCAACATCTATTAAGCTGTTTAATTTTACAGTTCCAGCGATGCGGGCTTTCCACATGAGTTGGCTCGCTTTTTTTGCTTGCTTTTTTGCGTGGTTTGCCTGTGCGCCTCTCATGCCTGTCATTGCAGGTGAGTTCCATTTAACAAAAGACCAAATTGCTAACATTAGTATTGCGGCCGTTGCTGTCACGATTGTCGTACGTTTGGTTGTCGGGCCTTTATGTGACAAATATGGCCCACGTAAAGCATACATCACGCTTTTACTTGTTGGCAGTATCCCGGTCATTGGAATCACTGCTGTTAGAAGTTACGAATCCTTTCTCTTTTTCCGCTTTTTGATTGGTGCCATTGGCGCAAGCTTTGTCATCACTCAATATCACACCAGTGTCATGTTTGCTCCAAATGTAGTGGGCACAGCCAATGCAACTGCCGTAGGTTGGGGTAATGCCGGCGGTGGTACCACACAAGCCGTCATGCCTTTGATTCTCTCTGCAATTGTGATGTTTGGCGTTGAGCAATCTATGGGCTGGCGTATTGCACTTTTAATGCCCGGCATAATGATGCTTGTAGTGGCATTCATGTATTGGAAATTTACCCAAGACTGTCCACAAGGCAACTTCGATGAGCTGCGCGCTCAAGGCATTGTAACCGATAGCGGTAAAAAAGGCGGCTGGGCTGTAATGAAACAAGCAGCTGGCAATTACCGTGTCTGGATTTTATTTGGTACATACGGCGCATGTTTTGGTGTTGAGATTTTTATGCACAACATCTTGGCCATGTACTACGTCGAAAAATTTCACTTTGGCTTAAAAGAGGCAGGCTTAACTGCCGGAATTTTAGGCCTACTTGCCATCTTCGCTCGCTCTTTGGGAGGTTTTCTCTCTGACAAAGTAGCAATCAAAAAAGGCTTGGATGGCCGTACAAAACTACTCTTTGTCATGATTTTGGGCGAAGGGCTATTCCTGATTTTATTTTCACAAATGAATGTCGCGCACTTGGCCATCATGAGCATGGTGGTCTTTGCACTTTTCATCAACATGGCATGCGGTGCGACCTATGCCATGGTTCCATTTATCGACCGTGAAGCACTGGGTGGTGTGTCTGGCATTATCGGTGCCGGAGGCAATGCAGGCGCGGTCGTTGCAGGTTTTTTATTAAAAGGTATGACAGATATTCAATCTTGCCTGATGGCATTAGGTGGATTTGTCATTGTCGCTGGATGCTTCGTGATGTTGATTCGCTTCTCGGTAGAGCACAAGGCAAAAGAACAACGTCTATTTGAGCAAGCTATTTTAGATCGCAATAACGCAGCTTAAAAGCAACGTGATTTGAGGAGAAACACTATGAAATTGGTAATGATTGGTCATGGTATGGTGGGCCACAAATTCATCGAAGCCATTTTAGAAAAAGCAGATGATGAACTGGAAATCACGATTCTCGCGGAAGAGCCTCGTATCGCGTATGACCGCGTACATTTGACAGAATATTTTTCGGGGAAATCGGCAAAAGATTTATCTTTAGCTCGTTTTGACTTTGCCGATGCGCATGGCATTGACTTACGTTTAAACACTAAAGCAACGGCAATTGATACAGCAGCGCAAACAGTTACAACCAACCATGGCGATGTGATTAGCTATGACAAATTGGTGTTGGCTACGGGTTCTTATGCATTTGTTCCACCAATTCCGGGTAATGACCGTGAAAACTGTTTTGTTTACCGTACGATTGAAGACTTAGACGCGATTCGTGCAGCAAGTCTTAATGCAAAAACAGGTGTAGTTATTGGTGGTGGTTTACTGGGTCTTGAGGCAGCCAAAGCGTTGCGTGATTTAGATCTAGAAACCCATGTTGTTGAGTTTGCGCCACGTTTAATGGCAGTTCAAATTGATGACTTGGGCGGTAAAGTTTTACGCCGCAAAATCGAAGATCTTGGTGTAAAAGTTCATACACAAAAAGCGACTCAATCTATTGAATCGGGCAACAGCACTACGCATGTAATGAAATTTGCAGATGGTAGTGAGCTTGAAGCCGATGTCATTTTATTCTCTGCGGGGATCCGTCCACGTGATGAGCTTGCACGTAATAGTGGACTCGCGATTGGTGAGCGTGGCGGTATCGTCATTAATGATTACTGCCAAACCTCAGATATCAATGTTTATGCCATTGGTGAATGTGCACTTTGGCAAAACAAGATTTATGGTTTAGTTGCACCGGGCTATGACATGGCACGTATTGCAGCAAAACACATTTTAGATGAAGAGTGTCATTGCTTCGCTGGCGCAGACATGAGCACTAAGTTGAAGTTGATGGGTGTGGACGTTGCCTCTGTAGGTGATGCGCATGCCATGACACCGGGTGCATTAAGCTATTTCTATGCAGATGAGCATGCACTGGTTTATAAAAAGATTGTTGTAAATGCGGACAAAACTAAATTGCTTGGCGCAGTTTTGGTAGGCGACGCCAAAGAATACAGCGACCTTTTACAAATGATGTTAAACGGTCTGGCTTTACCGGAAGTGCCTGAAAGCTTGATCATGCCGGGCTTTGAGCAGTCCGCAGGAAAATCTGGTGGTAGCGGTGTAGATTTGTTACCTGACAGCGCAACAATTTGTTCGTGTAACAACGTATCAAAAGCGGACATCTGCCAAGCGATTAGTGATGGTTCGACCTCTTTAGGTGCATTAAAGAAATGCACTAAAGCAGCAACTGCATGTGGTGGTTGTGCACCATTAGTGACGCAAGTTTTAAAGTCAGAGTTACAACGTCAAGGTGTGACTGTAAATAACCATATCTGTGAACACTTTCCGTACTCGCGTCAAGAGCTACATCACTTGGTACGTGTTAATGAAATCAAAACTTTTGATGACTTGATTCACCAACATGGCCATGGTTTGGGTTGTGACATCTGTAAACCGACTGCCGCAAATATTTTGGCTTCTTGTTGGAATGATTTCGTACTTGAGCCAAGCCATGCAGGCTTGCAAGACAGTAACGACTATTACTTGGGTAACATCCAAAAAGATGGTTCTTACTCGGTTGTGCCGCGTATGGCAGGCGGTGAAGTAACTCCAGATGGTTTGATTGCCATTGGTCAAATCGCGAAGAAATATAACCTGTACACCAAAATTACTGGCGGTCAACGTGTAGACATGTTTGGTGCGCAAGTTCACGAACTTCCATTCATTTGGGAAGAGTTAAATGCTGCTGGTTTCGAGTCTGGTCATGCTTACGGTAAATCATTGCGTACCGTGAAATCATGTGTGGGAAGTACTTGGTGCCGTTACGGTGTAGACAACTCGGTTGGTTTAGCGATCGAACTTGAAAACCGCTACAAAGGTTTACGTTCACCCCATAAATTAAAAATGGCTGTGTCTGGATGTACACGTGAATGTGCGGAAGCACAAGGTAAAGATGTCGGTATTATCGCGACTGAAAAAGGTTGGAACCTTTATGTGTGTGGTAACGGTGGTATGAAACCACGTCATGCTGAATTACTCGCATCTGACCTCGATAAAGCAACGCTCATCCGTTATATCGACCGTTTCTATATGTTCTACATCCAAACCGCAGACCGTTTACAACGTACCAGTGTATGGCGCGACAACATGGAAGGTGGCTTAGACTACCTTAAATCTGTAGTTGTTGATGATTCTCTTGGTTTGGCTGCCGAGCTTGAGCGCCGTATGGAACACATTATTGGCACATATCAAGACGAATGGCGTACTGCGGTAGAAAATCCTGAAGTACGTAAACGCTTCCAGACCTATATCAATGCAGATGTAAGTGAACAGGCCGATCCACACATTCAATTTACGACTGAACGTGGTCAGATCCGCCCATTAACTGATGCTGAACGTTCAGAAGACCGCATTCCAATGGTTGAAGCATAACAAGGAGAATCTCTATGAATATTGTACAAGACAAAAATATGCTTCCTGATGATCAATGGATTGATGTATGTGCACTCGATGATTTAACCCCAAATACTGGCGCAGGTGCGCTAGTGGGCGGTCAAGCGGTTGCAATCTTCCGTGTGGGGCATGAAAAACGTGTTTACGTGCTGAGCAATAAAGATCCGTTTAGCCAAGCCAACGTCATGAGCCGCGGCATTATTGGCGATTTACAAGGTGAGCGGGTCATTGCATCGCCAATCTATAAACAACACTTTAGTTTGGCAACGGGTCGTTGTTTAGAAGATAAAGACCAAAAACTCTCAGTTTATCCGAGCAAAATTGTTGATGGTCGTGTTTTGATCCACCCTGTGCCGCAAAAAACTTATATTACTAATACAGGTGTGTCTCAAGACAAACTTAAACTGGTCTTGATTGGTAATGGTTTAGCAGGAATGCGTTGCCTAGAAGATTTACTGGATATGGCACCAGACCGTTATGAAGTCACGGTGATTGGTGAAGAACCATGGGGAAACTATAACCGCATTATGCTGTCTCCGGTTTTATCAGGCGAAAAAACCATTGAAGACATCATGCTGCACCCACCAAAGTGGTATGACGATAAAGGCATCAAGTTTATTGCGGGTGACAAGGCTGTAAAAATTGATCGTCCACGTAAAGTGGTTTACACCGAAAAAGGGCAAACCGTTGATTATGACCGTTTGATCTTGGCAACAGGTTCGGCTCCGTTTATTCCGCCAGTTCAAGGTGTTGACTTAAAAGGCGTGTTAACTTTCCGCGATATTTATGACGTTAACACCATGATTGAATACTGCGGTTCAAAAACCAATGCAGTGGTGATTGGCGGTGGTTTACTTGGTTTAGAAGCAGCGTACGGTTTAAAACAACGCGGTATGAATGTGACTGTGCTGCATTTAATGGACCGCATTATGGAGCGTCAACTCGACAGCCGTGCGAGTCAGTTACTGCGTCATAGCATTGAGCAAAAAGGCATTCACATTATTACCGAAGCGAATACTGAAGCGTTAATTGGTGATGAAGACGGTCATGTGAAGCAAATCTGTTTGAAAGATGGCACGGTTTTAGAAGCCGATCTTGTGGTATTTGCAGTCGGTATTCGACCAAATATTAGCTTGGCGCAAAGTGCCGGTTTGCGTTGTAACCGCGGTGTGTTGGTGAATGACACCATGCAAACGTTTGACCCAAGTATTTATGCGGTGGGTGAGTGTATTGAACACCGTGGACAAACTTTTGGTTTGGTTGAACCATTATGGGGCCAAGCATTTATTTGCGCGACACATTTGGCAGAGCACGGCAGTTTAACTTTTAAAGCACCGACCGTACCGACTCAGTTAAAAGTAAGTGGTGTCGATGTATTCTCGGCGGGTAACTTTGAGCCGAAAGATGATTATGAAGACATTATTTTGAATGATGAAAAACGTCACATCTATAAACGCATTATTATTCAAGGTGATAGAGTGATTGGCGCAGTTTTATTTGGCGATACTGAAGATGGCATGTGGTATGCAGAGTTAATTGCAGATCAAACCCCAGTCTCATCATTTAGAAATAAACTGCTATTTGGTCGAGATTTTGCATTAAAAAATGCAGGCTAAATAGGGAAAGGAGCAGTTATGAATAGTATTCCAAGCGTTGAAATCGATAGCTCCGACCATGTTGCAACAACTATAACCAAAACAACATGTCCATATTGTGGGGTGGGTTGCGGTGTTAGCGTAAACGTCCAGCAAAAACCTCAAGGACCTCTGGTACAAGTTGAGGGGGATGCTGAGCATCCTTCCAACTTTGGACGCTTATGTATTAAAGGTAGCCGCTTGGCGGATACTTTGGGATTAGAAACACGTGTTTTACAACCGATGATGGGACGAAAAGCTGATCGGGTAGTAACGACATGGGATGCGGCAATCAATAAAATTGCCGATAAATTCCAATCTTGTATCGACCAATATGGCCGTGACAGCATTGCATTTTATGTTTCAGGTCAGCTTTTGACTGAAGACTATTATGTGGTGAACAAGTTTGTAAAAGGCTATTTGGGTACTGCAAATATCGACACCAACTCGCGCCTTTGCATGTCATCTGCGGTTGCTGGGCATAAACGCAGCTTTGGTGAAGATATTGTCCCTGCAAGCTATGAAGATTTTGAACATACCGACATGGTGGTTTTAGTCGGTTCTAATACCGCATGGTGTCATCCTGTACTTTATCAGCGGATCATGCAGGCTAAGAGCCAAAATCCGGATATGTTTGTGGTCGTGATTGACCCACGTTTTACCAGTACTTGTGAACAAGCGGATTTACATTTACCGATTTTGCCCGGTCAAGATGTCGCATTGTTTAATGGCTTATTTCAATATTTATATGGAAATGGTCATGCTGATCAGGCCTTTGTAGATGCTTATACCGAAGGTTTGCAAGAAGTTTTGGCAAGCAGTCAGCCAGAAACTGATGTTGAATATGTGGCAAAACGTAGTGGCATTTCTTTAGACAAATTGCAGCAATTCTTTGAGAAATTTGCACAGACTGAAAAAGTAATCACCCTATTTTCAATGGGAGTGAATCAATCAAGTCAGGGTGTAAATAAAGCTAATAGCATTATTAACTGTCATTTACTAACTGGAAAAATTGGTAAGCTCGGCGCTGCACCATTTTCAATGACAGGTCAGCCAAATGCGATGGGTGGTCGAGAAGTGGGTGGCTTGGCCAATATGCTGGCTGCGCACATGGACTTAGATAATCCACTACATCAAAAAGTAGTGCAAACCTTTTGGGATAGTCCATTTATTGCGACTCAAGCTGGTTTAAAAGCAGTGGATTTGTTCCGTGCCGTTGAAGCTGGAAAAATTAAAGCCATTTGGATTATGGCGACAAATCCAGTCGTGAGTTTGCCAGATGCCGATCAAGTTAAACGGGCATTAGAGAAGTGCGAGTTAGTTGTCGTGTCAGATATCTGCGCAGATACGGATACCACTGCTTATGCTGATGTTTTGCTTCCCGCTTTGGGTTGGGGCGAAAAAGATGGAACTGTTACTAACTCTGAGCGTCGTATTTCACGTCAGCGTGCATTCTTACCTGCACCGGGTGAAGCAAATGCAGACTGGTGGTCTGTTAGCCAAGTCGCGAAAAAATTGGGCTTTAAAGGTTTTGACTTTGCGAGTGCACGTGACATCTTTAATGAACATGCAGCGTTATCTGCACAAGACAATGCAGACATCGATGCTCGTGAACAAAGTAATAATTTTCGTTATTTCAACCTGAAAGGGTTAATGAATCTGAGTACTGCTGAGTACGATGCATTGCAACCCATTCAATGGCCAGTCTGGAGTAAAAACCAAGACACTAAAGCCGTTCAACAGCTATTTGGCAAGGGTCAGTTTAGTCATAAAAATGCCAAGGCGAAATTGATTCCAACTGTTGCAATTGACCCAGTTCATGCGGTTTCAGAAGACTATCCACTCATTTTGAATACTGGACGTATTCGAGACCAATGGCACACCATGACGCGTACAGGTTTGTCACCAAATTTGACCAGTCACCGTGCCGAACCATTTTGCGAGATTCATCCGAGTGATGCCTTGAAGTTTGGTGTACGTGATCAAGGCTTGGTCGAAGTCCGTTCAAAATGGGGCAGTTGTGTACTACGCGTGACCTTCTCATCGGGAGTACGTCGTGGGCAAATTTTTGCCCCAATTCACTGGACTGAACAAGTTGCTTCCGATGCTCGTATTGGTAAAGTCGTTAACCCTGAAGTCGATGTTATTTCAGGCGAACCTGAGTTCAAACATACACCTGTCACGATTCAACCGTTTTATACCACTTGGCAGGGCGTACTTTATGTGCGTGAAGGATACGATTCACATATTCAAGAATCGCTACATCACTGTGCATGGTGGACTAAGGTCAAAATGGTGAAAACCAACCGTTACGAACTCGCAGACCGCCAAACTTTTCATGACACTCAAAAAAACCTAAAAAACTTTTTACCGTTTGCCGATGAAACTTTTGAATGGTTGAGTATCGAAGATATTTCTTCACAACTCAGTCATAGCATTATTTTGAAAGACGGCGTGGTGATCGCAAGCTTATATATCGCCCCACCAGATTTATTACCAGATCGTGATTGGGTCGCAAGTCTGTTTAAACGTGAACGTTTAAGTGCGTTACATCGAAAAGCGTTACTGGCTGGCATGCCAATGTCTGCTACAAATAATGACGGACCTTTAGTCTGTAGTTGTTTTAAAGTAGGTAAGAACAAAATTATAGACGCAGTCAAAACTCAAAATATTACTCATGAAAAACAAGTGACAGCTTGTTTAAAAGCAGGTGGTAACTGTGGTTCATGTTTACCTGAAATCCGTGGCTTGATTAAAGCTTGCCAACAGGAGGTGGAAGTGTGAATAAGGGGTATCCCGTAACTGATTTGGTCATTCTGGCGGGTGGACAAGCCCGCCGTATGAATGGTTTAAACAAATTGTTGCAGCAATTTGATGGTGAAACTCAACTGATTAAGATTCATCAGAAATTAAGATCATCAGTCTCTGAAATTTGGGTGAATAGCCATCGCGATTATTCAATTTATCAAAGTATTGTGCCAGACATTCAATGTTATCAAGATGATGCAGCAGGCTTTTTCGGGCCACTCATGGGAATGAAAAGTGCATGGTCAAATGTAAGCGCGGACTATGTTTTATTTATCCCTTGTGATGTGACCTATATACCTACACAAGTCGTTGCCAAATTACACGGTGCACTTCGGAAAAATAAACAGGCTCAGGCAGCTTATGTTTCAATTAATGGAGATGCCTTATACCCATTTTGCTTATTAAAACGTGAAAGCCTAAATACCATAACAGAGCAAATTGAAAAGCAGCGGTTAAGTTTGAAAGAGTGC
The DNA here is from genome assembly GCF_056156705.1 of Acinetobacter sp. Li1LvA2. Lineage (NCBI taxonomy): Bacteria > Pseudomonadati > Pseudomonadota > Gammaproteobacteria > Moraxellales > Moraxellaceae > Acinetobacter > Acinetobacter sp. Li1LvA2. The sequence continues at coordinate 426,579 of NZ_JBSICF010000002.1, forward strand.
TTTAAGCTTTTACATGCTCAAGTGGCTATATTTCAAAAACAAAACCTGTTTTTTCATAGTATTAATTCATTGGATGAGCTTCAGCAATATAAACAAATCAAAGCATTTAAAGAAATTTTTACAGCAAATTAACTTCGTATATGAGTGCTTTAAAACTTACATTGGTCGAGTGAAACACGTTTTTAATCTTTGTACTGTTGACTATTTATTGTTTAAGTTCTATTTTGGAACTTGTTATTTATTCCAATCAAATGTATAAAAATAAAGGGAGTCAAACGGCATGAGTGAAGCGCTGAAGCAAAATAAAACAGATGTGACCGCATGTATTTTGTGTTCTAGAAACTGCGGTTTAAGCGTAGAAATTGAAGATAATCAGTTCTCCAAAATAAAAGGTGATCCTGACCATCCATTTTCTCAAGGTTATATTTGTCAAAAAGCTGCCAGATTACGACATTATCAGCAACATGCAGACCGTTTGACTGCACCTTTAAAGCGCCAACCAGATGGCTCATTTCAAGAAGTGAGTTGGGATGCTGCTATACAAGAAATTGCTGATCGATTAGTTCAGATTAAAGATAAGTTTGGTGGAACTGCTTTTGCTTCGGTTGGTGGCGGTGGTCAAGGCAATCATCTCGGTGCAGCATATGGTCGCCAACTTTTGCTAGCCATGAAAAGTTATTATGCTTACAACTCTCTTGCTCAAGAGAAAACAGGTGATTTCTGGCTCAATGGACGCTTGTTCGGGAGTCAGGCTTGCCATACCACAGAAGATGTTGAGTATGCCGACTATGTTCTTTTTATTGGGACAAATCCTTTTCAAGCCCATGGCATTCCCAACGCCCGAGACACGCTAAAACATATTAAAAAAGATCCCAACCGAACCATGGTGGTATTTGATCCGCGTGTTACCGAAACAGCCAAACAAGCAGATATCCACGTGCAGCTAAAACCGGGAACAGATGCTTTTTTAATGTCGGCGATGATTGCAATCATTATTAAAGAAAAGCTTTATGATGCAGCGTTTATTGAGCAGCACACACAAGGGTTTCAAGAGGTGAAAGCAGCCTTTAGCAGAGTGTCGATTGAAGACTATATTGCCAAAGCAGATGTTCCGGTCGATTTAATTTACCAAGTGGTTCGAGATTTTGCTAAGGCAAAAAGAGGCTGTGTAAGGATTGATTTAGGTATTCAACATACTTTAAATACGACATTAAATGGTTATTTAGAAAAGCTTTTATATTTATTAACAGGGAATTTTGGAAAACAAGGTACTAATAATTTGCATACCATGTTTATTCCAATCTTAAGCGATACGGATGAAAGAAAGCCAAAATATCGACGTAGCGTTTACCATAAAATGTTCCCAATATCAGGGTTTTTTCCACCTAACATTTTACCCGATGAAATCTTAAAAGCAGGGGAAAAGCGAATTCGTGCAGTTTTTGTAGATAGCTGTAACCCGTTATTAACTTATCCAGATACACCTGCTTTTGAGGAAGCCTTTAAAGCATTAGATTTGTTGGTTGTGGTCGATGTGGCCATGACAGAAACTGCTAGACTCGCTGACTATATTTTGCCTGCACATACTCAGTTTGAGAAATGGGAATTTACTGGTTTTAATTTGGAATTTCCTAAAAATGGTTTTCACCTAAGACATCCAGTATTGACCGCTCAAGCGAATACTTTGCCAGAGGCAGAAATTTATACACGATTACTTGAAGCTATGCAGGTGATTCCAAAACGCTTTTCGCTTTTAGAAAAAATTGCTGCGGTTGACTCGAAAAAAACAGCCTATTTACCTTACTTGTCGGCATTGGGACTTACTTTTGCACGAAATAAAAAATACATTCCTTTTGCAGCCTCAATTTTCTATCGCACTTTAGGTAAACAGTTAGAAAAATCAGCTGGTTCAGTTGCTTTTTTATTGCCACTGTCAATTCAATATGCTGTCTTACACACCAAAGCGGTACGCCGTGCAGGTTACAACGGTAATCCTTTAACTTTAGGCGTCCGTTTATTCGAGCAAATTTTAAAGCAACGTTCAGGTGTGGTGTTGTCACAACATGAATATGATGAAGTCTGGAAACTAGTGGCTTATAAGGATAAGAAAATACGTCTTGCTATCCCAGAGATGTTAAATGAGCTTGCAAATTTAAAAAATCATCATGTTAATATAGAAGAATTTCCATTCATACTTTTATCAGGTGAGCGACGTAGCTATAACGCCAATCAAATTTACCGTGATCCAGCTTGGCGAAAAGTAGATGCTGAAGGGGCTTTGAGAATACATCCTGAAGATGCAAAGCACCTAAATGTAGATGCAGGCGGTCAGCTTAAATGTATTTCTCAACATGGAGAAATTCAGGTTACTGTAGATTTTGATGAAGGAATGCGAAAAGGGGTAGTTTCACTTCCACATGGCTATGGCATGCGCTTTCAGGGTAGTGAACCAATTGGACCACAATTAAATCGACTGATTTCCGCTGAACATTGTGATCCATTATCTAAAACGCCGTACCATAAATATGTACCCATTCGCTTAGAAAAGTGCTAGAAATAATGTAAGGCAAATAAGAGATTAATGCTGCACTAACTTTATACAGTTTTAAAATTACAGTTAAGTGGTGCAGCCAAAAGTCTATTAGAAAAACCTAAGAAGTTATGGATGATAAATAGAATTGGAACAAATTTTGCATAAAGATCAGAGCACTATTGAAGAGCAATTTCTTCTTTTAATTGCCCATAAAAAGTGCCAGCAATATTTGAACTGTTCTCGACATGAGTGCAAATGATGAAACAATATTACTCTGAAACTGCGCCAATGCTTCTGCAAGATCAATATGGGCGCATCAAGCGTAAGTTACGTATTTCGGTAACCGATCGCTGTAATTTTAAGTGTGTATATTGCATGCCTGAACATCCTGAATGGTTAAATAAACAAGATTTGCTGAGTTTTGAAGCGCTTTTTGAGTTTTGCCATTTTATGGTGCAGCAAGGTATTGAAAGCATCCGTATTACAGGCGGTGAACCATTAATGCGTCAAGGCATTGTTCATTTCGTTCGTGATTTACAAGCCTTAAAAGTGATAGGTTTAAAACGTATTTCAATGACAACCAATGGACATTATCTTGCTAAATACGCTCAGCAGTTAAAAGATGCTGGTTTAGATGACTTAAATATTAGTTTAGATAGTCTTGATCCGATCCAATTTAAAGAACTCACCAAGAAGAAATTAGAACCAGTTCTTGAGGGTATTCAAGCTGCAAAAGATGCAGGTCTACCCTTTAAAATTAACTGTGTGTTAATGAAAAATAAAAATAATGATCAGATCTTACCTATGGTGAGATGGTCTATAGCCAATCATATTCCACTACGTTTCATTGAATTCATGCCGCTTGATGGTGATGCACTCTGGTCAAATAAAGATGTGGTGAGTGAAGCTGAAATTTTACAAGTGTTGCAACCGCATTATTCGGTACACGTCATCGAGCAACAACATGAGCCAGCGCGCCAATATTTGCTTAATAATAGCTATGCTCTCGGCATTATTTCTACCATTACTCATTCATTTTGCCACCAATGTGACCGCATACGACTAACGGCGCAAGGTGAGCTATATAACTGTCTCTTTGCCCCGCAGGGTTTAAATATTAAGCCGCAGCTTCAAGCATTATTACGCGCACAGAACTCAACCGATCATGTGCTGCATAGTCAGCAATTAAAAGATCAAGTTATGCCGTATATCTGGAATAAAGCCAAAGGCTTTCATGCCTTACAACATCAACAAACCCGTAAAATCAGTATGCATATGCTTGGGGGATAAATGCAGCAATCTATGCAAATTAAAATCGAATCATTTGGTGCAATTGAAAAATTGCTTCCCCAAAATCTTTCGATCGTTTGTCCTACCAATATTTTAGTGAAAGATGTCTTAGATCAAATTGTGACTTTACATCCGGAATGTACACAGGCCATGGAAAAATGTGCATGTGCGGTAGAGGATAACGTTATAACCAGACAATCTGCCTTAAGTCAGCCATGTACTTTGGTTTTATTATCACCAGTTGCAGGAGGGTGAGCCATGCGAGATTTTGCACGTATACAAGAGCAGGCTTTAAGCCTTGATGCCTTTGACCCGATTGAGTCATTTCCTGAATGCGGTGGAATTGATATTTTTATGGGTACGGTTCGTAATCATCATGAAGGTAAAGCTGTTAAAGCACTGAAATATACCTCTTATAAACCGCTTTCTGAAAAAATGATACGTGAAATTGAACTGGAAATTGAGAAAAAGTATCAGGTATCTTATGTGCGAGTGGTTCATCGGATTGGATATTTAGATGTTGGCGAAACAGCCATTATTGCAATTGCTTACGCAGCCCATCGCCGTGAAGCTTTTCAAGCATGTGAAGAAGCAGTTGAGCGAGTAAAGCATGAAGTGCCTGTGTTCAAAGAGGAGTTCTTTACAGATGGTACAAGCCACTATGTAGAAGGCTGCTGTATTCGTAAGGATGCACCGCACGAACACAAACACAAACATCACCATCATGCCGGCCATGAACACTCACACTGAAATAAGCAAGACTAGGATAAATAATGAAAAACGTAGGAATGAAGCCGGAAAGTTATCGTGTTGCTGAAGCACAAGCAATTTTATATGCACCACCGCACTGTATTGAATTATTAAGACAAGGAAATACTGAAAAAGGGGATGCATTAAAAACTGCACGTGTTGCAGGAATCTTGGCAGCAAAACGAACTGATGAGCTGATTCCTTTGTGTCATCCACTGCCGATTTATCGTGCAGATGTTGAATATGAATTAGAACATGACTTTGTAAAAATTATTACCGTGGTCGAAACCATTGGTCCAACTGGCGTAGAAATGGAAGCCTTAACGGCTGCAAGTCTTGCAGGCTTAACCATTTACGACATGTTAAAACCACATTGTGAACCAGAAGAACTCTGGATGGATCAATGTAAATTGCTTAAGAAAAAAGGTGGCAAATCACACTTTAAGCGAGTTCTTCGTCAGCCTGTTTCAGCTGCGGTTATTGTATTGTCTGACACCGTAGCAGCGGGCAGAAAGCCAGATACTGCCGGGAAATCTGTGGTTGAAACTTTAACTGAGGCAGGATTTGATCCAATTCATTACCAAATTTTGCCAGATGAAGCAGATACTTTAAAAAACTTAGTGCTTGAGTTGAGCAAGTCATATGCTTGTATTATGACCGTTGGTGGCACTGGAATTGGTAAGCGTGATATTACGGTTGATATGTTAGAACCCCTTTTAGAGCGTAAGTTAGATGGCTTAATGGAAGCTGCGCGTTCATTTGGACAAAAACGCACGCCATATGCTGCAATGTCACGTGGAGTAGCTGGTTTTATTGACCGTTCATTGGTGGTGACTTTACCGGGAAGCCGTGGTGGAGCAAGCGAATCAATGGCTGCTATCCTGCCCGCATTAGTTCATATTTTTGATGTTTGCCGTGATTTACCCCATCCGGGAGGCTATGAATAATGTCAGGTTGTGGTGCAGAACGTGGGTTGATTAGCGTAGATGAAGCAATTGAGCTGATTAGTAACCGACCTAAAAAATTAGGCTCAATTCAGCAAACTCTTCAAAATAGCCTAAGTAGATATCTTGCTAAAGAAATTTATTCAGAAATTAATTTACCAAGTTTCTCTCAAAGTGCTGTAGATGGTTACGCGCTTTGTAGTCATGCAGAAGATTTAAATAACCAAAAGTTTCAAGTTACTGGCGAGATTCGCGCCGGAAGCGAAAGTCATGACATTCTGAGTGAAGGTCAGGCAATTCGTATATTTACTGGTGGTAAAACCCCTGAAGGCACAACGCATGTTGCGAGGCAGGAAATAGTAGAGATCGTTTCAACACAAGAAATTTCGCTAACTGAACATATTCGCCCTCAAGCTGATATCCGTTTTACGGGCGAAGAAATCAAAAACGGACAGTTGCTTGCACAAGTTGGACAGTTTCTAAATATTGGAAGCTTGGCTGCCTTAAGTATGGCGGGTGTACAAACGGTTGACGTTTACCGTGCGCCGAAAGTCGCTGTTTTAGTCACGGGTGATGAAGTTGCCGAAAAAGCTGAAGATCTTGCAGAAGGTAAAATCTTTGATGCAAATGGTCCATTATTAAAAGCTTGGTTTGAAGATTATGGCTTAGAGGTTGAACTCATTCATGTGGCAGATGAGGCGGTGCAAGTCACGCATTACTTTAACGAGTTAAAAGATAGTCATGATGTCATCATAACCACAGGCGGAGTGTCAGTAGGTGATTATGACTTTGTTCGACCATGCGCTTTTGAGACTGGCTTTGAACAGATTTTTTGGAAAGTAAAACAAAAGCCGGGCAAGCCACTTTTTTTTGCTGAATATTCTCACACGGAAAAAGATCACCGTTGTTATTTGCTGGGGTTACCGGGTAATCCGGCTGCGGTCTATGTATCAATGCAAGTTTACGGTAAAGCATTGCTTGATACTTTGCAGGGAAATCAAGCAGGGCCGGAGTGGTTTAGTGCAATTTTAGATCATGATTTAAAAGAAGATGCGCGTGAACGTTTTCTAAGAATGCATGCTTATTTTGACAATGGACAACTTAAAGTTAAAAGTCTGGCAAAACAGCAATCACACATGCTCAGTAATTTAATGCAGGCCAATTGTCTGGTGCGAATTCCAGCAAGTGTTAAACTAGAAGCAGGTCATATTTTGAAGGGTGTATTCATCTCAAATTAATGATGAGTAATAATAGATATAACTCACTATACAATTGGGTGAGTTATATTTATTAAGCAAATTTATATAATAGCTTTCTATTTTTTTATAATAAAAATTCTTTTATAAAGTTGATAAGAAGTTATTTTTATAATGAATCTTGCATAACTCGTGGTAAGTGGTTTAGGGTATAAACAATAGGGCCGTTAGGCTAGGAAATATCGAGGAACGCATAAAGATGAAATGGGATGACATCGGTGATCAACCTTGTTCGGTTGCTCGTATGCTATCAGTGATTGGCGATCGATGGACGATGCTAATATTACGTAATGCTTTTATGGGAATACGCCGTTTTGACGATTTTCAAAAATCATTAGGCGTAACTCGTCATGTCCTTTCAGATCGTTTAAAGCGTTTGGTTGAATATGAAATTTTAGCCAAAGCTCCTTATTTCGATCGTCAAGAACGCTTTGAATATCGCCTCACTGATAAGGGTTTTGAACTTTATCCAATTATTTTATCGATGGCGAATTGGGCAGATAAATGGATGGATCAAGGTTTAGGTAAGCCACTAGAATATCGTCATAAAACTTGTGGCCATAAGTTCGAACCAGTTATGGTTTGTTCAGTCTGCCATGAACCTTTACATGCAAAACAAGTGCAAGTTTCAGCTGGGCCAGGCTATTTTGCATATATAGAACAAAAACAGAAACAAGCTTAATTTACCTATCTATAAATTATGAAGACTCTTGTTGAATCGCATCAGCTAGAGTCTTATAAATGTGGTCATGATTTGACTGTGTTACATTAAAACGTATGAATTGACCAGCATTGGGAGCTTGGCTAAAAGCATTTCCTGGTGCAAGAATAACTTGATGATTAATACAATATTTTGCAATTTTTGAAGCTTCAACACCCTCTGGCAAATGACACCAAACAAAAATTCCCGCTTGAGGCTTAATCCATGGCTTTATGCCCAAAGGTTCTAGTTTGATAATGGTATCGTGCATCGCTTTTGCTAAACGAACTTTTAATAATTCTATATGTTTACGATAAGATCCATCAGTTAAAGCACTTAATAAAACTTCAGCAGACACGCCATTGTGAGAAAAGCTTGTGGCAATTTTCAGGTCAGTGAGCTGATCAATCCATTCTGGTTTTGCAATGATATAACCACAGCGAATAGATGCTGATAACGTTTTAGAAAAACTTCCAATAAAAATTACACGTGAAAGATTATCCAAAGCCGCAAGCCGAGGAGCGGCGTTATATTCAAAATCTGAAAAAATATCATCTTCAACGACAATCAAATTGGATTGTTCAATCAGTTTTAATAGTTGATGTGCTGTAGAAAGAGACAGTGTCGCTCCAGTTGGATTGTGAATTCCTGAGTTGGTGATATAAAGACGTGGGTTGTAAGTCTCAATTGCTTCTTTAAATGCCTCTAAGTCAGGACCTGTTGGTGTGTAGGGAATACCAATAACTTTGACTTGATGGACTTTAAGTAATGCATGAAAGTTGAAATAACAAGGATCATCAATAAGTACGACATCATTGGGCTTTAGTAAAAATCGGCAAACTAAATCAATCGCTTGAGTCCCTGAGTCTGTTAAAAGCACCTGATTAAGATTCGCCTCTATCCCTTTTGCTTGAGCACGCCTTGCCAGCAAGTCACGTAAAGCTGGTAATCCCAATGGTGTTGAATAACCCATTAAACAATCATCTGGACTTTTCGCGGCGCTCCTTAAAGCTTTACGAATACTGTCTAATGGCATCCAGTCATTGGGTAGCCAACCGCAGCCAGGCTTAAAAACATCTGCTTTCGCTTCCAAAGATTGACGTGAAATCCATAATGGATCAACTGAACGATCTAATTTAGGGCCTAATTCACTTAAAGCTAAAGGTGCGAGCGGACCAACAATATAAAAACCAGATCCAGTTCTTGATTCGATTTTGCCTAAAGCAATTAATCTTTCATACGCTTCTACAACTGTTGATACTGAAAATCCCAGATCATTTGCTAACTTACGAACAGAAGGCAAGCGTGCTCCCGGTAATAAAGATCGATTTTTTATTTGTTGCTCAATCTCTGAAATGACAATTTCAATTTTTGTTTTGCTCTGGTTCACGCGCTTAAAATCCCAACTGTATTGGTTGTTAATACATAACAGTTCTTTTAAATTGTACTGCTTTGTATCTGGTTTTATCACCTTAGCACAGCTTAAATTCTTCGTATAGTGACGGAGAAAATTATGAATAGGTTTATGAATGGCTGGGTAAATGGGTTTATTGGCGTGGCTATCTTTGCGGGGTCACTGCCAGCTACACGTGTAGCAGTAATGGGGTTCGAACCGGGCTTTCTAACTGCAGCACGCGCGGCAATTGCTGGTGTTTTAGGGCTTATTCTTATATTGGTTTTAAAACAAAAGAAACCAGCCAAGCAAGATTGGTGGCCTCTTGCCATTGTTGCTTTAGGAGTGGTGATTGGTTTTCCGTTGTTTACAGCACTTGCTCTACAGCACATGAATGCAGCCCATTCAATTGTATTCGTTAGTCTTTTACCGCTTGCAACTGCAATATTTGCTGTACTCAGAGGCGGAGAAAAACCTAATCAACTTTTCTGGATATTTGCAGTATTAGGGAGTGCGGTTGTTTTCACCTATATGTTCTTCCTTTCTGGTGATACATCACTTGGAATAGGGGACTTTTATATGTTAATGGCAATTATTTTCTGTGGCTTTGGCTATGCAGAAGGCGGTGTACTTTCAAGAAAAATAGGTGGGTGGCAGGTCATTTGTTGGGCGCTCATTTTGTCTTTGCCTTTTATGTTGTTGCTTACTATTTTCTATATGCCAGCTTCATTCCAAAGTGTGTCTCCATCTGCTTTAGTTGGTCTTATTTATGTGTCTTTGTTTAGTATGCTCATTGGCTTTTTCTTTTGGTACAAAGGACTGGCACAAGGCGGTATTGCTGCCATAAGCCAACTACAACTTTTACAGCCTTTAATGGGGCTAGCTATTGCAGCGGCTTTATTGCACGAACATGTGAGCTGGTCAATGTTAGTGGTCACAGCAGCAACTATTTTATGTGTCGCTGCTGCTAAAAAGTTTACTTAACTTTATAAACAATTTGCTGGTTTAGGAACACCTGCCAAACGACTTAAATGACGGGCAACTAAACCAGTATTAAATTGTTGCTGTAAAACAGCATTATTAATCTCTGGACTTACCGTTTTCATTAGAAACTTAATGAGAGGGCGAGTCGCAGGAGAGTGCCCAAACTGTTGATAAAACTGACGCACAGCAGCTAAAACTTCGAAATGCCACTCGGTCAATTCAATATCAAGTGACTTGGCAAGCTCTTGTGCAACTTCAGGATTCCAGATTGTATAATCAACCAAATGACCATCTTGGTCTAATTCTAAATTCATGAAACCAGCCTAAATATATTATTTAAAAGAAATACAGCGATTAAATGTTAAAACAAGATCTGCAAATTGATCATATTCCAATACATTTATCTGAGTTAAAGTATCCGTATCGATTAAATCTTTTTCGATGCTTAAGCATGAAACACTTTCAAACTGTTGAATCTCTTCAGCCGAAAGTCGTGCAACAGAATCACCCATAAAAATAATCTGGTCACCTTCCTGATAAAGGTTACCTAATTCATCAATAACATTCGGTGTATTGTGATAAGTAGATTGCACGAGATAAAGTGTTGATGGATTCATTAAAATTACACCTTCATCTACCAATATAAGACATGGTCAAAAGACTGAATGAACTCATTATTTAGCTGAATGAATTCGAGTTCTTGTTCTGTTTGTTGAACAAAAGGATTTTGCTGATTTTTGCTTTCGATCAGAATTGGGCTTAAGTCATAAAATTCAAAGCTTTCGACCATATTTGATGCGACTTTGAAAGCATGATGAAGTTGGCTAAAGCTTAAGTCATTTTGTAAAAGACTAAGCGCAGCATCTTTCAATAATACTTTGACTGGTGAGCCAAAGGTTGCTAAAACCATAGTAGCGGAAAGGCTTTCATTGATTTGAAGACTGGTTAAGTTGGCTTGGCTTAAAATGACGAGTACAGATTTCACACAATATACCTTTTAAAAGCAACAATCTAAGCAAACAAAGTAACTTAAAATTGAATAAGACGAGATGCTGACTGTACCGCATCAGCAAGTTCACCTAACCCGACCAGTTGAAAGTCTTTGGCAAGGTTGTGATGAGTAAGGTGATGGCGACTGGCATTTTCTGCATCGGTAATACCACGAGCGAGGGCAGCACTCACACATACAGGAAGTCGAATCGCAAGCTTTTGCCATTCATGCGTTAAATTACGCTGGTCGTCAGGAACCCATTGAAAATCATTAGCAACCTGCACGCCATCTTGGTAAAAGAATACACGAAAGTCTTCATTTTTACTTTTGAGTGCCTGAGCAAGTCCTAAAGCATGCCAAGCATGAATGGAAGTAGGAGCAGAGGTAATTAGTAGTAATGTACTCATTGAGAATTCACTATGGTCATACGTCTAAATGGGCGTAGATGCATTAAGAGAAAGGTAAGTATACAATGATTTTAGTGACAGGTGGTTTAGGCTTTATCGGTTCACACATTGCGTTGAGTCTCATGGCTCAGGGTCAAGAAGTGGTAATTGTCGATAATTTGGCTAATTCAACCTTGCAAACGCTGGAACGCCTAGAGTTTATTTCTGGCATGTACGTTCCATTTGTTAAACTTGATGTACGTAATACACCAGCATTGAATAAGGTCTTCGAGCAATATTCAATTGATGCGGTTATTCATACTGCTGGGTTTAAATCAATTGAAGAATCTAATCTTAAACCTCTTGAATATTATAATGATAATGTCAGTTGCATCATGAGTTTATTACGTGCCATGCAACGCACAGGTGTTCGTCACTTTATTCATTTGTCTAGCCTCGCAGCGTATGGAAAATCTGGTCTGCAATTAAGCGAAACAGACGAATTCAATTATGCTTATCCTAACCCTTATATTAAGTCTCAACAGATGATTGAAGAAATTATCCGTGATACTTATAAAATTGATCATGAGTGGAAAATTGCGATCTTGCGCTTATCTAATATCGTAGGTGCATTTGAACATGGGGTGCTCGGAGAGTATGTCGCGCAGCTCCCTAAAAATATTGTACCGCTTGCCATGCAAGTTGCTGCAATGCAACGTGATTTGATTGAATTACAAGATCAAGCTGACACATCAGATCATACGACTGAACGCAGTTTTCTACACGTTTTAGATGTGTGTGAAGCTGTAACTGCCAGCTTACATTGGCTACGTGATCAAACACATTGTTGTGAAGCATTTAATATTGCCCATGACCAAGTTCATTCTATTCGTCAATTACTAGATGAAATTTCACAGGTAACTCAATCTGAAATTCCGACTCAACCTGCGATTTACAAACATGTTGAATTAAGCCAAGTTGCGGCAGACATATCCAAAGCAAAAACATTATTGAATTGGACACCTAAACGTCCGTTAAAACAAATGATTGAAGATGAATGGCGCTTTTATCAAAATACATTAAATGGAAGATAGGATAATGATTCTTATTTACAATAATGAAATGCTTGAGTACGATACTGAAAATTAACTAGCCAGAGCAAATAATTGCTTCAGCCCGTAAGTTCTTTAACCAGACAACTGAGGTTTCTATGCAAACACGAATTGAACATGACACTATGGGTGAGATTGAAGTTCCAAATGAAGCATTGTGGGGGGCACAGACTCAACGCAGCTTACAGAACTTTAAAATCGGGCAAGAACGATTACCCCGTGCCATGATTCGAGCAATGGGGCTGGTGAAAAAGGCTGCTGCAATAACTAATGCTGAACTTGAACAGTTACCACAAGATTTGAGCCAATATATTGTGGGTGCGGCTGAAGAAGTCATCGATGGTAAATGGGATTCACAGTTTCCTTTAGTGGTCTGGCAGACGGGTTCTGGTACGCAAAGTAACATGAACTGTAATGAAGTGATTGCTAATATTGCCAACCAAAAATTAGGTCAAGCGTTGGGTGCACAAAAACCTGTACACCCAAATGACCATGTCAACCGTGCTCAATCAACGAACGATTCATTTCCAACCGCTATTCACGTAGCAGCAAGTTTGCAAATTAATGAATTACTCATTCCTGCCGTAGAGCAGCTTAAAGCGACTTTGCAAAAAAAATCAGATGAGTTTCAGTCTATTGTTAAAATTGGCCGTACCCATTTACAAGACGCAACTCCATTAACACTAGGTCAAGAATTTAGTGGGTATGTGTCTCAGCTTGAGCATGGATTAGTTCGTTTACAACAGGCGTTGACAGGTTTATATGAATTACCATTGGGTGGTACAGCGGTAGGAACAGGGCTAAATGCACATCCTGACTATGCAGTGAAAGCAGCTGCTCAACTTGCTTTGCTTACAGGTTTACCATTTGTGACTGCTCCAAACAAATTTGAAGCGCTTGCAGGACGTGATGCTGCTGTTTTTGCTTCTGGTGCATTAAAAACGCTTGCAGTTAGTTTAAATAAAATTGCGAATGATATTCGTTGGTTGGCCAGTGGTCCACGTTGTGGTTTCGGTGAAATCCGTATTCCAGAAAATGAACCTGGCTCAAGCATTATGCCGGGTAAAGTAAACCCAACACAAAGCGAAGCAATGACCATGGTTGTAGCACAAGTGCTTGGAAATGATACGACCATTAATGTGGCTGGTGCTTCAGGTAACTTTGAATTAAACGTATTTATGCCTGTGATTGCTTATAACTTATTGCAGTCTATTCAATTGCTTGGTGATGCTTGTAATAGTTTTAATGACCACTGTGCGGTAGGAATTGAGCCTAATCAGGATAAAATTGATCACTTCTTACATAACTCTCTCATGTTGGTCACTGCTTTAAACCCCGTGATTGGTTATGAAAATTCTGCAAAAGTTGCCAAGACTGCCTATAAGGAAAATAAAACTTTGAAGCAGGTTGCTGTTGAGCTTGGTTTAGTTACAGCAGAGCAATTTGATGAAGTGGTTAAGCCTGAAAAAATGGTTTCACCAAATAGTAAATAATCTCTCCGAATGGGCTTTTTTATTCTTAAATACTTCTGTAATATCCGCGAGTTGCTAAGTACAACAAAAGTCCTGAATGATCAGCGCAAAAAATCATAAGGGGAAGGCCTACTTGAAAAAGTAGGCTTTTTTTATACCTTGAAATATAAATGTCATATCTAGACTTTATTTTTGCTACGTTATTTTATTTTAAGTTTAAATAAATAAATGAAAAAGACTAAATCAATAGTGGTTTTAGCAGTAATAACTTGTACCTTGTCGGGTTGTCTACAAATGTTTCCACCTACTGTCGCTGAGGTAAATCCTGGGGTTTATCAACTTCAGGCTCAAAGTAATGCATTTGGTTCGAGAGAAGCCTTGAGGGCAAAGTTAATCAGTAAAGCAGAAGAAATATGCAAAGATAAGGGTTTTGATGAGTTGGATAGCAATAACAAAATCGTAAATCATCATACTGTTTATAATTCAGGAATGCTTATTCCAGTGAATACCAAAGCAGCTGTTTTGAAAGTTAAGTGTAAAGATTAATTTAAATAGTAGTTAACTCCATTCGAGAGTTAATTTTGTTAGACATATGGCAGTACAAGAAAACCCACTAACTATCGACTAATGGCGGGGTTTTTTATTATTAAGTATTTCTGTAATATCTGTATATAAATTTAGCGCTAAATGATTGGTGTTAGAAATCAAAAGAAGGGGTAGATCTTTTCAAATCAGCATAAATTTATATGTTTTTTGGTTTTAAATATTTGAATTATTTTATTTTTAATTCGATTTATATTGATGGAGTTTAGGTGTTATCAAATTGGAAAATGACTGTATGTATCTTTCCAATTTTAGTTTTAAGCAACTTTTTAGTTAGGCTTATTTTTGGGTGAAAAAAGGAAGCAGCCTTTTTTATTAATTAAGAAAAAACATAATTTTTTAGATGGAATTTAAATATTGATGTACACAATTAGATATGTTCATCGGAACAACACTTACTATATCGCTTCGAATATAGAAGGAAATTTTATTATTCTTGAGTCAATTGATTCAGAATTTCGTATGGGTCATCAAATTTCTTATGATGGTGAGAAGGTATTTAACCTTACTTTGAATGATGAAACTGATGCAGTCATTAAATTAGAGAGTAATGAAAAAACAGCATACGAATACTTACTTTCAGTTAAATAAATTAGTTTTTATGATGAATTATTTCTTTAAGAACTAGGTATGCTTAAAAGATATTTCATACAATAAAAGCTAAAAAGTTTTGTTTTTATTGAAAAAGCTATGGTATGGTTATTTAAGCTTTAATTTTGGGCAGTTAAAACAAATGAACTGTTTATTGAATAAAATCACCACCACCACGACCTCTAAAGAAGGCTGTGTGTGATTTTTATTAAAGTGACTTAATAAGATGACTAAACCCGGCCAATAATGGCTGGGTTAATTTTTCTCTGTTCATTATTGGTTCTTACAGAGAGAAATGATGGAAAAACTCAATAGCAATTCAAAATCGGCTTTACTGGTCATTGATATGCAAAATGGCTTATTCAGCGGCCAGTCTAAGCCATATAATGCTCAACTCGTACTTTCAAATATTCTTAGTCTTATTGAATATTACCGCTTAAATGATAGACCAATTATCTTTATTCGGCATGTTGGTGAGATAGGCACACCATTAGATCCAAGTGGACCGAACACTCAGCTAATCACAGAGTTAGCTTTTAATCCACATAAAGATATAGTCATTGAAAAAATGTACCCGAGTGGTTTTAAAAATACTGTTTTAAAAGAAGTGTTAGAGAAACTGGGTGTTGATGAACTCATCATTACTGGCATGAAAACTGAGTATTGCATTGATACTACTGTTAGGGCTGCTTCTGAGTACGGATATAAATTGATATTAATTTCAGATGGCCACACCACAACTGATTCAGCAGCTTTAAATGCTCAGCAAGCAATTGATCATCATAACCAAATTTTAAGTAATGCTTTTGCTAAGTTAAAAACGACGGAAGAGCTCATTTCTCAAATTTAATTTAGAAATGAACCGACAACTTTATTCAAAAAGTCTTATTAGCTGTATCAATAAAGTATAAGAAAATCTTTTGATGACTAGAGGTTGGTCGGTTTTTAGTGATAGCAAGAATTGAACTTGTATCAACAAAGAGCTCTTTTCGGAGGGCTTTTTATCAAGAGGGTATAAGTTTCACTAATTAATGGCGAATTAGCGTTGAATAAGCTGTCATAATTGTTAAAATGCCCACCTTGTCCTGTTTTTATATTGTTTTTGTTTTGCATTTATTTTGCAAAACTGAAGATAAAGTGATTGAAAACAGAAGCTTAGCTAAGGATTTTTGAATGCTCTCTATTTATTTGACAGATACTCAACAACATGTGCAATTTAATGATTATCCCGGTGATCAGCCTGTTAAGTTTCTGTTAAATCTTAAAAAGATTTTCCCAAGTACAGGTGACCTGTTATTGCCAGTTTTACCTGACGATAATGATTTAGAAAATGTAACATGGGAATCAACTTCAGAAGATTTTGATGTCTTTAAAAAGCTATTGGCTGGATGGGGTGTTATTGAACTCCGTTTAAATGCAATTACGGCTTATAAAGATAAAAACTTTGCGAATGAGTTAGTGAAACAAGCTCAAGCGAAACGTAAGAAAACAGCACAAAAAAATCATCAGCTCTCTTTGGTTGCTCTTGATTATATTTTTATGCACGAAGTTCACGCATTAATTGATGCAGAATTGGTCACTATTGGTGAGAAATTTTATTTACCAACCTTGCGTGAGCAATGGAAGGGTACAGTTTCAGACCCAGTGCTCAATGGAAAATTCTAATTAAACACAAAAGGTGAATTTATAAAAATTCACCTTTTTTATTTTTATAATTAAATTAATGGCTTATAACTTGATAATTGCTGGTACAAAAGTTTACAAGAAAAGAATGCGTTTTTTCTAAAGTGGCAGATACATTGCTTATATAAATACAAAATTATTGCGGGAGAGAGGTTCGAAAGAACCCGCCGAAGGAGCAACAAGCCCGGAAACTCTCAGGCAGAAGGACTGTAATAATTAAAAAATCTGGAGAGAAGCTTAGATTTATAAGAATTGAAAATAATAACTTATAAATTATAAACTCACCGAAGGGGAAGATCTAAACGTTAAAAGGTAACGTTGGGGTCGAAACTCTCAGGTACCAATGACAGATGGGCTGTACTGATGAAATGTTTTGCATTTCTGAGGAGTCTGTTATGCCACATGTTATTGTGATAGGTGCGGGAATCACAGGGGTTACCTCTGCTTATGAATTATCGCAACTGGGTTATCAAGTCACAGTGATTGATCGACATCTATATCCTGCAATGGAAACATCATTTGCCAATGGAGGGCAATTATCGGCTTGTAATGCCGAAGTATGGAACCAAAAAGCCACTGTAGTTAAAGGCTTTAAGTGGATGAGACAAAAAGACGCACCGCTACTGCTGAATCCTTCATTTAGTTTGCATAAATATAGCTGGCTAGTTGAGTTTTTATCCCATATTAAAAACTATGAAGCAAACACGATTGAGACGGTCCGTTTGGCATTACTTGCTCGTAAGCGTTTATTTGAGGTTGCTGAAAAAGAGCAGCTCGAGTTTGATTTGGAGAAACGTGGAATTCTCCATATGTATCATAGTAAGGCTGACTACGAGATTGCTAAACAAGTAAACAATGTATTGAATAAAGGTACATTAGAGCGCTATTCAGTTTCACCTGATGAGATGAAAACCATAGAACCATCATTAACAGGTGAATATTTTGGTGGTTATTACACACCAAGTGATGCAACGGGGGATATTCATAAATATTCAACCTCTTTGGCTGAAAAGACTAAACAATACGGTGTTGAGTATAAATTCGGTCTGGAAGTTACAGATATTAAGTGTCATCCAGACAAAGTGATCGTAAGTTGTCAGCCAAGTGCAGAGCATCCTTATCTTGTTGAATCCGATAGTATTCAGATCGAGGGGGATGTGCTTGTAGTTTGCGGTGGGGTAGGAAGTTATCAACTCGCCGATATGATTGGGGAGCGAGTAAATGTCTACCCAGTAAAAGGGTATTCAATTACCGTGCAATTAAAAGATGAGCAAAGTGTAAAGAATGCACCGTGGGTTAGTTTACTAGATGAGAGTGCTAAAATTGTGACTTCTCGTTTAGGTAAAGATCGGTTGCGCGTGGCGGGAACAGCTGAATTTAATGGTTACAACCGCGATATACGGGCTGATCGTATTCAACCTTTGGTAAATTGGGTAAACCGTAACTTTGATATTTCAACTGAGCATGTCGTACCTTGGGCTGGGTTAAGACCCATGATGCCTAATATGCTGCCGGTGGTGAAGCAATCTAGACAGCCTCGTATTTTTTATAATACAGGACATGGGCACTTAGGGTGGACTTTGTCTGCGGTAACTGCTGTTTTAGTTGGTCAGGATATTGCTCAAAA
This sequence comes from Acinetobacter sp. Li1LvA2, assembly GCF_056156705.1. Lineage (NCBI taxonomy): Bacteria > Pseudomonadati > Pseudomonadota > Gammaproteobacteria > Moraxellales > Moraxellaceae > Acinetobacter > Acinetobacter sp. Li1LvA2. Next base: position 444,894 of record NZ_JBSICF010000002.1, read on the forward strand.
ATATCCGATCTAGAAAGTAAAAAGCCAGTGTTTAAACACTGGCTTTTATTTAACGCACTAATCATATAATCGGTAGATTCCGCTAAAACGCTCACAGCCTTTTTGCTGGGTTTTCACATTCAGTAAAGCTTTTTGAAAATTAAACTGATATTTGCAGTTGTGCTCATTGTCTAAAATTTCATTTTTTTGTTCAGGTGAACTATAGGCCATCAAAGAAATTGTTTGAGTTTCTTTACGGTTATTTGGATTTCGGTATGCTATTCCTTCAATTTTGATTTTATCCTTTGCGAGCTGATGGACCTGAATGTGAACAGGCTGTGCTGCTAGATGTCCATTCTCAAACTTAAGATAATGTTGGGTAAGCGTTTGCTTAAGTGATGCATAAAAATTTAGGTCGTCAGTTCGTAAATCAAACTGTTGTTGAAAACATGAATTACTCTTGCATTGCTGAGTATGTTTAGACCATAACTTTTGTGTATCCTGCAAAAGCTGTAAGGGAGCATCAGTAACTAAATATGCAGAAAGATATTTATTATTGAGTTGCTTTCTCGATTCACTAAATGTTTTTGAACAAATTTTAAGCTCAGCTCCACGATTGGAACAGTCTATTGGTTCTGCAAAAACATGAGATGAACATAAACAACTCAGTGTCACGGCAAAACTTAATCTTTTCAATTGATTCATATCAGTATTAGACAGCATGATCGCTTATACTTTCAGTCTACTTTGCTAGGTGTACTATAGCGAAACAGAAAGGCTGAATACAAGATTTCTTAAGTTTTTATGGAAGGTAATAGTTATATGGTTGCTCAAATTCGTATTGGACAAGGAATGGATGTGCATGCCTTTGAAGAGGGGAACTTCGTTACATTGGCTGGCATTCAAATTCCACATACGCATGGCTTGAAAGCACACTCTGATGGTGATGTTGTACTCCATGCTTTATGTGATGCTTTGTTAGGTACTTTGGCACTTGGAGATATAGGGCAACATTTTCCTGACACTGACCCAGAATTTAAGGGTGCTGACAGTCGAGTACTATTAAAACATGTTTACCAGTTAATCTTAGATCGCGGTTATCAGTTAAATAATGCTGATATTACGGTGGCTTGTGAGCGTCCAAAATTAGCTAAACATAATTTGGAAATGCGTCAAAGTATTGCTGATGTTTTAAATGTAGATGTTAATCAAATCAGTATTAAAGCAACGACAACCGAAAAACTTGGGTTTACCGGTCGTCAAGAAGGGATTTTAGCTACAGCAACTGTTTTAGTCTCTCATCACACCAAGTGATCGGCTTGTTGCAAAGACTGCTGAAGCTCAAGAGTTGCCTTACGGCCTTGTAGCTGTAAGGTAATACTATGAATAAGTCCTGTCCAAGTTTCATTGGGTTCCCAAATTTCATGAAGTAAATCTTGAGAAGTAGGCATGTCCATATTCATATAAAACTGTCTATAGACATACATTAGGCAACTAGAGCGATCGTTTTTAGAACAGTGAATCCAGACAATTTCATTCTGGACTAAATGATCAATAAGGTCGAGTACCAATAAACATTGCTCGGCCGATGGAGTTTCCCAGTCAATTGGAATATGGATGTAATTTAAACCGAGGTCTAAACAAATACGATCTTCATTTTCAATATGATTTGGTGCGTTACTTAAAGCGAGATTAATGACTGTACTACAACCATATTCTTTAATTAGTTTCAGTTGTTCAGCAGAAGGCTGTGCTGAACTAAATAAATGTTCATGAATAATTGAAAATGCGGGAATTTGAGATAATGATTGTTCAAGGGTAGTCATGATCGCACTCTACGAGAGTAGGCTTAGCTTATTGTGTAGAATGTTATACACGATTCTAGGGAATAGTTGAAATACAGCCTGCTTATATATTCGACAATGTTATCAAAACTTTAAAAATAATTAACTGGAAAAGTACAAGTTTTATAAAATAAAAAAACAGCATCATAAAGATGCTGTTTTTTTGTCTAAATAATTATGGTTTTAGATTTTCATTCAATAAAAATTCTACTAAAGCTTTCTGAGCATGAAGACGATTTTCTGCTTCATCCCATACCACTGCATTTTTATGATCAAGCATAGTTTCAGAAATTTCTTCGCCACGATGAGCAGGTAAGCAGTGCATAAATAAACATTCAGGATGAGCAAGTCCCATTAATTTTTCATTGACTTGAAAAGCAGCAAAAGCTCTTTCACGAAGCTTCTGTTCTTCTTCTTGTCCCATGCTTGCCCATACATCTGTCACAATGAGGTCAGCATTTACAGCAGCATCTTCTGCGTTGTCAAAAACTTCAACACAATGACCAAACTCTGCTAAAAATTCAGGTTTAGGCTCATATCCTTTTGGTGATGCAATTTTAAGTTTAAAGCCCATCATGTGTGCAGCTTCAATATATGAGTTACACATATTATTGCCATCACCAATCCAAGCAACGGTTTTACCTTTAATGCTACCGCGGTGTTCATTATAAGTCTGTAAATCTGCAAGTAACTGGCAAGGATGATGGTCATCTGTTAAACCGTTAATCACAGGAACTTTTGAATACGATGCAAAACGTTCAACAATGTCATGACCGAAAGTACGAATCATCACAATATCAAGCATACTAGAAATTACACGTGCTGAATCTTCAATTGGTTCGCCGCGGCCTAATTGTGTGTCGCGAGGTGATAGGAAAATCGCGCTACCACCAAATTGATTAATGCCTGCTTCAAAAGAGATACGTGTACGCGTGCTTGATTTCTCAAAAATCATTCCCAATACTTTACCGACAAAAGGTTGGTAGACCTGATTGTCATGCTGCATTTTTTTAAGTTCGCTTGCGCGTTCTAAAATGCGATTAAGTTCTAGAGTGGATAGATCACGTAAAGTCAGGAAATGTCTTAGAGCCATGTAGCTACTCCATAATAATTGTTATGAAAAACAACAATTATCTGTTGTTGGCTGGGTGGATGTGGGAAAAAAGAAGTCTACTATACTATAAGCATTTTAAAATGCAAAAGAATTAGACTTTATGATGACCCTTTAAGAAAATATCAACACAATAGTTAATATAATCAATTACTTCTTCCTCAGTGGGTGGTAGGGGCATTCCCATAATCATGCGCCATTCTATGTCACGTAAAATTCCAAAATACATGAGTGAGGAATAATCTGGAGATGTGCAAAGAATTTCTTCAGTTTGATGGGAAATTAGAAGTGCCTGAGCAATTGTGTTTTGCACATCTTGAGCACATTTTTCATATAAGTATTTGCTCAAAGTTGCATTGCATTGTGTTTGTTCGATAACCAAACGTAAAAAAGCGATATGTTCGGGTTGAATAATATGAGTATAAAAGCGAATGAGTGTTTGAATTAAATAGTTGCGTAAAGATGTTTGGGAAGGTTGAAATGGTACACAAATATCTTTAAAAAACATTTCACGGCGATAATCGCAAATTGCGGTAAATAAACCATCTTTATTGCCAAAATATTTATAGATAGACGCTTTTGAACCACCGGCATGATTAACAATGTCATCAAGAGAAACGGCTTCATATCCTTTATCCAGAAACAGCTCGGTTGCGCTTAGCAAAAGAGCTAGGCGACGTTCTATACCTCTGCGTGTTTGGGGCTTCTCACATACTGAATGATGTGACTCAAGGACGGAATCATGCATAAAATTTCATAACAACAGTTAACTTTGCTTGTTTAGTATAGCAAAACTATCTTTAAGGATGGTCATCGCTATTTTTTTAGATCATCTGCTGAACAGTAAGTAGAAATTTAAAAAAATAAAAGAATAGAAAATATAAACTTAGAGTGAATTTTGAAATGATCTAATGATGTAACCTGATGTTCAATTTTGAATTTAATAAAAAATAAAGCGGCTAAGAATGTCTTAGCCGCTTTTAATTTAGGCACTAAGTTTTTTAGGCCTCGGTTTGGCTAACTTTATGTTCATCTTCTTCATCATCGTCTGCAGAATCCATTCCAAGTTCTTTTAACTTGCGAGTTAAGGTGTTGCGGCCCCAACCTAATAATTCTGCTGCGTGACGTTTGCGTCCACGTGTTTGTTGTAAAGCAGCGTTAATTAAGGTGCGTTCAAACATTGGTGTAGCAATATCCAAAATCTTCATTTCACCATTCTTAAGCTTTTGAATTGCCCATTGATTTAGTAACTCATCCCAATGGTGTAGAGAAATGCGTTCAAATGAAGGGGCAGGTTGCCCAGAATCACTATTCTTTTGCAGTGGAACTTGTTTAAGTTCAGAAGGTAAATCTTCTGGATAAACTTCACGTCCAGTGATCATCACAGTTAACCAGCGACACGTGTTTTCAAGTTGTCGAACATTACCGGGCCATGGTAACTGTTGCATATAGTCGGTTGTTTCAGTACGTAAGATTTTTGGACTCACGCCAAGTTCTTTACCGGCACGTGCAAGAAAATGCTGAGCCAGCATTGGTATATCTTCGCTACGATGAGCAAGTTTAGGAATGTGAATACGAATTACATTTAAACGGTGATATAAGTCTTCACGGAATCGGCCTTCATTCACCAGTTTTTCTAAGTCCTGATGCGTTGCTGCCACAATTCGAACATCAACTTTAACTGGAATATGTCCGCCTACACGATAAAATTCACCGTCGGCGAGCACACGTAGTAGTCGAGTCTGTGTTTCAAATGGCATGTCGCCAATTTCATCAAGGAATAGTGTTCCACCATTTGCTTGCTCAAAGCGACCTTGATGTTGAGTGTTTGCACCTGTAAATGCACCTTTCTCATGACCAAATAACTCGGTTTCAATCAAGTCTTTTGGAATTGCTGCCATATTTAATGCAATAAAAGGCTTCGCACGGCGTGGTGAGTGCTTGTGTAAAGCATGCGCAACTAATTCTTTACCTGTACCAGATTCGCCATTAATTAAAACGGTAATATGGGATTGAGATAAACGACCAATAGCGCGGAAAACCTCTTGCATGGCAGGAGATTCACCAATAATTTCTGTTGATTGAAGTGGTGAAGCTGTTTTTGTAGCTTCTTGTTGTTGTAGTTTATTGATATGCAGAATTGCACGATTGACTAAAGCTAAAGCCTCATCAATATCAAAAGGTTTTGGCAAATACTCAAATGCACCTGTTTGATAACTTGATACAGCAGACTCTAAGTCAGAATGTGCTGTCATGATAATGACAGGTAAATCCGGATGAGTGTTTTTGACTTTAGATAAAAAAGTTAAACCATCAATTCCAGGCATTCGAATGTCAGTTAAGATGACATCGGGAGCATCATGATGCAAACGTTCAAGCGCAGTTTGAGCTTCTTCAAAATTGGTAACGTCAAAGCCTTCTTCTTTAAAAGTCTTTTCCAATACCCATCGCATGGCGCGATCATCATCAATAACCCATATTTTATTTCGCGACACGGTCTGACTCCCAAGGTAAATATAAGCTAAAAATAGTTTTTCCAGGAACAGATTGGCATTCAATCATTCCGTTATGTTGATGCATAATATTCTGTGCAATACTCAGGCCAAGCCCAGTACCTTTTGCTCGTCCAGTAACCAATGGGTAAAATACGGACTCTAAAATACTCTCAGGTATACCTGGCCCATTGTCTTCAATATCAATCCGCACTGTAGATCGATTCAGCACACCATTAATTGTGACAAGTCGTTGTATGCGAGTACGTAGAATTAGCTCTGGTTCATGATCGATAAAGAATGCTTTATTCTCTGTTATGGCCTGAATTGCATTTACACTAATGTTGAGCATAACTTGAATTAACTGATCACGATCGGCATTCACATCAGGTAAAGACAAATCATAGTCACGTATAATTTTAATTTTTTTCTTTGTCTGGTTCGCAATAAGAGAGCGTACTCGTTCTAAAGGTTCGTGTACGTTAACATTTTCATAGCTTGGTAATTGTCTAGAGCCCAACATGGTGTCAGCCAAGTTGGTTAAACGATCCACTTCATTAATGATGACATCTGTAAATTCCGAATAACTCTTATCATTTAAACTGCGAGCGAGTAGCTGGGTTGCTCCCCGAATACCTGCAAGTGGGTTTTTAATTTCATGAGCAACGCCACGGACAAGCTGTCTAGCGACCTGATGTTGTTGAACAAGATTTTCTTCCTTTGAAATCTTTAACATACGGTCAATTGGGTTGAGCTCAATCAACAATAATGGATGATAGCTTTTACCTGCATTTAATTGAGAAACTGTGTAATCAACATGTAGGTCTTTAAAGTTAACATTAATGACAGCTTCTCGACGCGTATAAGGCTGTCCGGTTTTTATGGTGTTTAATAAAGCTTCATGTGTATTAAAAGTATCATCTGGCGCATGAAGTAAATTTAAAACAGGCTGTCCTGAAGCACGAAGCAAACTAATGTCAAATAGTGCTTCGCAGGCTGAATTTAAATAAAAAATATTCAAGTTACTATCGATTAATAAAATCGCAGTAGTTAAATTGTCTACCAATAGGCGATAGTCGATAGGGTTGTGTTGATCCATTAGCGAATCGTTCCTGTCTTAAAATAGCGCAATGGCATCTTCATTGGTTATCGGATTTTCACCGTTATAGAACATGAACGATGCAAAATATACGCCAACTTTGTTTATGGGTTATTTTAAAGTTTTAAGGTGCTTAAAAACGCGCTGAAATCGTTCTTTATATCTTTTGATCAAGACAAATAGCTTTAGTCTAGATAATAACATGATCTAAATTGGTGCAAAGGTGAGTTTTGGTGCAAATGTTGGTTGTATTTTGGTGCATTACACAAAGAGTAGCCTTTCCACCTATGCTTGAGACAAGAAAAGACATACAATACGCGCATTCAAGTGGAGCGCAGATTCATGAAGACCCCCAAAGTCGGTTTTGTTTCTTTAGGTTGTCCTAAGGCATTGGTAGATTCTGAACGAATTTTAACTCAGTTAAAGACTGAAGGTTATCAAGTTGCATCAGATTATGATGGTGCTGATTTAGTAGTTGTTAATACCTGTGGTTTTATTGAATCTGCGGTACAAGAGTCGCTAGATGCAATTGGCGAGGCCATGAGTGAAAATGGTCGAGTAATCGTTACAGGATGCTTAGGTAAAGACGAAGATAAAATTCGTCAAATGCATCCGAACGTTTTAAAGGTTACTGGTGCGGCAGCTTATCAAGATGTGATGGAAGCTGTACATGAATATGTACCAGCACCACCTAAACATAATCCGTTTATTGATTTGGTTCCTGAACAAGGAATTCGCTTAACACCAAAGCATTATGCCTACTTAAAAATATCTGAAGGATGTAACCATCGTTGTACCTTCTGTATTATCCCAAGTATGCGTGGTGACTTGGTTTCTCGTCCAGTTGGTAGTGTATTGGAAGAAGCTGCGGCACTTAAAAGAGCGGGTGTTAAAGAAATCTTAGTTATTTCTCAAGATACATCAGCTTATGGCGTAGACACCAAGTACAAACTTGACTTCTGGAATGGTCAGCCTGTTAAGACAAAATTCTTCGATATGTGTGAAGCACTAGGCCAATTGGGCATCTGGGTGCGTCTACACTATGTATACCCATATCCACATGTGGATGCGGTAATTGATTTAATGGCTCAAGGTAAAATCTTGCCCTATCTTGATATTCCTTTCCAACATGCAAGCCCACGCGTTCTTAAATTAATGAAGCGTCCGGCTCACAGTGAAAACACGCTAGAAAAAATTAAATTATGGCGTGAAAAATGTCCTGACCTTGTGATCCGTTCTACTTTTGTGGTTGGTTTCCCAGGCGAAACTGAAGAAGACTTCCAGATTTTGTTAGATTGGTTAGTTGAAGCTCAACTTGATCGCGTAGGCTGCTTTACCTATTCACCAGTAGAAGGCGCTACGGCAAATGATTTACCCGATCATGTGCCAGAAGAAATTAAGCAAGAGCGTTACGAGCGCTTTATGCAAGTGCAGCAGCAAATATCTGCTGCCAAATTACAAAAACGTATTGGTCAAACGATGACTGTATTAGTCGATGGTTTAGAAGACGAATATCCTGTTGCCGTTGCACGTTCTTATGCCGATGCTCCGGAAATTGACGGTAATGTGTTTGTAGAAGATATCGATAAGAGCACTATTCAACCGGGCGATATATTGGAAGTCGAAATTACCGATGCAGATGAATACGATTTATTTGCAAAGTTAATTAAAATTAAATCCGTTTAATCGAAATATATTTAAAGAGCATTCAGTTTAAGAGGTTTTGGAGCAAAGTCATGGCGGAAACAATTAGCCCACGTTATTCACGTATTCTATTAAAATTATCTGGTGAGGCATTGTCAGGTAATAAAGATATGGGTATTGATGCCCAAGTTTTAGATCATATGTCACTTTCAATTGCACACTTGGTTGGTTTGGGTGTGCAAGTGGGTATCGTTGTGGGTGGCGGTAATTTGTACCGTGGAAGTCAGTTGCAAAAAGATGGTCTAGTTGGTCGTGTAACAGGCGATCAAATGGGTATGCTTGCAACTGTGATGAATGGCTTAGCTATGCGTGATGCTCTAGTTCGTCGTAATATCAGAACTCGTCTTATGTCTGCATTGCCAATTGGTACAGTGGTAGAGTCTTATTCAAGTCGTGATGCGATTCGTCATTTGAGTCAAGGTGAAGTTTGTGTTTTCGTTGCGGGTACAGGAAATCCATTTTTCACGACGGATACAGCAGCATGTTTACGCGGTATTGAAATTGAAGCGAATTTGATTTTAAAAGCGACTAAAGTTGATGGCGTTTATAATAAAGATCCAAGTAAATATGATGATGCTGTTAAATACGATCATTTAACTTTTGATCAAGTGTTAGATGAAAAGCTTGGTGTTATGGATTTGACTGCTATTTGTTTGTGTCGAGACCATAATGTGCCTTTGCAAGTTTTTGATATGAATAAATCAGGTGCGTTATTGTCAGTAGTAATGGGTGAAAAAGAAGGAACGCGCGTTACTAAGTAATGTACGTGTTGCCGAAAGCTCTTTATACTAGCGCTAAATTAAATTTGTTAAATATATCTTTGAATAAATAAGTAAGGTAGATCATATGATTAACGATCTGAAAAAAGACAGCGAACAGCGTATGTTAAAAACTCTAGAGTCTTTAGAACTCGGGTTTGCTAAAGTTCGTACCGGCCGTGCACACCCATCAATCTTAAATGGTGTGATGGTTCCTTACTACGGTTCTGATGTGCCATTAAATCAAGTAGCAAACGTGGGTATTGAAGACTCTCGTACACTTATTGTTCAGCCATTTGAGCGTACAATGGTTTCAGCTATTGATAAGGCAATCCGCGAAAGTGATCTTGGTTTAAACCCGATTACAGCAGATGCAATTCGTGTACCTTTACCAGCATTAACTGAAGAAACACGTCGTGATATGCAAAAAGTTGCACGTAACGAAGCTGAAAATGCAAAAGTTGCGATTCGCAATATTCGTCGTGATGTATTAGGTGATATCAAAGCATTGTTGAAAGAAAAAGAGATTTCTGAAGATGATGAGCGCCGTGCAGGTGATGATATTCAGAAAATTACTGACAAATATGTTGCAGAAGTAGACAAGCGTCTTGCAGCGAAAGAAGCAGAATTGATGAAGGTCTAATTTTTATGACCGATTCTGAAGAGTATCATCTTCCCAAGCATGTTGCCATCATTATGGATGGCAACAACCGCTTTGCAAAAAAAAATCAAATGCAAAAAGGTGATGGGCATCGGGAAGGTAAAAATGTTCTTGATCCTATCGTTGAACATTGTAAAAAAACTGGTATTCGTGCTTTAACTGTTTTTGCATTTTCAAGTGAAAATTGGAATCGACCGCAGTATGAAGTCGATCTGCTTATGAAGCTTCTGGAAGAAAGTATTCATGAGCAAATACCTCGCATGAAGAAATTTAATATTGCTTTGCGTTTTATCGGTGATCGTTCTCGATTATCCTCACACTTAGTTGCCTTAATGGAAGATGCAGAGCAACAAACAGCACACCATGACACTATGACCTTAACCATTGCAATAAGCTATGGTGGGATGTGGGACATTGCTAATGCAGCAAAACAGGTTGCAGAGGCCGTCTCCCGTGGTGAATTTAGTGCTGATCAAATAAATGTTGATTTGTTCGAAAAATATGTCAGTCTAAACGATCTGCCAGCTGTGGACTTATTAATCCGCACAGGCGGAGATTATCGCATATCTAATTTCTTGTTGTGGCAAGCAGCTTATGCGGAACTGTATTTTACCGAAGCGTTATGGCCAGAATTTACAGTAAAAGAGTTCGATCATGCATTGAATGTTTTTTCAGGGCGTGAACGTCGTTTTGGCAAAACATCTGAACAAATTCAGCAAGAGAAAATAGAGAATTTATAATGTTAGAGCGGATTGTTACCGCATTGGTACTTGTTGCAGTTGTTTTAGGCTGTATGTTTGCTACGCAATCACATTATCCAATGTTGGTTCTTATGATTGTTGCAGCAGGGGTAGCTGGGTATGAGTGGTATAAATTAATGCCTCGCGAAACTGCAAATGCTGTAAAACCTAAAGCTTGGTGTTACGGTCTGCTTGTTGCATTTGTTTCAGGTGTCGCCCTATTTTTCCATGATATTGCATTACTTTTGTGGTCTGCTTCAATTTTGACTTGGATTGTCAGTGTATATTGGGTTAAGTCATTTCCTGAATTTGATGGTTGGTATAATGCAACCTTGTATGTGATTGGCATAATTTTAGTTTGTGCTGCGGTAACATCAATTTTTGTAGTATGGCAAAGTTCACCATGGTGGTTAATGTATCTGTTCTTGCTCGTATGGGGCGCAGATAGTGGTGCTTACTTTGTTGGTCGTAAATTTGGAAAAAGAAAACTAGCTCCGACTGTAAGTCCTAATAAATCAGTAGAAGGTTTGTATGGTGGTATTATTACAACCGTAGTAATAATGGTGGTTGTGCAATATCATTATCTAAATTTAACTTTAATTCAGCAAATTCTGTTTCTTATATTGTCGTTAATTACGGTATTTGGTTCAGTTTTAGGTGACTTATTTGAATCAATGATTAAACGTCGTGCCGGTATTAAAGATTCTGGTCGTGTTTTACCAGGTCATGGTGGTGTGTTAGATCGTATTGATTCTTTACTTGCTGCAGCCCCGATCTTTGCAACGGGAATGTATATATTAAAACTTATTGGTGTAGATTTATAGATGACACAATCTGTTTGCATATTAGGTGTAACCGGTTCCATTGGTCAAAGTACCTTAAAAATTTTAAATCAACATTCTGATAAGTATTCAGTGTTTGCGGTTTCAGCTCATAGTCGAATTTCTGAGTTGGTTGAAATTTGCAAACAATTCCAACCAAAAGTTGTAGTTGTTCCAAAGCAAAAAGTTGATGAATTAGCAGCTTTATTTGTAGAAAATGAATTACAAAATATTGAGATTTTGACTAATCAGGAAGGGTTAGTAAGTATCGCATCTCATCCAGATGTTGATATTGTTATGGCTGCAATAGTTGGTGCTGCAGGTTTGTTGCCAACTCTAGCTGCTGTGAAAGCTGGTAAACGCGTATTGCTTGCTAATAAAGAAGCTTTGGTCATGTCTGGTGAAATCATGATGCAAGCAGCACGTGATCATCAGGCGTTGTTATTGCCAGTTGATTCAGAACACAACGCTATTTTTCAGTCCTTGCCTCATAATTATTTAGAAGCCGAAAGAAATGGACAACCGCAACAGGGTGTATCAAGAATCTTATTGACCGCTTCAGGTGGACCATTTTTAAACCATTCGTTAGAACAATTAGAAAAAGTTACGCCTGCACAGGCTTGTAAGCATCCCAACTGGTCTATGGGACAGAAAATCTCAGTTGACTCAGCTACTCTTATGAATAAAGGGTTAGAGTTGATCGAGGCATGTCATTTGTTTTCAATATCTGAACATTTTGTTACAGTTGTTGTTCATCCACAAAGTATTATTCATTCTATGGTGCAATATGTGGATGGTTCAACATTGGCACAAATGGGTAATCCAGATATGTGTACGCCAATTGCACATGCTTTAGCATGGCCTGAGCGTTTACAGACGAGTGTTCCTGCTTTAGATTTGTTTGAATATTCTCAACTTAATTTCCAAGCACCAGATATTCAAAAATTCCCAGCACTTGATTTAGCTCGTCAGGCAATGCGTGCGGGAGGTTTGGCGCCTACTATTTTAAATGCTGCAAATGAAGTTGCTGTTGCTGCATTTTTAAAGAAACAGATTGGATTTACAAATATCCCACAAGTGGTAGAGCATACTTTGCAAAAATTGGAAAATTCAGTTGCTGAAAATATTGAGTGTATTTTAGCTAAAGATGAAATAGCACGACATGTAGCGCAGCAATATATATCAAGTATAGGAGGCTGAAATGAGTGCATTATTTATGATTGCAGCAGCGGCTCTTTTACTTGGTCCTTTAATTGCAATTCATGAGTTCGGTCATTACTGGGTGGCACGAAAACTAGGCGTTAAAGTTTTAGTGTATTCCATTGGTTTTGGACCTACATTACTCAAGTGGACATCAAAAAAATCTGGCATCAAATATCAACTTTCAGCTTTACCATTGGGCGGCTATGTAAAAATGCTTGATGAGCGTGAAGGTAATGTTGCAGAGCAAGATTTACCTTATGCATTTAACCGCCAAAAGCCATGGAAACGTATAGCAATTGTTGCAGCTGGTCCATTAATTAATCTGATTTTTGCTGTCTTACTTTTCTGGATCTTATTTTTACCTGCCCAAGAGCAACTGAACACTAGAGTCGGTAAAGTTATACCAAACTCACCAGCAGCAACTGCACAAATGCAAGTCGGTGACAAGATTATTGCTGTTGATGGAAAAGAAACGCAAACTTGGGAAAAACTTAACTTTGCTTTAATTGATCGTGTAGGTGAAACTGGCACTGTAAATGTTGATGTAGACCGGGCAGGTACTGAAAAAAATATTGTTTTACCAATTAAAGACTTCTTAAAAAATCAGAATGAATCAGCCTTAGATGTGTTAGGTTTTTTACCATATCGTCCTGTTATTCCTGCTGTTGTTACTGAATTGACTCAAGATGGAGCTGCAATTCGTCAAGGAATGAAAGTAGGTGATCGTATTGTTTCAATTAATGGTCAGGCAATGAAAGACTGGTTTGATGTTGTCGAGGTCGTACAACATTCTCCAGAAAAATTACTCAATATTGATGTGTTGCGTAATAGTCAATTAGTCCATTTACAAGTCATGCCTCAAGGAAAACGAGATAATATGGGGCAAGTGAGTGGTGTTTTGGGTGTGAAAAGTGATGCAGGAAAAATTACAATTCCTGACGAATATAAGCAAACAATTCAATATACTCCAATACAAGCTTTCGAGATGTCACTAGAGAAAACTGGTCAAATCTCTAGCATGATATTGAGTTCAATAGTAAAAATGGTTAAGGGATTAATTGGTCTAGAGAATCTTTCTGGACCAATTACAATCGCTAAAGTAGCGGGACAAAGTGCAGAAATGGGATGGCAGACTTTTATCTCATTTATGGCTTTAATGAGTGTAAGTCTTGGAATTTTAAATTTATTGCCAATTCCAATGCTAGATGGTGGACATCTCGTTTATTACATTATTGAGGCTATTCGTGGTAAGCCTGTTTCTGAACAAATACAAATGTTTGGTCTAAAAATTGGTATGGTACTGCTCGGTAGTATGATGCTTTTAGCTTTATTTAACGATTTTATGCGTTTGTAAACGTATATGGATTTATAACTTACTGGAAAAACTGGCATGCGGCACACACATTTTTTAATGCCTTTGGCACTTGTTAGCGCTATGGCAGCGGTACAACAAGCATATGCAGCTGATGATTTCGTCGTTCGAGATATTCGTGTAGATGGTTTGGTCCGTCTTACTCCTGCAAATGTTTCTACCATGTTGCCAATCAACAGTGGCGATCGCGTTAATGAACCGATGATCGCAGAAGCAATTCGAACATTGTATGCCACTGGACTTTTTGACGATATTAAAGCATCAAGAGACAACGATACTTTAGTTTTTAATGTCGTAGAGCGCCCAATTATTTCAAAGCTTGAATTTAAGGGTAACAAACTTATTCCTAAAGAGGCTTTAGAACAAGGCCTCAAAAAAATGGGTATTGCTGAAGGCGAAGTTTTTAAGAAGTCAGCTTTACAAACAATTGAAACTGAATTAGAGCAGCAATATACCCAGCAAGGCCGTTATGATGCTGATGTAACTGTTGATACGATAGCTCGTCCAAATAACCGTGTTGAACTTAAATTAAATTTTAATGAAGGTACGGCGGCTAAAGTTTTTAATATCAATATTATTGGTAATACTGTTTTTAAAGACAGTGAAATTAAACAAGCTTTTGCAGTTAAAGAAAGCGGTTGGGCTTCAGTTGTAACTCGTAATGACCGTTATGCTAGAGAGAAAATGGCAGCGAGCCTTGAAGCTTTGCGTGCGATGTATCTGAATAAAGGTTATATCAATTTTCATATCAATAACTCACAGCTCAATATTAGTGAAGATAAGAAGAACATCTTTATTGAAGTTGCTGTAGAGGAAGGTAGTCAATTTAAATTTGGACAAACCAAATTTTTAGGTGATGCACTTTATAAGCCAGAAGAGTTACAAGCTTTAAAAATCTATAAAGATGGCGATACCTATTCTCAAGAAAAAGTAAATGCCGTTAAGCAATTATTATTGCGTAAATATGGTAATGCTGGTTATTACTTTGCAGATGTAAATATTGTTCCACAAATTAATAATGATACAGGTGTTGTCGACTTAAATTACTATGTGAATCCAGGTCAGCAAGTTACTGTGCGTCGTATTAATTTTACAGGTAACAGTAAAACTGCCGATGAAGTATTGCGTCGTGAAATGCGTCAAATGGAAGGCGCTTTAGCAAGTAATGAAAAAATTGATTTGTCTAAGGTTCGTTTAGAGCGTACAGGATTTTTCAAAACTGTTGATATTAAACCAGCTCGTATTCCAAACTCACCAGATCAGGTGGATTTAAACGTAAATGTTGAAGAGCAACACTCGGGAACTACAACATTAGCGGTAGGTTACTCACAAAGTGGTGGTATCACATTCCAAGCAGGTTTGAGCCAAACTAACTTTATGGGAACGGGTAACCGTGTTGCGATCGATTTATCTCGTTCTGAAACTCAAGATTACTATAACTTAAGTGTTACCGACCCTTACTTTACAATTGATGGGGTAAGCCGTGGTTATAACGTTTACTATCGTAAAACGAAACTTAATCAGGACTATAACGTAAATAACTACGTTACCGATAGTTTTGGTGGTAGTTTAAGTTTTGGTTACCCAATTGATGAAAATCAGAGTTTAAGTGCGTCATTAGGTGTTGATAATACTAAAGTAACCACAGGTCCATATGTGTCTACCTATGTTCGTGATTATTTATTAGCGAATGGGGGTAAGGCGACAGGTCAAGATACTTACTGCCCATCAGATCAGTTAGAAACAACTACAGATCCAGTTACAGGAGCGGTTACATATACTGGTAAATGCCTTGTTACACCAACTCCATATAATAATGCATTTGAAGGTGAATTCTTTACATATAACTTAAATTTAGGCTGGTCATATAACACTTTAAATAGACCAATTTTCCCTACTTCAGGTATGTCACATCGTGTAGGTCTGGAAATAGGTTTACCAGGTAGTGATGTTGATTATCAAAAAGCAACTTATGATGCACAGGCATTCTGGCCAATTAAAGACACAGGTTTCGTGCTGCGTGGTTACGGTAAACTTGGTTATGGTAATGATTTACCATTCTATAAAAACTTCTATGCAGGTGGTTATGGTTCTGTTCGTGGATACGATAACAGTACCTTGGGTCCAAAATATTCAAGTGTAAATTTACAAGAAACCAAGCAAAATGACGGTTCTCCAGAAGAAGTAGGTGGTAATGCTCTAGTGCAGTTTGGTACAGAGCTCGCTTTGCCATTACCATTCAAGGGAGATTGGACTCGTCAAGTACGACCAGTTCTTTTTGCTGAAGGTGGTCAGGTATTCGATACCAAGTGTGATGTTGGTTCTTATTCTATGATTATGAATGGTCAGCAAATTGCAGATGCTAAAAAATACTGTGAAGATAACTATGGCTTCGACTTAGGTAATATGCGTTATAGCGTAGGTGTTGGCTTCACATGGATCACCATGATCGGACCATTATCTCTTAGCTATGCATTCCCTCTAAATGATAAGCCTGGTGATGAAACTAAAGAGATCCAGTTTGAAATCGGTCGTACTTTCTAAGTACGACTTGACTAAACATGAAATAAGGACACAAATTTAAATGAAAAAATTAAATATATTAATGTTAGGATTAGGTCTGACAGTTTCTGCAATGACTAATGCTGCTGGTTATGGTGTTATTGATCTTGCTAAAGTTGTTGAAAGCAGTTCTTATTTGAAACAACAAAACGCAAGTTTAAATCAATCAGTTAAGCCAACAACAACTCGTCTTGAGCAGTTGGGTAAAGAGTTGGAAGGCCTTCAGCGTCAAGCCCAAACTCAAGGGCAAAAAATGAAAGAAGATGATATTAAAAAGCTTCAGGCACAATATCAGACAAAACTCAATGAATTTAATTCTACTCAACAAGGTTTGCAGTCTAAAGTTCAAACTAGTCTGCAAGGAATGAACTCAAATTTTGAGACTCGTGTGAAGCAAGCAGCTGAACAATTACGAAAAGAAAATAATCTTGATTTCATTTTGAATAAAAATTCAACCGTTGCCTATGACGCTAAATATGATTTAACTGATAAAATGATACAAAAGGTTAATTCAATGAAATAAATTAATGAAAGTGCAACATTATCGTTTAGATGAACTAGCTCACCTAGTAAATGGTGAGCTAGTAGGTACGGGTAGTCTTCAATTTATAAACTTAGCAAGTTTAGAAAATGCTGAAACTCATCAAATTGCTTTCGTGAATGGCGAAAAGTATATTGATCAAGCAAAGGCTAGCCGTGCGGGTGCGTACATTGTTACGAGCCTTATTAAAGAACAGCTTCCTGACAAACAAAATTTTATTATTGTTGATAATCCTTATTTAGCTTTTGCCATACTTACTCATGTGTTTGATAAAAAAATCACATCGGTAGGTATAGAAAGTACAGCTCAAATTCATCCTTCTGCGATCATTTCCGAAACAGCATATATTGGTCATTACGTCGTAATTGGCGAAAATTGTGTGGTAGGCGATAACACCATTATTCAGTCTCATACTCGATTGGATAATAATGTGGAAATTGGAAAAGATTGTTTTATTGATGCTCATGTCACAATTACTGGTGAATCTAAATTATTTGATCGTGTGCGAGTTCACGCAAGTACTGTAATTGGTAGTGAAGGCTTTGGTTTTGCGCCATATCAAGGAAAGTGGCATCGCATTGCTCAATTAGGTTCAGTTATTGTTGGTAATGATGTCCGCATTGGTTCAAATTGTAGTATTGACCGAGGTGCACTCGATAACACCATTTTGGAAGATGGGGTAATTATTGATAACCTTGTGCAAATCGCGCATAACGTTCATATTGGTTCAAATACAGCTATCGCTGCTAAATGCGGAATTGCTGGTAGCGTTAAAATTGGCAAAAACTGTATTCTAGCAGGGGCTTGCGGTGTATCAGGGCACCTTTCTATTACCGATAACGTGACTTTGACCGGAATGTCAATGGTCACAAAAAATATTTCTGAACCTGGTACTTACTCTTCGGGAATTGGATTATTTGAAAATAGCCATTGGAAAAAGACAATTGTACGCTTGCGACAATTAGCAGATGTGCCATTGACCCAAATCACTAAACGACTTGATCATATACAAGCTCAAATAGAGTCTCTTGAATCAACCTTTAATTTGCGTAAATAGAATATTATGACCGAGTCAACTACACCTAAATTTGCCATCCCTGAATTACCAATGCAGATTCAAACGATTCGTCAATATTTGCCGCATCGTTATCCTTTCTTATTGGTTGATCGTGTGACTGAAGTTACTGACAATAGTATTGTTGGTTATAAAAATGTTTCTATCAATGAAGAGTTCCTACAGGGACATTTCCCAGAATATCCAATTATGCCTGGTGTTTTAATTGTTGAAGCATTAGCTCAAGTTTCAGGTGTTTTAGGGTTTATTATGAACAACGAAACGCCAAAACCTGGTTCTTTATTTCTTTTTGCTGGTGCGGAAAGAGTTAGATTTAAAAAACAAGTAGTTGCTGGTGACCAACTTGTATTAAAATCTGAATTAGTAATGCAAAAACGCGGTATCTACAAATATAATTGTACGGCTACCGTGGACGGTATTGTAGCAACAACCGCTGAAATTATGATTTCACACCAAAAAACAGAGCAGGCATGAGCAATCACGACTTAATTCATTCTACGGCCATTATTGATCCATCTGCAGTGATTGCTCCAGATGTCCAGATAGGACCTTATTGCGTTATCGGTCCAAATGTGACGATTGGTGCGGGTACTAAACTTCATTCTCATGTAGTGGTGGGTGGTTTTACCAAAATTGGTCAAAATAATGAGATTTTCCAGTTCGCAAGTGTTGGTGAGGTTTGCCAAGATTTGAAATATCAAGGTGAAGAAACCTGGTTAGAGATTGGTGATCATAATTTAATTCGTGAACATTGCAGTTTACATAGAGGAACTGTGCAAGATAATGCTTTAACTAAAATAGGAAGTCATAACCTATTGATGGTTAATACACATATTGCACATGATTGTATTGTTGGTGATCACAATATCTTCGCGAATAACGTTGGTGTTGCTGGACACGTACACATAGGTGATCACATCATTATTGGTGGTAATTCAGGGATTCATCAATTCTGTAAAATCGATTCTTACAGTATGGTCGGTGGAGCATCACTAATTTTAAAAGATGTGCCAGCTTACGTTATGGCTTCTGGTAACCCAGCTCATGCATTCGGTATTAATATCGAAGGAATGCGTAGAAAGGGTTGGTCTAAGAATACAATTCAAGGTCTCAGAGAGGCTTATAAATTAATTTTTAAATCAGGTCTTACTTCTGTTCAAGCTGTTGAGCAGATTAAAAATGATATTCTTCCGAATGTTCCTGAAGCTCAATTATTAATTGACTCTGTTGAACAGTCCGAACGTGGTATTGTGCGTTAAGAAAATATATTAAAAAAAGACACTGCATTTTGCAGTGTCTTTTTTTTTCTTAAAATTATTATTTATTAAAAAATTTGGCTTCTTCAGATTTTGGATACTGACTTAAAATTTTAGTTTTATATTGGTTTGCTGAAGCTGTATTTTTATCGACATCTTTAGCAATGCTATAGAGTTGATAAAGGGCGCGTGGAGCTTTACTCGAATTTGGATATCGAGTTGCTACTACACTGTAGTTCTTTTTAGCTTCATTATAATTCACTGGATCAGTTGCTAAATTAAACTCAGCTAACCAAAAGTAAGCATTCCCTGTATAGGCGCTATTAGGATGATTTTTGATAAAGTTCTGCATAGGAGCAATCGCTTTTTTTGCACCACCTTGTTTATAGGCATCTAAAGCGACAGTGTAAGCTGCCTTTTCAAGCTCTATAGGGTTTGATTGGTTTTGTGAAGGTGGTTGTGAGACTTCCAGTTGGGGTGGAGGAGTAGAGGAAGGGGTGCTGGTTGGAGCAGCATTCATTACTTTATTTTCAACAGTAGGAGTTTCTGTGCTTGCTGCCGTAGCAGGAGTATCACTGTTCGTTGGATTATCTGATTGTGCACTTTCAGGATCAACTTTCTGATTAAGGAGTTCTAAGCGTTGATCTAGGTCTGTGTAGCGATTAGATAGATCTTTTTTCAATTGTTCAATATCATTTGATTGTTCTTCTAACTGCCCACGTAGGGTGCGTATATCATTTTCTAATTGTTGATTTTTTTGCATTAATTCCCAGTTTAAATTACTAGGTACCGAAACATTATTAGAAGAAGTATTAGTTGCGCTACCACCGCTTTGACTTAAACCGCGAGACTCAATTGGAATGTTGGCATAGAGAGAGGTAGTGCTCATTAAGGCAATAAATAAGAAAGAATGCTTCATCAATCGCATGAGTATAGGTCCATAATTTTATGTAAAAGCCAACTTAAAAAAGGAATATATAAACTATTCACTTAACTATCTAACTAAGATTTTAATTGGTCAATGCAATTAAAACAGCTAACAATATAAATGCAAGAATAGTTTACAATCTTCAAGCATATTTTATTCAAAATTAGATACAAGAAAGAATATAGGGGAGAGAAGTATAGAAAGTTAAGGCTTTTTGCTGATGAATTAATCAATTGAAACATAAACTTGCTTAAAACTGCGAAGAAGGCTTGCAACTATTTTAAAAATCTCTATACTCTGTTTTGCAATGGTAGCCCCGCTGGTGGCTTCGCAATTGTACTCTGTGAACCCCGCCAGGACCGGAAGGTAGCAACGGTAGCAGATCTATGATGTGCCGAAGTTTTGCTAGTGGGGCTGCCACCATTCTTTTAATCCACTCTCCGTTGGATTGCCTTCATAATTACATCTAAATCAAATCCTCTATATTGTAAGAACCTCATCTGTTTTGCTTTAAGTTTAGGATCTTTTTCTACTTCTTCACCAAATTTCTTCACTTTCAGTTGATAAGCCTGTTCTACCCAATCAATATTATGAATTTCATCCGCAATTAAATCATTTTCGATTTGTTTTGTTTTTAAAGCTTGTTTAATACGTTTTGGACCTTTGCCTTTACGAATCTGGCTAGCTAATGTTAATTCGGCAACGCGTTGATCACTTTGATAGTTTTGTTCAGATAATTCTTCAACAAGTCGCTTAACCTCTTCAGGGTTTTGTGCATAACGAGTTAATTTTTCAGTAAGCTCTGCTTTGGAGTAATCTCGACGAGTCAATAAAGCAAAAGCATAAGAGCGTAAACGTTGACCTGTAAGCAAAGCTCTTTGTTGAGACTGTTCTTCAGTTCTTTTGAACATGGTATTGGGATTCCCTTGTAAAAAAACGCCCCGAAGGGCGTTTTAAGGCTCATGAATAATTAAGATTCTAGTAGAAGATCAGCTTCTTCTTCATCTTCAACTTGAGCAGTATTAGTACCTGTTGTTAACAACTGTTCACGGATATTACGTTCAATCTCTCCAGCCATTTGAGGATTTTCTTCAAAGTGGCGAATAACATTGTTCTTACCTTGACCAATTTTATTACCTTGGTATGAATACCAAGCACCTGCTTTTTGTACGATATCTTGTTGTACAGCTAAATCTACAAGTTCGCCTAGCTGGTTTGTGCCTTTACCATATAGGATTTGGAAAATAGCCTCTCTGAAAGGAGGAGCCATTTTGTTTTTAACCACTTTAACTCGGGTTTCAGAGCCGACGATCTCATCGCCTTCTTTTACTTGACCAATACGACGGATATCTAAACGTACAGAAGCGTAGAACTTCAATGCGTTACCACCAGTTGTAGTTTCTGGACTACCAAACATTACCCCAATCTTCATACGGATCTGGTTAATGAAAATAACCATACAGTTTGAGCGTTTAGCATTACCCGTAATCTTACGAAGTGCCTGACTCATTAGACGAGCTTGCAAGCCCATATGAGAGTCACCCATTTCGCCTTCAATTTCTGCTTTAGGAGTAAGCGCAGCGACTGAGTCGACAACAATCATATCAATTGCGCCAGAGCGAACGAGCATATCTGCAATTTCGAGCGCTTGTTCACCGTTATCAGGCTGTGATACAAGCAGGTTGTCAATGTCCACACCAAGTTTACGTGCATATTGTGGATCTAATGCATGCTCTGCATCGATAAATGCACAAGTACCACCAGCTTTTTGACATTGGGCAATCGCTTGTAGAGTCATTGTGGTTTTACCAGAAGATTCTGGACCATAAATCTCGACAATACGACCCTTTGGTAAACCGCCAATCCCCAATGCAATATCTAAAGTCAAAGAGCCTGTAGATACGGCTTCAACAGCTTGAACAGTGTTGTCACCGAGACGCATCACCGTATTTTTGCCAAATTGTTTCTCAATTTGACTTAGCGCGGCTTGTAATGCTTTGCTTTTATTCTCATCCATCTCAAAAACCTCAATACTCTATGTTCATCACGTTTAACCCAAGTGGATGCATTGAATCTCAACTTGTTTCACTAGGTTAATAGTGACAGATTTTTTCTATAGCTTCTATGTGTTGTATGTGTGTGTGCGACACAACTCGACGTTTTTATTCATCACCGTATGACCAATGTTGATCATTCTCCTGTTTAAACCGACTAATTTGTCGACGATCTTTTTTACTCGGTCTATGGTCCGGTCGAGCTAGATTATGCAATTTTCGTTGTGATGCAATCAACTCCCGTCTAGCAATACTCACTTCGGTTTCTTCATATAGTTGCTGTGCGACTGGAGCTGGACCACGTGTGTTCGAAAGGCCTTTTATCACAACAGTTTTTTTATCAAACCCTTGCTGAATAATAAGTTCCATTCCAACTCGAATTTCTTTGGAAACTTTTACACGCTCATTATTGTGATGTACTTTACCTCCTTCAATCGCGGCTTTAGCAATTGAACGAGTTTTAAAAAAACGAGCAACCCATAACCATTTGTCAACACGCATGGTCTCTACAGCATCGTTTTCAGGCAATTTTGACATCATTATCCTTTCTATCAATTTCATTCAATATAGACAGCAATTCTGTAAGCCGATCTAGTGCTTTAAATTCTAAATCTTGATGCTGTTTTATATCCTTTAGACTTGAGGGCTGTGAGATAGTAAACAAGTGTTGAATACCAAATTTTTCTGCCGTTTTTAATACGGGAGCCGTATCGTCAATAAAAATCGTTTCATCTGGATTGAATGGATGTAATCTTTGGAGTTCTTGCCAAAAATTGACGTCTTCTTTGGCATAACCTACTTGTTCACTTGATATGATGACATCAAAGAAATGTTCAATCGCAATATTATCGAGTTTTAAGCGTAAGCTCGCGCGGTCTGCATTAGTCACGAGCCAACACATGTATCCTTGCTCTTTAAGTTGTTGCAAAAGCTCAATGCAGCCAGAACGAGCTTGAATCTTAGATTGAAATTCTTGTTGTAATTTGAGTACATCAACGCCTACAGTTTTAGTCCAATAGGTTGATGAATACCAAACAAGCGTATGGCGATGTGATTGATAAAATTGATATAGCTTTTCTTTGCTCTTGGAGAGAGAAAGTTGATGTGTTTTTGCATGTCGTTCAGGAAGACATTCATTCCATATGAAATCATCAAAAGCGAGATCTAAGAGTGTTCCGTCCATGTCAAACATTATGATTTTAGACATTTTTTTAAATATCTCCAAAATCATTTATAGCAAAATTTTTAAGACACATTTACCATATATCCTTTTAAAATCATAAATTAAATAAACTTATAAATACTCAAACTAATTTAAAGCTACATCCCATGATTTTCTAAAATTTACATAGCTTCATAGGATGGATAGGAGAGATAAATGGTTTGAAATTATAACGCGGAATTTGGTAAAACAAAAAATAATAATGAGACAGTTTTGGTAGAAAATTCCTCCCTTAAATTAAAAATATTTAAAATTTATTTAAGGTTTTTAGCTCCTAAGATTAAATTTGCTTACATAGGATACGTATTGACAAACATTTTATAAATTGAAGGATACTTATTTAAAGTTATATTTAAAATTATTC
The DNA here is from genome assembly GCF_056156705.1 of Acinetobacter sp. Li1LvA2. Lineage (NCBI taxonomy): Bacteria > Pseudomonadati > Pseudomonadota > Gammaproteobacteria > Moraxellales > Moraxellaceae > Acinetobacter > Acinetobacter sp. Li1LvA2. Next base: position 468,680 of record NZ_JBSICF010000002.1, read on the forward strand.
CTATAAGAACTTAGAGAAAGCAATGAAAATTGGATTTATTGGTGGAACCAATGACGGTATCGTAATCAATGCTGCCGATGGCCTTGATACTTATAAACTTGAGTGGCACTACAAAGCAGAAAAACATTGTGAGTCACAACTTACCTTAGGGCTGAATGGGCCTGAGTATGATTATTACAATTTATTAATTCTAAGAAAGAATAAAGAGGCTAAACTTTTTTACGTACTTACCACCATGGAAAAAGAAGAAATAGCAGATAAACTTAATGAATATTGGGAATGTTCAACCTCTGTCGGCTATGATTTTGATGAATAAGTATTCGTGATTTCATATAGCACATGTCCTCTTAATTCGTGATGAAGAGGAACTTTAGGATGTTCGAAGTTTTTAACTTTGTGCATTCCAAGTCTTTTCATGACAGCTTGAGAGGGGGTATTAATCGTAGCGGTGAATGAAACGATTTTATCTAAATTCAGTATATTAAAACCATAATCTAAAACTGCTTTTGCACCTTCTGTTGCATAACCTCGTTTCCAAAATTCTTTTGCAAGCCGCCACCCAATTTCCACACATGGAGAAAAGTCAAATTGTTCAGGTTGGCTGTGTAGACCAATGAACCCGATAAATTGATGGGTTTCTTTTAATTCTACTGCCCAAAAGCCCCAACCTTTTTCTTGGATGAGAGATGAAATTTTTTGGATTAAATTAAGACTTTCTTGGGGTGTTAAAAGATTTGGGAAAAATTGCATAACATCTTGATCTAAGCCCATTGTTATAAATGGCTCAAAATCACTTTCTTTCCACTGTCTTAAAATTAAACGCTTTGTTTCGATCATGAGATGACTCTTTAATTAAAAATGAGGGGTCAAAGTGGTTTTTGCACAATCTTCTGTAAAATGATCTTGGAATTGATGCTCACTACACCTTTTATTTTATTTAAGGTGTTAATGACGAAATGAGAAAAGGAACTCAAATCTTTGGTCGCCACGTGTAAAACATAATTAGATTCGCCAGTAATAATATATGCATTAATGACTTCATCAAAATTTTTGATCTGACTTAAAAAGAAGTTATGATCATTTTCTGTTAGCTGGGCAAGTTTTATTTCGACAATTGCCTCAATTTTTATGCCTAGTTTTTCATAATTAACTTTCGCTTGATATTTTTCAATTACACCATTGCTTTCTAAAATTTTAACACGCCGATGACAAGCTGAAGCCGAAAGGTTAACGAGATCGGCCAATTCTTGGTTACTTAACCGAGCATTATCTTGTAAATACTTCAGAATTTTTAGGTCGATTGCATCTACATTCATTTTCGAATTTCATCCATGTTTTTTAATTTTAATTCGAATTTTATACGAAAATAGCAAATTTTAATCAAATATTATCGAATAAATCGAAAGAATTGGCGTGATAAAATTCAAATACAAAGGAAATGTTGAAAATAGGTGAAATAACAAATGATTACTCGCGAACAATGCCTCTATTGGGATCAGGAAGATGAACTCAAAAAGTTTAAAGATGAATTTGCACTGCCAGAAAATGTCATTTATTTAGATGGTAATTCTTTAGGTGCAAGACCAAAGAAATCATTAGAGGTTGCTCAGCACATTATTTCAAAAGAGTGGGGCGAGGACCTCATTAATAGTTGGAATAAAGCAGATTGGTGGGGGCTACCGACTAGACTCGGAGATAAAGTTGCGCAGCTTATCGGTGCCGAAAAAGGGGAAGTGGTTATTTCAGACTCAACTACTCTAAATTTATTTAAAGTTTTATCAGCAGCGGTAAAAATTCAAGCCGAAAAATTTCCGGAACGTAAAATTATTGTTGCGGAAAAAGATGCTTTCCCAACCGATATTTATATTATTGAAGGCTTTATAGACTTGATTAATCAAGGTTATCAAGTTGAGTTAATTGATGGGGCCGATGATTTGTCTCGTGTTTTGGCAAAAGATGTGGCTATAGTTGTTCTTTCTCATGTGAATTATCGGACTGGATATTTCTATGATATGGAGTCTATTAATCAACAGATCCACGCTAAAGATGCTTTGATTATTTGGGATTTGTGTCACTCGGTTGGTGCCGTGCCTATGGATCTTAATCAGAGTAATAGTGATTTTGCGATTGGTTGTACTTACAAATACTTAAACGGTGGTCCGGGTTCACCTGCGTTGTTATGGGTAAATCGAAAGCATCGTGATCAGTTCTGGCAACCTCTCTCGGGCTGGTGGGGGCACAAAAAACCATTTGATATGGCTCAGCACTATGAACCAGCTAACAGTATTCGTCGTTATTTGTGTGGGACTCAACCTATCATTTCGATGAGCTTAATCGAATGTGGTACCGATATTTTCTTACAAGCTGATATGCAACAAATACGCGAGAAATCACTTAAATTAACTGATTTGTTTATTCAACTTGTTCAACAAGAATGTCCTCAGTTTGGTTTTGAATTGATTACACCTTTAAACCATAAATATCGTGGGAGTCATGTCAGTTATAGACATGAGTTTGGTTATGAAATTATTCAGGCGCTTATTGCTCGTGGTGTGATTGGGGATTATCGAGAGCCGGAAGTATTACGTTTTGGAATTACACCTCTATATTTAGGTTTCGAAGATATTTGGAATGCCGTACAGCAACTTAAGCAGATTATGTTGAATAGTGAATGGAAAAATGAGCGTTATCTGGTGCGTAGCGAAGTGACCTAATCGTTAAAGGTTAATATCGGAAGAATGGCTAGGAGGGCCTATGAGCAGTTTTGATGAAATACAAAATCGAGAAGCGGGTCTACATAAGAAATTATCCGCAAAACAGATGGGAATGATTGCAATTGGTGGAGCGATTGGTACAGGGCTGTTCATGGGAAGCAAGTTTGCAATTAGCTTTGCTGGACCAGCTGTCATCGTGAGTTATGCCATTGGCGGCTTAATTGCATTTGCTATTATGGCTTGTTTAGCTGAGATGACAGTTCAGCATCCTACGTCAGGCTCGTTTGGAGCATATGCTGAGCATTATGTAAGTCCTCTTGCTGGGTTTTTAGTTCGTTATTGTTATTGGGCATGTATAGTATTAGCGGTCGGTACAGAAATTACAGCAGTTGCTGACTATATGAAATTATGGTTTCCAGATGTAGGCTCTTGGGTCTGGATCGCTTTTTTCTCGCTGACTTTGCTTGTGGTTAATGCATATAGCGTTAAAGCTTTTGGATTGGTTGAATATTGGTTTTCGACAATAAAAGTCTTTGCAATTATTGTATTTATTCTTTTAGCAATTGGTATTTTGACTCAAAGTCATGGAGGAACAGAACAGGTTCTCTCTAATTTAACCGAGCATGGTGGCTTTTTTCCTCATGGTTTTAGTGGAGTTTGGATCGGAGTAATTATTTCAATATTTAGTTATTTAAGTATTGAAATGATCGCTGTTGCGGCTGGTGAGGCTAAAGATCCGGAAAGAGCCGTTAAGAAAGCGTTTAAAAGTACTGCAATTCGCTTAATCCTATTTTATCTACTGTCTTTATTTCTCATTGTGGCACTTGTTCCTTGGACAACTTTAATTGGAGCCGATGCGACCAGCCCTTTTGTGATGGTAATGAAAATTGTAGGTATTCCATATGCGGACAGTATTTTAAATTTTATTGTAATTGTCGCGGCCTTATCCGCCATGAATAGTATGTTGTATATCTCGACACGTATGCTATTTAGCTTGTCACGCGCAGGTGATGCACCGAAATTATTTGGTCGCATTAGTCATAATGGCGTACCAATTAATGCATTGCTATTGTCAGCAGTGGGTATTGGTATTGCAAGTATTGTTTATACGATTAATCCAGCTACTGCTTTCCCAATCATGATTGCTTTATCTATGTTTGGCGCGTTGTTCACTTGGGGCAGTATTTTTGTTACGCATATGTTTTTTAGACGGAAAATGGCACAACAAGGCCAGCAGTTAAAGTTTAAGGTTCCAGCGAGCCAGTTAATTTCACTGTTGGGGGTAATCGCAATTTTAAGTATCACAGTCACAACATGGTTTACCAATGAATTCAAGTCAACTTTACAATTTGGAGTCCCATTAGTTGTTGTACTTACGGTTTTCTACTATTTAAAACGCTCGTCAGCCAAGCTTGCCTTAAATGCTCATAAAGAATCGTTGAAGTGAGAGACCTATGAGACCCTATGACAATGCTAGAACCGTGGCTAATGAACATGAGATATTGGCAGAATTTCAACGGACAAGTTTACTGAGCTACCAAGAGTTTATTCATATTGCAGATATTCAATATGGTCCGCACTCAAGATCAACTTTAGATTTCTTTCCTTTAGAGCAAGCTAAAAAGACGGTTATTTTTATTCATGGCGGCTATTGGCAATGGTGTGATAAGTCAGATTTTGCATTCATCGTACCGTATGTTCTAGCAAAAGGAGCCCAGTGTGTTCTTTTAGAATATGATCTGGCACCACAGAGCAAAATTTTAGATATTGTTTCTCAAGTTAATCAAGCTCTCGATTTTATTCGAGAGCAAGACTGGCGAACCGACGAGGTGATTTTGGTTGGGCATTCGGCAGGGGCGCATCTGGCTGCTTCGTCATTAGGCCATCCACTCATATCTGAGATGGTGTTGTTAAGTGGGATTTATGACTTAAGGCCTATACAGAGCACTCATTTAAACCATGCTCTCAATCTTTCAAGCGAAGATATCTTAAAATATAGTCCTATTCATCACAGTGATCGAATTACTATCCCATGTTCAATTTTCTGTGGTGATCTTGAGCTCGAAGAATTGAAATGGCAAAGCCAAAATTATTTTGAAATTAAAAAAGAGCAAGATAAGGATTTTGTTTCTTTTAAGCTTATTCCTAAAATTAATCATTATTCTATTTTAGAGCACTATTTTAAGTCGATATTAGTTTAAGCAGTCGAATTACAATATATGCAATGTGATTGTATGATTAATTAATTTTATAAAATAGAAAGATAAAGTGTGAGGTGAATCACATCTTAACCTGTTTTTTTATAGAAATTATTTATTGTTGTTGACCTAACAGTGGAACTTAATTAGATTAAAAAGATAGTGCTTTCTCACTAGACAATAAATTGTTTAGCTGTTGTTTAGTTGAGTTTTTAAGTCCGTAGCTTCCCAAGATGCGGACTTTTTTATTTGACTTTTAAAAACAATAAGATAAAGGGTTATGTAGCTATAATATCTATCCAAAGATTAATATGAATGAATAAGATAGACCTGTGATAAATAAGAAATAAATTAGGATTTTCTTTTCATGATTTAACTTGAATTATCATTTAATAAATAGATTAATTAAAATATAAGCTGACTAATCATTCATGAGTTTGTCATATAGGCTCGATAAAATATAAGAAAATAAAAGTTATAAAAATAATTAAATAATAGATATAGCATTTGAAAGTAATTAATTTAGTCGGTTCTCATGAGTTGGTTTTTTTATTTATAAAGGAGCCTTTATGAAAGTACAATATTTTGAAGGTGGCCTGTATAAACATATGTGTCCAGGTTGCAGGTATCTTCACTATATTCCTGTACATTATCCTTTTTCTAATGGTAACCAGTGGACTTTTAATCATGATTTGGAAAAACCAACTTTTGATCAGCTCATAATTATGTATGGGCATTGTAATTACTTTATTAAAGGTGGTTTTATTGAATATAGTGTTAACTGTAGACATCATTTAGCAGGATATACGGTTGAGTTGCCAGAACTAAAATTAAAAAATTATAGGTTTTATTAATTTTGGTATTTGTATTATATATTTAAGATCATTTAAAATTTTTATAATCGGTAAGTAATAAAGACTTTTTTAATATATCTTTACATGTTTAATACTAAATACGTATAGTTAAAGAAATTGTAAATTTATTTTGGTTGAAGCTAGGATTGAAATTTGCAAAAATTTATATAATTCACTGTTTTATATTTTATTTATGGATATCTGGAAATTTTTAAGAAGTTTTAACACCATTGGAACATATCTCATTATTTCTACATTTATATTATTTTTAATGATTATATATTTTTACATTATACATCCCAATTAATCTAAATTATCAATAGACTAAAATAATCTTCGATTTTTTAATTTATTTGAACTGGTTCTCACTTTTAATAGAAAAAGATAAGAGTATTGTATAGACCCAAGTTTTATGAAAATATAACTTGGTTATAATACATGGAGAATATAATAAAAATTTCTTTCTAAAAAATTTTAACCTCTAAATATAAAGACTGTATTGATCATAACAACGATGTCTGAAGTAAAAAATATGGAGATTTTTTATGAAATTTTGCCAAATATCGGCTGCTTTCTTAACAGTGGCCGCCGTCAATCTAGTCCATGCAGCACCTGCTACAACAAATTCTGTATTAAGTTCCTCTGAAGCAAAAGGAATTATTAAAAACCAATATATTGTTATTCTCGATAAGGATGTTGGCCCTTCTAATGATTTTGCACAAAGTATTGCTAAAGAACATGGGGGAAAGATATTACAGACTTACGATACTGTACTTAAGGGATTTGCAATTTATTTACCCGATGTTGCGGGTACTGCTTTTGTTGAAGCCATGAAAAAAAATCCCAAAGTTCTTTCAGTAGAAAATGACACAGTCATGAAAATTGATGCAACTACACAAAGCAATCCAGATTGGGGCTTAGACCGTATTGATCAGAAAACTTTACCTTTAGATTCAGCTTATTCATATTTACAAACAGGTTCGGGCATAACAGCTTATATTGTTGATACCGGAATATTATCTACACATCAACAGTTCTCTGGGCGGGTATTAAGTGGCTATACCGCGATATCTGACGGAAATGGTACAACAGATTGTAATGGACATGGTACTCATGTAGCAGGAACAGTTGGTGGGAGTACGTATGGTGTTGCTAAAAATGTAAGTTTAGTACCAATACGAATTTTAGGATGTGATGGGTCTGGTGCTTCGAGTAACGTGATTGCAGGATTAGATTGGATATTAAAAAATGGTAAAAAGCCAGCTGTGGTGAATATGTCTTTAGGCGGTGATGCGAACACATCCTTAGATAGCGCGGTAGAAAACTTATTTAATAACGGTTATGTGATGGTTGTCGCTGCAGGAAATTCTAATGCAGATGCATGTAGTTCTTCTCCAGCAAGAGTGAGTAAAGCAATTACTGTCGCTGCTACAGATGATACTGATACTCGAGCGAGTTATTCTAACTATGGAAGCTGCGTTGATATTTTTGCGCCGGGAAGCCAAATTAATTCTTCATGGATTGGAAGTAATACAGCAACTAAAGTTTTAAATGGAACTTCAATGGCTACTCCACATGTTGTTGGTGTCGTAGCTGAAATGTTGCAAAGTACACCTACAGCAACACCTCAGACCATCTCGACCAATCTTTTAAATCAAGCAAGTAGTAATGTGGTAAAAAATCCTTCTGGTAGCCCAAATCGGCTGTTATATAAATCACCTTAATAAAGGAATTTTAAAATTGGAAAAGGTCCCGAAGGACCTTTTTTAGATTTTTGCATGAGTACCGTATTTATCAATCATAATTGAACTGGCTTCATTTAAGCCGCGAACCGTTACCTTAATACCGTTCTTCTGAAATTTATTTACTACTGAATCTAGCATGGCAACTGAAGTCACGTCCCAAATATGTGAGTGCGTAAGATCAATAATGACTTCTTTAACTTCTTCTTTAAAGTTAAAACTTTGCATAAATTTTTCAGATGAACTAAAAAATATTTGACCTCTTAATTCATATAGACGAGCTTGATTCTCGAATGAAGTTTCTATACGAATATCATTTTCAAGTTTATTTGCTAAGAAAAGTGCTGAAAGTAATACCCCAGTTAATACACCTAATGCTAAGTTATGGGTAGCAACCACTACAATAACTGTAGCGATCATAACGATATTACTACTTTTAGGATTATTTTTAAATTGAGTCAGTGAGCTCCACTCAAAAGTGCTAATCGATACCATAATCATAACGGCAACCAGAGCGGCCATAGGAATAACCTTTAACCAATCACTTAAAAATACAACTAAAATAAGTAAGAATATACCTGCACAAAAAGTGGATAAACGTGTACGACCACCCGATTTTACATTAATCATTGATTGACCAATCATGGCGCAACCAGCCATGCCGCCCATAAAACCTGAAGCAATATTTGCTATACCTTGACCTTTACATTCTTGAAATTTATCACTAGATGTATCGGTCATTTCATCAACGATTGTTGCAGTCATCATTGATTCAAGTAAGCCAACCGCGGCAAGGGCCAAAGAATATGGAAGAATAATAAGAAGGGTTTCTAAATTTAACGGAATATTCGGAATTAGAAATATAGGTAACGTATCTGGTAATGACCCCATATCGCCAACCGATCGAACGTCAAGACCTAAAAAAATAGCGAGTAATGTGACCACCACAATACAAATAAGAGGCGAGGGAAAGAACTTTCCAATTTTTGGAATATAGGGAAATAGATAAATAATTCCTAAACCAATGGCTACTAGTAGGTAGACATGCCATGTCACACTTACCAATTCTGGTAATTGAGCCATAAAGATGAGTATGGCTAGGGCATTAACGAATCCAATAACAACTGACTTGGAAACAAAACGCATGAGTTTGGCAAGTTTAAAATATCCAGCCAAAATTTGTATGACACCGGTTAATACCGTGGCAGCAAATAAATATTGAAGCCCGTGTTCCTTTACAAGCGTGGTCATAACCAAAGCCATCGCGCCTGTAGCCGCTGAAATCATAGCGGGACGACCACCTACGAAAGAAATAATAACGGCAATACAAAAGGATGCATATAAACCGACTTTGGGATCTACACCCGCAATAATTGAAAATGCAATTGCTTCTGGAATTAAAGCAAGACCCACAACAAGACCGGAAAGAATATCTGCGCGGACATTAGAGAACCATTGTTCTCGGACATTCGATAACATGAGAAATAGCCTAAGTTCTAAATTTTGAAAGGCTAGTGATGTGATATACCAACACAAGCGACTACACCACATCACTAAACAGTGATGAGTTATTTACAGGAGATAAGCGTAAATAAACTTAAGGTGGCGTAAGTGTCATAGGTATAGAGAGTTTGAGGCATTTAAAAGTGCCCGAAGAATAGCATAAGTTTTTAAGGTTGACTAACCTAAGTCGACTAAACTGACTTAATCATAATTTTTCATTTCAGCTTTCGGCATTGAAGTAAACTCATTCGAAGGCATATCTAAGAAAAAGTCTTTTGCTTCAGAATGAGTGCAGTTGAGCCAATCATTTCTGAGATGATCCGGTATCACAATAACCGAACGTTTTTCATCATCCGGTTTATGAAATTGTTTCATAAAAGGGTGATGATCAGCATTGATTGTTAATAGCGACATGGATCTCACTTTCTGTTCATCAATAAGTGTTTCCTCAAAGATCGCAGCAAGTGTAAAAGGTTGTCCATCTTGCCGGAAAATACCATACCAATGTGCTTTTCCATTGATATATTTAGGTTCATAAATAGCTTCGACAGGGACAAGCGCAAATTGGTTATTTAACCATGCATGTTTAAAGGTGCGCTTTTGTTCTACAGTTTCTGTTCTGGCATTATAAGTTGCGTATTTGAATGCGATTTCTTTGGCATAGGGAGGGAGCATTCCAAATTTAGCTTTTCGCCACATAAGCTCATTTTGATTCAATAAAAGGAGGGGACAATCATCACTTGGGAAAATATCCATCTTATATTCAAAAGTGGGTTCAAATAACTTTAATTGATTAGCATGTGTTTTCTTAATAGGTTTAAAGTTTGCACACATAAGACACCTTAGTTATAAAAATAGTTCTCAATTACAGCTTCTAACTTTTAGTCTTTAGTGATGTATATATTTATAAATAGAATTGTCTCTTTGAGTATTAATTTTTAGCTATCCATTACTTCGTTAATAAATATTTATTTCACAAATAGCTATTTCAAAAAAATTCAAAGATAAAATTAATAGAATAGATAAATCGTATAGTTAAGTTGCTTATCTTAAAGAGAGTTTGTTGATTTTTAATAGCTACTTTTATGCAACAGAGCCTTTCAGAAATTTAGATTTTAATAGTTTTGTTATTCATCATAATACAAATCATATAGAGAACTCCTACAAACCCTTTATCAGAGGTTTAAAAAATTCTCGGAAAATTTTGACAATTTATAAGGTGGACACATGAATAAACATTTATTGGCTAAAATTGCTTTATTAGGCGCTGTTCAGCTCGTTACAATCTCAGCATTTGCTGATGTTCCTCTAACTCCCTCTCAATTTGCTAAAGCGAAATCGGAAAACTTTGACAAGAAAGTTATTCTATCCAATTTAAATAAACCACATGCTTTGTTGTGGGGACCTGATAATCAAATTTGGTTAACAGAGCGGGCAACAGGCAAGATTCTAAGAGTGAATCCAGAGACAGGTAGCGTAAAAACAGTTTTTCAGGTGCCTGAGATTGTAAATGATGCTGATGGACAAAATGGTTTGTTAGGCTTTGCTTTCCATCCTGATTTTAAAAATAATCCTTATATCTATATTTCAGGTACATTTAAAAATCCGAAATCTACAGATAAAGAACTACCGAATCAAACGATTATTCGTCGATATACTTATAACAAGTCAACTGATACGCTTGAGAAGCCAATCGATTTATTAGCAGGATTACCTTCATCGAAAGACCATCAATCCGGTCGTCTTGTCATTGGTCCAGACCAAAAGATTTACTATACGATTGGTGATCAAGGACGTAACCAGCTTGCTTATTTATTCTTGCCAAATCAAGCACAACATACGCCGACTCGACAAGAAGTGAGTAGCAAAGACTATCATACCTATATGGGTAAAGTACTACGCTTAAATCTTGATGGAAGTATTCCAAAAGATAACCCAAGTTTTAACGGAGTCGTTAGCCATATTTATACGCTCGGACACCGTAATCCACAGGGCTTAGCATTTACTCCGAATGGAAAACTATTGCAATCTGAACAGGGCCCAAACTCTGACGATGAAATTAATCTCATTGTTAAAGGGGGGAACTATGGTTGGCCAAATGTAGCAGGTTATAAAGATGACAGTGGTTATGCCTATGCAAATTATTCAGCAGCAACCAATAAAGCACAAATTAAAGATTTAGGGCAAAATGGTTTAAAAGTAGCAGCAGGTGTACCTGTGACGAAAGAGTCTGAATGGACTGGTAAAAACTTTGTACCGCCGTTAAAAACTTTATATACCGTGCAGGATACCTATAACTATAATGACCCAACGTGTGGGGATATGACCTACATTTGCTGGCCAACCGTTGCACCGTCATCTGCTTATGTCTATAAGGGCGGCAAAAAAGCAATTGCGGGTTGGGAAAATACATTATTAGTTCCATCTTTAAAACGCGGAGTTATTTTCCGTATTAGGTTAGATCCAACTTACAGTGCTACTTATGATGACGCTGTGCCGATGTTTAAAAGCAACAACCGCTATCGTGACGTGATTGCAAGTCCAGATGGGAATGTTTTATACGTGTTGACTGATACTGCTGGAAATGTCCAAAAAGATGATGGTTCTGTAACGAATACATTAGAAAACCCAGGATCTCTAATTAAATTTACATATAAAGCTCAGTAACACAGGCCATTAAAAAACCGATCTACATAAGATCGGTTTTTTTAGCTTAAGAAAAATTACTCAGTTACGACTAATACCGGTAAATGAATTTCTCCTAAAAGAGCTTGAGTCACACTTCCTAAGAAGAACTTTTTAAACCCTTTTCGACCATGAGAACCAATCACTAATAGGTCTGCTTTTAGTTCAGTAGCGGCTTTAATAATTTCTGTATGAATTGTTTGACCCTCAACAATTTTTGTTTCAACAGAAATTCCGTGTTGGCTAAATTGTTCTTTCGCTTGGTCTAAAATACCCTGAATAGATGCTCTAGCTTTATTAAAGTAATCCTGTGCTAATTCTGTACTATCAATGAATTCTACAGAAATAAAAGGATCTATAGTAAGCGCATATACTAGAGTCACTTTACTACCAAAGGCCTTAGCAAGTGTTGCTGCATGATTGACAGCTATGAGTGAAGTAGGAGAACCATCGACTGGAACCAAGATATGGTGATAACTCATATATTGCTCCTTATTGTCCTGTGACAATGTATGGTGCCAAAACACCGATTTATTATCTTTATGCTTATATTATGAACAATTTTTGAAAGATTATTGTTTATTTTTAGTATGAAGAAAAGTGAGAGATTTTATTATAAATTTTATCTTAAAGCGTGATAGTGACTTTCTAAGTAAGGTTGATTCTGTTTAAGTATTGAAATGACTTGATTGGCATCTATAGCAGATTCAAACAAAAATCCTTGGCCTATACTATATCCAAATTGTCGAAGTAGTTCTTCTTGTTCAGGGGTTTCAATTCCTTCTGCAATGAGCCCCAGTGATAAATTTGGAGCGAGTAATCCAATTGCTTGAACAATCGCATAAATTGATGGGTCATGTTGCATCTTTTGTATAAAACTACAGTCTACTTTTAAACTGTCAATTGGATAGTCACGGATATGGGTGAGCGATGAAAAACCTGTACCAAAGTCATCTAAAGCAATATGTACGCCATGTTGTTTTAATTTATTAAGTGCACGGATCACATACTCTGAACCTCGATCGCCCAACATATGTTCAGTGACTTCTACTTCAATATAATGTGTTGGAATTTGAAATTGATTGATTTTTTTCAAAAGCCGTTCAGCATAGTTGTCTCTTAGAAACTCAACTGGAGCAGCATTGAGTGAAACAGGAAGGGGTTTAATACCAAGATCTATCCATTTTGCGATGTCACGTAAAACTTGATGTTGCATCGTTTCACCGATTTTACTCGCTAAATTATAATCTTTAAAAGCCTCTGCAATTTGAGAAGGATAGCCTCTTTGAGCGGAAGTTGTATGCCATCGCAATAAAGCTTCAAAACCTACAACACGATGAGTTTTTAAATCGACTTTAGGTTGATAGTAGGGCTGGATGGTATGATGACGAATAAGCTGACGTGCTAAATTAAGCTGAGAAGCGACTGTTTCGGTCATTTGCATCATGCATGGGTCATACATGCGAATACCACCACGACCACGTGCTTTTAAATCATGCAATGCCATATCTGCACAACTGAGTAAACCTGATTGGTCGACGGCATCTTGAGGATAAATCGCACAACCAATACTCATACCACCATTTAGAACATTGCCTAAATAGGTAATAGGTTGATTTAGCTGTTGAAGTAAGATTGCAGCTAGGTCACGCACATCACTTTCAGATTTAAGGTTATTAATAATAACAGCAAATTCATCTCCACCCAGTCTTGCGACAAAGCATCTTTCATCATCAACACAATGACTAAACCGTTTGGATAAAACTTTTAAAAGATGGTCGCCTGCGCTATGCCCTAATGTGTCATTAATATGCTTAAAATGATCAAGGTCAATTAATAGTAAACCCACACTTGTTTGGCTGTCTTTTGAATATGCTAGGGTCCGTTTAAGCTGAAATTTAAATGAACGCCGATTACATAATCCGGTCAGCTCATCTCTTTCACTCATATTTCTAAGTTGATTTTCTGTCAGATGCTGTTGAGTAACGTTACGGGATACACACAGTATTTGTATGATTTCACCATTTTCTCGATGAATCGGGGTTAGCATGTTATCCCAATATTCGGGGTCCTGATCTGGTAAACAGCTCATTCCAGCGAATCTGGCAACTTTGCCTTGAAGGGCTTTTTTTAAAGCGACTCGTCCACGTTTACGAATATGAGGTGGCAAAAGCTCAAGCCATTTCATCCCAAATTTTGTTTCATCGACAGGGACACCTAGAGCGAGGCATCCTGATTTATTCATATGAGAAACTGTGCCGTCTACATTTAATACTTTAATGCAATCTACACTGATGTCTAACATTTGATTTTGTATTTCAATATTCTTTTGTAGGTTTTGTTGCTCTTGAATATCGTGATCAATATCTAAAAAGCTGACATACCATTCGCTGGCTAAAGAAGAGCCGCGATATTTAGATGCTTGAATGGAAAGTTTGCACCATCTATATTGATTGCCACTTTGTAAAAGTCGGCATTTTAATTCTATTCTTTTTTGCAGGCGAATTGCTTCGAGCCATCTATTTTTGACTTCGTCTAAATCGGCAGGAGATATAAAATCTAACCATTGCTGAGGTAATGGAGAAAAAGTATCCTGCCAATATTCTGTACACTCTACATTGCAATATAATATCAAGCCATTTTCATCACTGACCCAAGTCGGTAGTGGAATCTGCTCAACAATAAAATGCTTTTGGGTGTTGTTCGACATTGAAGTCATAACATGCCTAGAAAGATTGTATGGGCGGGTAATCTAATTATTAGTCGTTATTGTAATCTTTCTGTAGTAATCAAAACAGTAATAAATAAATTTCAATTGTCTTTTTTTTGAACTAAAATTTAGATCTTAAATAAATTATATACTTAATATTTAATTTATGTTTTTGTTATTTATTGATTTTTATCTTTCTTAAGTTAAAAAAAGATTTATGCTTATTTTTGTAAAAAACTTATTAAAACAGAAACTTATATTCGTCTTTACAGCACTGTCTTAATAAAACCTGTAGAAATAAATTATAAAAAAGACATGAAGTAAATTGTGATGGATAAAATTTTAATAAAACAAAATTTAACCATAATATATATAAGAGCGGAGATTTTAAAAAGTCTAAAAAATACAATAACCACCATTAAGTTTACAAAAGTAATATAAAATAAAGGGTTATATTATCGTAAAATTCTTTCCATCAAGAAGGATATATATTTCCTTTTTGTGCATTTTATAGCCTACATTTTCCCCAAGATGTAGGTTTTTTTTATCCTTAATTTTTGACTTTATAATCTTTAAATATTAAAAATAAAAAAAGCCAAATGGCTTTTTTTATACAGTTTCAGGTTTTTTCAACTCTTGTTGAATATAAAGATTCATATAATATTGTTCAATATAATCATCAGCATAGTTGTTTGCTAAGGTTTTTGTTGCCACTCGTTCATGTTTTAAATAACAGTTTGATTCAAGGTCTTTTTCAAGTACCCACCATTGACGGTTAATACGACGCACTTGAAACTTGTCACTTTTGTATTTTCTTTTAGCCATTTTCAAAAATTTGCTATGCAGTTGTTGAAAGAGAATTTCTACTGGAGTTAAGGACTCAAGTCAACAGATGAGAAGTTATTTGCTTATTTTATGTGAAGTGTTGTTTCTATCAATAGTTAGACAAGGCATTAAAATAGAAAAGCCCTCCTAAGAGAGCTTAATAAGATGTCTATCTTATTTTTAACGAGAAAGATTCTTTAAAAGTAATTTTAAACTTTCCATCATTTTTTCTAATTGCAAAGGGGTGATACCTTCGAAAGATTGTTCGAGTACTACGCTGGTTAGATCATTAATCTTATTGATCATTTCAGTACCTTTGTCTGTAAGTACTACACGGGTGATTCGACCATCGGTCTGGCAAGAATAGGTTTCCACCAAACCTTCATCTTTTAAACGATAAACAATCTTGGTAGTCGTCGACATTTTTGAAATAATCATATCTGAAAGTTCAGAAACACTCGCATGGGGCTTACTACTTAAAGCCAACATAATGCGTCGACGTGAGTTATCTAAACCATATTTTTTTAAAGCATTATCAATATTTTGTACATACTGAGCATGTACTTGAGTAATCCAATAATATGGAAAATCTTCAAGAGTAAAAGATTCTGTTGTAGGTAAAAAACGCGCATACTTCTTTGTCATTGACTTTTCCCCATACCTTGGTGGATCGCATTTCTGGTGAACTATCTTTAATAGTTGAAAAATATAGTTTCATCAAGCAAGTTATATCAGGACTTTACTTGGTGAGCAAAATTTATATAGCTAAATTTAACAATGACATGGTTTAAAGGACCTTGTCTTGATAAGTTTCTCTATACTTTGCATAAACTAAAAATACTCTTCTACTATGGTCAAAGTTTGTTGAAAGTTAATGTGACTTGATAAGTCATAGCCATTAATTCCTTAAAATCTTTGAACAGATATACAAGATTGCATCTAGGCTTGCTTGATCGTTAATTGAACGATGTTGGCTTACAAGCGCATCGTAGAAAAAAAATGATGATTTGAACGTGGCATTGAACGAGATAGTTTTTGTCTCTAAAGTCATAATTATGAAAAATTAAGACATTTAAATAATAAATATTTATAAATATCAATTATTTGTTTAATTTTGTGGGTTGTGAAATTTACCATACATTTAACATGAATCATCTATTATTTAGTGAAATAAATTTGATTTATTTATTAACTCATTGATTATTATATATAAAATTAAATATCTAATGGAGTGGTTAACCTTGTATATTTAGCTTTTTTGTCTATAAATTATATTTTTAAGAGTTTTTGCTCATGCTACTCATCTTCTAAATCACAGATAGGTTCACTTTAACAATAAAGTTGGAAGAGGAAGTGCTAGCACAGCTTATAGCAACAGTTATTCAGATTAAATTATGCGAGTAGCGTAAAGCGGATAATTGAAGAGTTTTATTTGTTGAAACATATGAAATATAAAAAAAGGGAGAATTTATATTCTCCCTTTTTAAATTATGCAGTGTTCACAATTTTTTCTTCTATTTTTTTCTTAACAATCGCATAGCTTATGCCTGTAACGATACTACCTGCTGCAATGGCAGCGAGATATAGCCAAGCATGGTTAATTGCATTTGGAATTAAAAGAACAAATACGCCGCCGTGAGGAGTAACTAATTCGCAATGGAATAATGCAACAAGTGCTCCAGTTACACCACCACCTAAAATGCAAGTTGGAATAACACGCATTGGGTCTTTAGCTGCAAAGGGAATAGCACCCTCGGAAATAAAACATAAACCTAATACGAAAGCAGCCTTACCTGCATCTTTCTCTCCGGTACTAAATTTATTTTTAGCAATGAAAGTCGCAATAGCCATACCAATAGCAGGGACCATACCACCCGCCATTGTTGCTGCCATTGGCATATAGGTATTTGTTGTCAATAATCCCACAGTAAAAGCGTAGGCTGCCTTATTGATTGGACCGCCTAAATCGATACACATCATGCTTGCTAATATAATTCCCATTAACACAGCATTTGTTGTACCCATGTTATTTAAGAAGTCTTTCATTAGCTCGAAAATATGTGCTACAGGTTGTCCAACCACGTAGAACATAATCAGACCAACAAATAATGTACCTAATAAAGGAATAATTAAAATCGGTTTAAGCGCCTCTAAACTTGTGGGAAGTTTAAGTTTTTTAGCGATAAATAGTGCGATATAACCCGCAAGAAAACCTGAAACAATACCGCCTAAAAAACCTGCTTGTAGCTGAGAGGCGAGTAAGCCTCCAATTAAACCAGGTGCAAGACCAGGGCGATCAGCAATTGAGTAGGCAATATAACCCGATAACATCGGAACCATGAGCATAAATGCGGCAGCACCAATTTGTTTTAATATGGCTGGTAAACTTCCAGCTTGCTCAGCAGCATTTAGACCAAAGCATAAAGAGAGAGCAATTAACAGACCTCCAGCGACCACCATAGGCAACATAAAAGAAACACCAGTTAAGAGATGTTTATATACGCCAACTTTTTCGGTTTTATCTTTATTTTCTGTCGATGCTTGTTGCTTACCTTGTTCTAAAACTTGCGCATTGCTGACTGCTTCAGCAAAGGCTTTATCTGTTTGCTTTAGAGCAAAGCCAGTACCACACCGATAAACACGCTTACCTACGAAACGGTCTGTGTTAACTTCAATGTCAGTCGCAAGTATCACAATGTCCGCTTCAGCAATAGCTTGAGCTGATAAAATATTTTTTGCACCAACAGAACCTTGTGTTTCTACTTGAATCTCATACCCAAGCTTTTCTGCACCTTGTTGTAAAGCTTCGGCAGCCATAAAAGTGTGAGCAACACCCGTAGGACACGCAGTGATTGCTACAAACTTTTTAGTAGTAGTTACTGCTAAGCTATTATCACTTAGCCAATCTTGAGCTGGCTTAAAATGATCTAAGGCAGTTTGGAAAGCTGTGTGAGCATCATTTTTTATCTCTTCAATGCTAATAAAAGATAATGGATGTGTACCAAAACTATTAAGATTTTTCGGGCGTTGTCCAACAACAATGACTTGATCAAAATTTTCACTTATTTCGAATTCATCAAGCGAAATAATATTATTTGAATAACCCTGTTGGGATGCGACTTGTGCAAGTTTCCGAGCTAAAATCAAAGCATTGACTTGCTGTTGCGGACTATTAATGACAAATAATAAATGTTTAGCAGTTAGCATCAGATTCACTCAATGAATTGATTGTAGTTTGGGCTTTTAACTGGTTTAGCGTTTCGGCATTGGGAATTCGAAAGCCAATTTGTGTGACGGCATGGCTTGCGATTGCGGTAGCAGTTTTTAATGTTTCTTCATCAGAGAAGCCATTTATTAAGCCATGAATCATGCCTGCTAAAAGAGAGTCACCTGCACCAACGGTACTTTTAACGATCACTTTAGGGGCTTTTGCATGAAGTGGGTGAGTGTCGTGTAGCCAGTTTACACCGTCTTCGCCCATCGAAATAACGACATGCTCAATTTTAGCTAAGTTTTCAAAAAGCTTTTTTTGTTCAGAATAAGTCCTAGCAGGAAGCTGATAACTTTCTACTAACTCATCTGTATTTGGTTTAATCATCCATGGTTGACATTCAATTGCAGCGACCAATGCTTTACCACTTGTATCAAGTGCAACTTTTTTCCCTTGCTGTTGAATGAGCTTAATAAGTTGCTGTAATTCATCAATACTAAAACCTTGTGGAAGGCTCCCGGCAATGGCAACTACATCTACTTGTGGCAAAATCATTTCGATTTTTTGAAAGAGGTTCTTTTTATCTATTTCAGAAACCAAGAAACCTTTTCCATTTAAATCGGTCATACGCCCAGAATGTTCAGCAATTTTTATATTTTGACGAGTCTCACCTTCAATATAAATAAACTCAGATTGGAATTGAGCTTCTTTAAAATGGTCATCAAAAATTTGTCTGTTCGTTGTTCCTAGAAAGCCAGAAACAATAACTTCATGCCCCAAATCTTTTAAAACTTGTGCAATATTTAATCCTTTGCCTGCTGCATGTATTTCTACAGATTCTTGGCGATTTACCATGCCAATCTGTAACTCATTGAGTTGTATCGTTACATCAATTGCAGGATTTAAAGTAATTGTTAAAACTTTAGCCATTACTGTTCCTAATCTTTAGATTTCTTGTTCGGATAACTGACGTACAGCAGTAGCGCTCTCACATTCTAGTGCGCTTTTTGCAAGCGCTTGAGCTTGGCTGTAGTTAAGTGTACGAATTTGGGCTTTTACTAAAGGAATACTATTTGGAGACATGCTGAGCTCATCTACGCCTAATCCCATAAGAATCGGTACAGCTTTTGGATCAGCTGCGAGTTCTCCGCATATACCCACCCATTTGCCATGTTTGTGCGCAGCTTTTACAGTGTGATCAATCAATTGCAAAATACTTGGGTGAAGGCCATCTGCTTCAGCCGAGAGGATAGGGTGACCACGGTCAATAGCTAAAGTATATTGGGTTAAGTCATTTGTTCCTATACTGAAAAAGTCCACTTCTTGAGCAAGAATAGGCGCAAGTAAGGCAGCAGAAGGAACTTCTATCATAATACCAACTTGTAAGTTGGCGCATGGATGTACAGTTTTAACTTCATCAAGAATAGCTTTGGCAGCACGCCATTCTTCCACACGGCCAATCATTGGAAACATGATTCGTAAAGGACGATCATCTGCGGCTTTAAGCAAAGCGATAAGTTGTTGACGTAACAGCTCTGGCTGTCTTAATGTCAAACGGATACCTCTTAGGCCTAAAA
This sequence comes from Acinetobacter sp. Li1LvA2, assembly GCF_056156705.1. NCBI lineage: Bacteria > Pseudomonadati > Pseudomonadota > Gammaproteobacteria > Moraxellales > Moraxellaceae > Acinetobacter > Acinetobacter sp. Li1LvA2. The sequence continues at coordinate 488,699 of NZ_JBSICF010000002.1, forward strand.
ATGGATTTTCTTCTTCAGCAATTGGAAGGTAAGGAAGTGGTTTGTCACCACCTACATCAAGAGTACGTACTACAAGTGGGCGACCAGCCAGAGCATCTAGCACAACACGGTAATCTGCTTCTTGAGTAGCTTCACTTGGAGCACTGCTATGAGCCATAAAAACAAGCTCTGTTCTAAGTAAGCCAATTGCTTCTGCGCCACATTCAACTGCGTGTGCTGTAGCTTGAACTTTTCCTAAATTAGCAGCAACTTCGATTTGATGTTGATCTTGGGTAATCGCAGGTTCTTGGCTGTGACGTTCAGCCTCTTCACGAATTTTTTGTTGAAGCTCTCGTTCTTGTTTTGCTTGTTCGATTTGCTGAGTGTTCGGGTTTAATACAAAAGTCCCTGTATCTCCATTAATTAAAAGAGAACTTTTTTGTTCAATATCTAGTACTTGATCACCAGCACCAACAATTGCAGGAATACCTAAAGCACGAGCAACAATAGCGCTATGTGCACTTGCACCGCCTACAGCTGTCAAAATACCTGCTACTCGATCTTTATTAAGGCGAGCCACATCACTAGGGCCCACATCATACATGATCAAAATATAAGGCTCTTTAGGTTCCTCGATAATAACTTCACCACAGAGCTGTGCTAAAACCCGATCGCCAATATCACGTAAGTCTGTAGCACGCTCAGCCAATAAGCGGTCTGGTAAAGCTGCTTGCTCTTTAGCTGCTGCTTCAATATGTTCGTGCCAAGCAGCAGGAGCAGAAAGGTTTAAGTTAATCTTTTGATAAACACCATTAATAAGATCTGGGTCGTCTAGCATTTCCAAATGTGCTTGGAAAATTTGCTTAATTTCAGCTACTTCAGATTTTGCAATAACTTGGTGAATATTGTTTTTAACTGCATGAAGAGCAATATCAAGTTTCTCTTTTTCTGCTTTAACGCTTAAACCCATACGTTCATATTGATAAACGTTAGGTTTGATGACATGTACGGGGCCAAAAGCTAGACCACTAGAAGCTGGAATACCTGTATTTGTACTCAATGTTTTCGGCAATGATTTTACTGTTTGAGGCGATTGAGCTTCTTGGCTATCTGAAGATTGAATTGGTTCAACCTCTTCTCCTAAGCCTTGTTGCACGGCCTGAATAACTTTATCTAAAGCGTCTACAGCATCTGTTTCCGGTTCAGCAATAAAACGTAAAGTCTGGCCACGTTTACACCCTAAAGCTAAGAGGCGCGTCAAACTTTTGGCCGAAACAAAATTACCATCGTCTACTGCGACTTGAATATCACCTTGAAAACTTTTAGTTAAGTTCACCAAATGAGTCGCTGGTCGAGCATGTAAGCCATGGGCATTGGCTAATACAACTGAACGATGAGGCCAATCTGGAATAACATCAGCACCAATAATTTTAGCAATCTCATTTGGTGCTTGTGTTTGATCTAGCTGTGCGACTTGTTCTGGATTAAATAAAATATCAATCAGTCGGTTGAATCTTTGGCTATCTAACTGCTCATTGGCAGCAATACATACGAGTGTATTCAGTTTTTGTCCATTTACATCTAAAGCATGGCGTGACTTTACAATACTGATTGCTGGCTGTTGAACAAACTTACTACTTGAAATAGACCAGATCTGGTCTTGTAACTGGATAACTTGATCTGGCTCAAGTGAGCTTAAAAAACCACATTTTACGAAATTATGTTTTTTGAGAATTTGAGAGGCTGACCACAATAAGTCTTCGATATCTTGAGATTCAATTTCAGTTTGAATTAAATTTTCGTGCAGAGTTAAGGATAGGGGTTGAGCTTGTAATAGTTCAATAATTTGCTCAGGTTGCGTCGCATTTTTTACTTGTTCACTTACATCCTGCATTAATGCTCTAGTTAATATTTGTAGTACTTGTAAATGTTCATCAGATTTTGCCGCAATAACTACAGCCAGATAAATCGTGTTTTCCCCATCCCATATTATTCCTTCAGGGAAGTGAGCTAATCGAATACCTGTTTCTAAAATAAATTCACGAGATTGTGGCGTACCATGTGGAATAGCAATACCTTGGCCTAAATAGGTAGCGCTTTGTTGTTCACGATTGATGAGTCCTGTTATATATTCAGGTGTAACTAACCCATCTTTTACTAATATATCTACTAGACACTGTAATGCATGCTTTTTATCAACAGCATGTTGATTCATATGAATATGTCGAGGCTCGAGTGCTAGCATACTTATCCTTGAACAATTTCTTAGGTTTTAACTAAAACAGAAAAAAAGAAGCTGTTTGTATTAAAATAGGTTGGTTTACCTGTTTTTAAACAACAGCTTCAGACAAATTACCATAGCAGAACTTTAAGTTTATATCGACGTATTTACGTAAATAATGCTTATTAAAAATACAAAGGAATCATGACTTAATATATTTTAGTTTTTTATGGTAACTATAAATTTAATAAAGTTATTTTATAAAATGGGGGACTGCTAATAATAAAAAAACCTCTACACCGGATTACGGGCATAGAGGCAAAAACTAAATGATAGAATTTAAATTACTATTGAATTTCTTGCTCTAAGACTGACCATAGCTTTTGATGTGATTTTTTAAACATTAACATGTGCCCAATTGATTTATAGCCGAGTTTTGTTGGGTTCAGTTCTAGCATTTTAGTAGACGCATTCGGATATAAACTTAATAAATCTGCAACGTTGTGTTGAGTAGCAATTTCATCATCACTTGCCCAAATTGAAGTAATAGGGCAAATAATTTCAGTATGAAAGTCATGAAAGATAGTTTTACCAATAGCATTTTTCACATAGCCCGGGTGACTACAAAACTCTCGCCACTGTTGTGCGACTTTTTTAGGCAAGTTTTCACCCATTCCAATAAATTGAGTAGCACCATAGCCTTTTAAACTACTTGAAATTGGAAAGATAACGTTAAACATGACAGGGGCTAGAAATTTTGTTTTACCTTTTAGTCCTTTTACATGGCCTGTAGAACCTGCTACTGCAACAACTTTTGCTACTTTATGAAAATTTGGCACAATCCCTAGCAGTTGCCCACCCGCACTATGGCCAAGAAGAGTAACTTTTTCTGCTTGAGTTTTTTCTAATAAAGTTTCAATTGCACAAGGGATATCAAGCGTTCCCCAATCATTAATACTCGCTGTACTTTGCTTTAATGGCCCATGCAATGAATCTCCAATTCCACGGAAATCAAAGCTTAATACATCATAGCCTTGCTGACTTAACCATGTAGCAAAAGAATGGTAAAAGTTTTTTGTAATACCTGTTGCCGGACAAATCAAAACAGGATGTACCGATTTCTTTGATTGAGTTGGATAAAATTGTGCAGCAAGTTGATAACCATCTTCGCAGGTCATCCAAAATGATTCAAAAGTGTTATCCATAATATTACGTAATGATTAGCTTATTAATGACTTTAATTTACATGAGTTCCAAAACGATACTTGATTAAAATGTGACTATAAAGTCAAGATTTGTGCTATACAGCTCATTAAATTTTAATAAAACGAATAATTGGAAAAAAGATGGATTTACCGAAAGCTGTACAGTTAGCAATTGTGTTTAGTGGCATATTTTTATGGGTAGGAATGTTCACTGGGGTGTGGAAGTATTGGCAAATACGGCGTTCAGAGTTACATCGTGCCCACTATTATGTTGATATTGCTCATCGAAGTAGTTTGCTGTATGCGGCTGCTAGTCTCATTCTTGCTGTATTGAGCTATTTTACTGTTTTAAATGAAAATGTTGCTTTGTGGTGTGTGTTAGCTAATATTTTCTTTTTTAGCTTTTCAATATTGGTTTATATCATACATGGATGTTTACAGGACACGACAAATCAATTTAAAACTCCCCATCGTTTGGGCAGATTTAATTTACCTTCGTGGATGATGTCTTTTATGATGGTGGGATTAATTGTGACTGAACTATTGGCTACAGCTATTTTAGTTATTGGAACAATTTTTTTATTTGTAGGTGTATAAAAATGGATGATTGCTCATCCATTTTTTAAGAATTCAAATTTTGTTGACTAAGACGTCTTTTAGCTAGTTTTCGCATCTTATGATCGACAAAGGCCCACACACAAAATATGAAAGAAACGACCATCGCATACATAAAGTATTCGGGTTTCAGATTTCCTTTAATCATACCTTGAAACAGTAAAGTCAGCATAAGAGCAAGCGGTGTTACTCCATAAACAACTGAATCTTTGCTGTTCAGAGTGTTAATGAAGACTTGTTTGTTGAAATGTAATGATAACATCTCCATCCCTCCTTGTGGTTGCGCTAAAACCTAATGTTTTAGTCAAGAATAAGTTTTAAGTTTAATGTTGTACTGCTATTTTTGATTCAGTTCAATAGCAAATAGAAAATTTTTTGAGCAGTTTTATAAAAACCTCTATATTTATAAAGGTTTAACGTATCAAAAAAGTAAATGTTTAATATTTTTGTATGAAATACTTATTCTTTTAGAAAAGAGAAATTATTTAAATGAAAAGTGCATTAATTTCTCTTTCCTGGGATTTTGCTTTAGCTATTATATTTTTTTAAAAAAACTATCGATCGCATGTTGAGCAATTTCTGCATCTTCAAAAGATTGAACACCCGATACACCAATAGCACCTAAAATTTCACCTTCATAAATAATCGGTATTCCACCTTCTAACATCCCTTGAGCACTAGGCATACTTAAGAAACCAAGACGCCCACTTTTTAGAAGTTCTTCGTAAAATTTTGACGGTCTACCTGATATTGAAGCGCATTTTGCTTTTTCTAGGCATAGATGTGTAGTTAGAGGAGAAGCACCATCTAATCGTTTCATGAATAATAGAGAGCTTGTTTCGTCAACAATTGCAATGCTGACTTTAAAGTTGTGTTCAATTGCATATTTTTGAGCTTCTTCCATTAAAAACTCTGCATCTGCTAATGTTAGGTAATATTTAGTTTTCATTGTTGCTCTTCTTTCCTGAGTAGCTAAAAATTATTTTAGTGTAATTTTACAGTAAAAATTAATTATATCTATAGTTGATTTGTCATTAAAAACTAGTGGGGAAATAAAATGCTGGTTGGGTAAACACAGCATTTTATTCAATATATAAAATCATGTTTGGATAAAACTCGATTTCAAAAAAGTCACTAGATTAAATGCTTTTGAATTTAACTTTGTCGATAATTACGGTAACTGCAAGAACAACTAAAGATGGGATCAACCAAGCTAAGTTTTGTTCATTTAATGGTAAATGCTGAAGGAATTCAGGTAAATAATTGCTGAAGCCTGCAACTTTAAGGCCATCGATAATACCGAAAATTAAAGCAATACTTGTTACTGAACCGACAATGAAAGAAGGTTTATGCCAAAATTTCCAGAAGAAGCTCAGCATAATCACCACAATTGCTGGTGGGTAGATTGCACTTAAGACAGGTACTGAAATAGCAATCAGTTTAGTTAGACCAAGATTCGAAATAACGAAAGAGAAACCAACTAAAATAAATACTAAAAGCTTATATGGTAATTTCGTTAACTGAGCAAAGTACTCACCACACGCACAAGTTAAGCCAATTGCTGTAACCATACATGCTAAAAAGATTAGTCCAGTTAAGAATAATGAACCCATATTTCCAAAAGCATGTTGTACATATGCATGTAAAATTACTGCGCCATTTGCTGCATTTGGTGCTACTTCATGGCTACCTAAACCTAATTTGAATAAGCTTAAATAAACTAAAGTAAGGCCAACACCTGAAATGAGACTGGCAATAATTGCATATTTGGTGACTAACTTTTTATCAGTAACGCCGCGTGAGTAAATCGCTTGAATAATAACGATACCAAATACTAGTGCACCTAACGTATCCATAGTGAGATAACCGTTTACGAAGCCCTCTGAAACCGGAGATGTGACGTAATGGTTGATCGGAGCTGGTACGTAACCCGCAGGAATCATCACTGCTGCAATACCTAAAATTGCTAAAGCAATAATTTTTAGTGGGGCAAGTACATGTCCTACAGTATCCAATAACTTGTTTGGATAAAGTGAAACTACAGTTACAAATGAAAAATAAATTGCGCTATAGATTAAAAGACTACTACTTGAGGTTCCAAAATAAGAGGAAAAACCAATTTCATAAGAAACAGTAGCTGTACGTGGGGTAGCAAATAGAGGGCCGACTGATAAATAACAAACAACAGTTAAAATCAGACTTGCTACTCGACCTAAGGGAGAGCTAATAATTTCAATGGAACCCTGCATACGAGAGAGTGCCATGATGGTAATTACAGGTAAGCCGACAGCCGTAATTAAAAAGCCTAGAGCAGCTAACCATACGTGCTCACCAGCTTGTTGAGCAACGATGGGAGGAAAGATAATATTGCCAGCCCCAATAAAAAGGGCAAAGGTCATAAAACCTAAGGCAATAATATCTCCAGTACGAAGATGTTGCATAAATTAAAGATAATAAAAAAAGAAGGAATTTTAGAGCAAAAGTAATCATGATCAAGCGCTAATTTATGTGAAAAAGCTTTTTTTCAGGTGGTTAAAACTATATATAGTGTTATAAGCGTTTGTTTGGTTAAAGTATGTACTTGAAAACCCATAAAAAGGAGAAAAGAACTTCTTTTTAAATTCTGACTTTTTATAAAAAATATGTAAGAATAAAAACATAAATTTTTATTGTGAATGCCGAATATTTAAGCATTTTAGGCTTTTGGTCTGACTTATATTCATCCTAAAATATTTTGAATTACCTTAGGTTTTTGTAGGGAAGGGCATGTTTCTTGTCTGCGAGGATAGAATTGAATGAGAGCTTCTACTGTTACCATTAAAACTGAACAAGATCTGGAAAAGTTAAGAGTTTCTGGACGCTTGGCTGCACAAGTTTTAGAAATGATAGAGGCCTATATTAAACCAGGCGTATCTACTGAGTATTTAGATAACCTCTGTAATGACTATATTGTAAATAATTTAAAAGTTATTCCTGCTAATGTGGGATATCACGGTTTTACAAAAACGATATGTACTTCAGTCAATGAAGTTGTTTGCCATGGCATACCATCGCCGAATAAAATTTTAAAAGATGGCGATATTATTAATATTGATGTTGCAATTATTAAAGATGGTTATTTTGGTGATACGAGCCGCATGTATTTTGTGGGTAATGTAAATCCACAAGCAAAAAAATTAGTTGATACAACTTATGAAGCGATGGTTGCTGGTATTCACACTGTTAAGCCAGGAGCTACATTAGGTGATATTGGTTATGCTATTCAGTCGGTTGCTCATCGAGAAGGCTATAGTATTGTTCGAGAATATTGTGGACATGGGATTGGTAAGATCTATCATGAACAACCTAATGTTTTGCACTATGGGCAGCGCGGGCAAGGTTTGGTCTTAAAGAAAGGAATGGTTTTTACCATTGAGCCAATGGTAAATGCAGGTAGACCGCAAGTGAAAGAGTTAAATGATGGGTGGACCGTCATTACTCAAGATCATTCATTATCTGCTCAATGGGAACATATGGTTGCAGTAACAGATACTGGTTTTGAACTATTGACCCCATGGCCTGAAGGTGTGGGGCACTATCCTGCAATTTGAAAAATATAAAAAAAGTTCGATAAATTATCGAACTTTTTTATTTTAACGCTCAGAAAGATGTTCAACTAAGTAATCAATGAATACTCGAACAGCGGGTAGCAAACCTCGGCGTGATGGATATACGGCATGTAATATTCCATGAGGAGCTTTCCATTCAGGTAAGATTTGTAAAAGTTGTCCAGACTTCAGAAAATCTTCTGCTGCACTCTCTGGTAGTAAAGCGATACCACAATTTTGACTCGCCAATTGCGCCAACATATGTATGTTCGTACCCATCACAATAGGGCTAACTTTGATTTTCTTCTGCTCATTGTCTGGTCCATGCAAAAGGAATTGCTGATCAAGGTGCTCTTCAGAAAGGCTTAAAATACGATGTTCGCTTAGCTGTTCAGGAGTTTTTATATCACCAAACTCATTTAAATAAGCCTGACTTGCAAATAGGCTCTGTTCTATAACAGCAAATTGTCTAAGTACTAAACTCGGGTCATCATCTAGTTTTGAGCGAACTCGTAATGCGATATCAATCCCTTCATTAATCACATCTACTCGACGGTTACTAACCATCAGTTGCAAACGAATTTCTGGATATTTTTTTAAGAAAGCAGGTAGGATTTTTGGAAGTTGATTTTGAGCAACATCAACAGGAACACTAACTTTAACAACACCTCTAGGTTGAATACTTAAGTGATCAACTAAGTCATGGGCAGCTTGAGCAGCATTCATCATGACTTGAGCATGTCTGTAAATATCCATCCCAATATCTGTAACAGCAAAATGACGAGAACTGCGCTGGATTAAGCGAACCCCTAAGTTTTCTTCTAAGCTGTAAACGCGACGACTTAATTTTGATTTTGGAATATCCGTTACACGCTCAGCAGCACTAAAGCCACCATGCTCAACAACAAGAGCAAAACAATAAAAATCATCAAGATCGGTGAGCATTAAAATATCCTATTTCTGCAACAACCATGATTTTACATTATTATTTTTGCAACGATAATTCTTATACTAAATTTTTTGTAAGTGGGGGGAAATTCATTGCTAATTCATAGAAATATTTTTTGAAATTATATTGTAATTACGTTGTGTGTTTAATATGTGTATAAAAAAGGATTTATAGGTTATCTATAGAACTATTTATCAATCTCTTCTACACTATATTTTTTTCTACTTTTCAAATCTAATGCCTTATCAATTGATAGAACTTAACGATGCCTCTACAAATATTGAATGTCCATTTTGCAAACAAGCGATAATTGACTGGGCACAAGAGCAATATGTTCAACCATGTGAACATACTTTATTTATTGCCATGGATTTGGGCTTTGAATTTGTTGCAGATCGATTTGAAGAGTGCATGAACCAGAGCGTGGATGACTTACACGAAGATCCAAATATGAATATTTTTGAAGCTTTGACTACAACATCTTATGAAAATTTGATTGTTTTAAAATCTGATTTAGGTGTAGAAGGTTTATTCCGCTATGTTGGGTTAAGCGATCTTTAAAATTAAGAGCATAAAAAAGCCAATCTATTGATTGGCTTTTTTATTATTTACGCTTCTGGTGCAGCGCTATATTGTTCAACTAATGGTTTTAATTCACCATTTTGGAACATTTCTAGCATAATATCGCTACCGCCAATAAGTTCGCCATTTACCCAAAGTTGCGGGAATGTAGGCCAATTCGCAATTGCTGGTAACATTGCACGAATATCAGGATTTTCCAGAATATTTACATATGCAAATGGACGACCAATTTGACTGAGCGCTTCTACAGCACGTGCAGAGAAACCACATTGTGGAAACTGTGGAGTGCCTTTCATGTAAAGTAAAACGGGATGCTTCGCAATTTGATCGCGGATTAACGCTTCAGTATCACGTGCTTGTTCAGTCATAAATAGATCCTCAACTAATCTAGCAGCATTATAGGGGGTGTTTATGTTGCTTTGCAAACCACCTTAATGCTTAAAGTTGCATTGAATATTCAATATTTTATTGTATAAACCGAAGTGATAGCGAAAAGCGGACGAAATTTTAGATAAATGATTGATGATACTTTCCATCAGAGCCAGTTTTTGTTTATATAAACCCTTCTAAAAACCTCATACAGACAGAGTTCGTTATGACTGATATTACCCTAGCTCCAATACAACCTGATCAACCGTCACACTTAATGGCTACTTATGGTCGCCAAGCGATCAGTTTTGTACGAGGCCGAGGGGCATATCTATATACTGAAGATGGTACAGAATATCTAGATGCTTTAACGGGTATTGCTGTATGTGGTTTAGGTCATGCTCACCCAGTTATTGCAGAAGCAATTGCAGAACAAGCAGCAACACTTGTGCACACAAGTAATCTATTTGAAATTCCTTGGCAAACTGCTGCTGCTCAGAAGCTTGCAGAGGTTTCTGGTATGGAAGAAATCTTCTTTTCAAATAGTGGTGCTGAGTCAAATGAAGGTGCGATTAAGATTGCTCGTAAATTTGGTACTCAACAAGGCGTGCGTTTACCAAAGATTATTGTGGCAGAACAATCTTTTCATGGTCGTACTTTAGCAACACTTTCAGCAACTGGTAATAAGAAAGTACAAGATGGTTTTGCTCCTTTAACCAATGATTTTATTCGTGTGCCATTTGGTGATGTAGAGGCAATTCAAGAAGCTGCATTGCAGCACCCAGATATTGTTGCAATTTTGATCGAACCAATTCAAGGTGAGGGTGGTATTAATACTGCTCCTCAAGGCTTTAGCTATCTTGAAGAAGTCCGTAATATTTGTAATCAGCACAACTGGCTAATGATGTTAGATGAAATTCAAACAGGTAATGGCCGTACTGGTAAATATTTTGCATATCAGCATACCAATATCGTGCCTGATGTTTTGACGACTGCGAAAGGACTTGGAAATGGTTTTCCAGTTGGAGCAGTAATGACACAAGGCAAAGCTGTTGGTTTATTAGGACCTGGTAGTCATGGTTCTACCTATGGCGGTACTGTATTAGGTTCTCGTGTGGTTTATACAGTAATTGACACAATTCAAAAAGAAAATGCTGTAGAAAATGCGGCAGTAGTAGGACGTTATATTGTTGATCAACTTCGCACACAGTTAGCTGACAAAAATGTTCAGGTGCGTGGTTTTGGTATGATGATTGGTATTCAATTACCTAAAGACTGTGCTGAACTCGTTGCCATTGCTCGTGATCAGCACAAGCTTATTATCAACGTTACAGCAGGTTCGGTGGTTCGTCTTTTACCGCCTATTAATATGACTCAGGCACAGGCTGATGACTTATTAGAGCGTTTAGTCGCTTTGATTAATAATTATCTTTAAGTTTCAGTATTAAAAATGGGCATCTATATGCCCATTTTTTATTTCAAATGATTAACCAGAAATATACTGCTTTAACTGTTCAATTAAATTTTTCTGGTCTTCCATTGCTGCTTTTACCAAGTCACCAATAGAGATAAAACCAACTAATTTTTCATTGTCCAATACAGGTAAGTGACGTAAGTGGCGATCTGTCATAAGCTGTAAACACTCTTCAACTGTGTTGTTTAGACTTACTGTAAGTACCTTAGATGTCATAATTTCAGCAACTGTAGTGCTATATGAAGAACGTTCCATCAGTGTCACTTTTCGCGTGTAGTCACGTTCAGATAAAATTCCGACAACTTTTTCACCTTCGGCTACCACTAACGCACCAATTCCTTTATCAGCCATGATCTTAATCGCTTCAAGGACAGTAGCTTCAGGAGAAATTGTAAAAATATCTTGCTCTGATTTGTTTTTGATTACTTGTGCAACGATTGTCATTTCTTCTGTCCTGTGTTTTATCATTTTGTTTTAAATTAGCCTGATTTTATAAAAATGCAAAGACTTGGTAGTCATTCAAATACAAGTTTTACACTCAAGCGTTCAAAAAGCATTCTAATAGAGGTTAAGAACCTAAAGAAACTTTAGGCTCCTTGCCAGTGCGGATGTTTAAAAAAGAAATGTTGCATTTGTTGGGTAGATAATTTCAACTTGCGATGAGAAGAATTAAACAAAGCTGGTGTAACGTTGAGTCGAGTTAAGGTTGGTAATAAAGACTCGTGAAAATCTTTAGGAGTAATTCTTCTTGGTTTGTAATGTGGCCAATGTTCTTTAGCGTAGCGATGAGCTTGCAATCCATTGAGCCAGAAGGGAAAAATAAAGTCTTCTTGATCTGATTTAATTGCCCAGCCCTGATGAAATAATCCCCAGAGAACTCCGCAATACATCATCGTTCTTAAAATATAAATTTTAATCATCAAGTCTTTTGAAACCGGTTGCAGATTGCTTAAACTATTCATTGTCAATTTAATGGTTCTTAACTTATCTTGCTTATTATAGAAAAATCAGATGACATTTCAGTTTAAACAGGTATCAAATCGTAAACAAATATTCCCAGCTATAAAAATGCCACTTGAGTACGTCAATATGATTAAGGCGTTGACATTAGCGTTAAACAAACGAAGTGCCTAGCAAATTATATTTATAAAATGTTTTTACGGGTACAAAAAACGCCACCTAAGTGACGTCTCTTTATGCTTGCATTGTGGCTAACTTTTGCCAATATTGTGCTTTAAGTGAGTCACGTTCAACACGGAAACCTTGATAATACAATTCTGCTAAGAATAGAGCGGCTTTACCGTGCCCAGCGCGAGCAACTTCTTCTAACTGTGCAACTGCATCTTGGAAATTCATTTGAGAGTGAATTGTGTTTACTGCAGTTGCATATACATGTTCTAAATCATGATGAGAGATACGTTGAATCATAGAAAACTCCTTATTGTAATTATGATTACTTTTTTCTAAAGGCGGATGCCTTTAAATTAATTTAACTTAGAATTATTAAACTAATATTACAAATTGATGGATTTGTCAACTATTGTCTATCTTGCTTAGTTCACTATTAGGATACATGATTAAACATTATTCACAAATAATTTTGATTAAAATCAATATGAGAATAAAAGACAAGGAGAATAAAATATGACAAATACAATCGACGGCTTTGTTTTTGACACGCCTCCTAAAGAGGAACAAATCATAGAACTGGCCCATTATCACCGTAAATTATTAGATGAAGCTATCTTTCATGAGGAAATCCATTTAGGGGATTACTGTCTAGCACAGCGTAAAAGGGTGTTTGATTTTGCTGGTCATTTGGAACCCGCCCAAAAAAACTGGTTTTATCAAGTTTATGATGGGGAGCTTCGAAAAATTGCTGATGAAGACGAATTGCATCCAGCAGATGCAGAAGAAGGGTTAAGTATTTTTGCTATGTTTTTAGTCTTGGTGATTATTGCGGCAATTTTATACTTTTCCGTCATTCGTTCACTAATAAGTTAAGCATACTCATACTATCCAGTAAGGTATGATTATTAACCTTACTGGATGTTTGATCTTGTACTTATGAGTATTGAACCCTACACTACACTAATTCGAGGTAGGTCATGCTCATATTCAAACAAAATTTTCTTAAATTAAAGTCTGAGTTAAAAGTTGATCAATGTTTTAACCTGTTTGTGGTTATTGTCATTGGCTGTATTTTTGTGCTGTCATATTTAGCATTACTTCGGCCTATTAGTCCGGATCAATATCAACGAATTATACAACTTTCTCATCAGGCTACTTATCCAAGAACTCAAGACATGGCTGAGTTGCTTATAGCTCAGTCAGAAATTCATCGGGCAGATTATTTAAAGTTAATGCATGCTTACCAATTTGAGGGTGCTCATATTAAGCAATATCCAGCACTCGCTCAGGAAGATACCCAGTAATTGGATTAATCAGGCTAAATCTTGGTTTCCAAAGCTTTTTGAGCACTATTGTGGCAGGCAAAATTTTGAATTTATGCTAAACTTTATCTTTTTAAACGCGCTGCTTTTCAAGGAATCCGCATGGAGCAACAATCGAATATGCAAAATAAATTCTTGATAGATGCTGAGATCGGTGATGACGATGTCACATTACCTAATTTACCTGCTATCGATGTTCCCATCGTTGAATCTCCTGTTAAATCGCAAGAAAATATTGAAGCAGCCAAAGTTGAATTAGCTTCTACAGAAACTGCGGTTGAACAACCAAAAACTGGTTTTTTTGGCCGAATGAAAGAGGGGTTAACCAAAACTCGTCGTAATTTCGCTGATGGTATGGTCAATATCTTGATTGGCGGAAAAGAAATTGACGATGAGTTACTCGAAGAAGTCGAAGAGCAATTATTAGTTGCAGATATTGGTGTTGAAGCGACTAAAACGATCATTACCAATTTAACAGAGCGTACAGCTCGTGGTGATTTGATCTATTCGCACTCTCTATATAAAGCGTTGCAAGAAGAGTTGGTTGCTTTGTTGGCCCCGCGTGTTAAACCTTTGCATATTGATCCTAACAAATCGCCTTATGTGATTTTAATAGTTGGGGTAAATGGTGTTGGTAAAACCACAACTATTGGTAAATTAGCGAAACGTTTGCAAGGTGAAGGTAAAAAAGTGATGTTGGCTGCTGGGGATACGTTCCGTGCTGCAGCGACGGAACAATTACAGATCTGGGGTGAACGTAACGATATCTCTGTGGTAGCTCAAGGTCACGGAGCTGATAGTGCTTCTGTTATTTTTGATGCTTTTGAAAGTGCTCGTGCTAAAGGAATTGACGTATTAATCGCAGATACGGCAGGTCGTTTACATAATAAGAGTAACTTGATGGAAGAACTCAAAAAAGTTAAACGTGTGATGCAAAAAATTGATGCAACTGCACCTCATGAAATTATGTTGGTAGTAGATGCTGGCACAGGGCAAAACGCGATTAACCAAGTGCAAGAGTTTGACCAAGCTGTGGGTTTAACTGGTATCACAATTACCAAGCTGGATGGGACTGCGAAAGGTGGCGTGCTCTTTAATATTGCAAGTCGTACTCATGTGCCAATTCGTTTTATTGGTGTAGGTGAAAAAATTGATGATTTAAGACCATTCTCGGCGAAATCATTTGTTGCTGCACTGTTTGAAACTGATAAGTAAAACGGTTGTTAGCATTCAAAAGCTTCACTAAAACGTGAAGCTTTTTTTATATCTATATCTTTTTTTATTGTTGCGAAAATAAAACGAACTGTCATATTTTTAATGCTGATTATGAAAAATGACTTTAATACACTGTATTCATTCCCAAACAACGGTCCTTGGTCAATCAATAGGTAGGAAATAACAAAATGTCTACTTTTTTAGATAAAATTAAAAATCGTCGTACTATTTATGCAATTGGTAAAAATGTTGCATTAGATCGCACTAAAATTGAAGAAACAATTCGTGAAGCGGTTAAACATAGTCCATCATCATTCAACTCACAATCTTCACGTGTGGTGACACTATACGGTGAATCACATGCTAAATTCTGGAATTTAGTTCGTGAAGCATTACGTAAAATTGTTCCTGCAGACTCTTTTGCTGGTACAAATGCAAAAATTGATAGCTTTGTTGCTGGCGTTGGTACGGTTTTATTTTATGAAGACCAAGCTGTTATTAAAAGCTTACAAGAGCAATTTGAATTATATGCAGACAACTTCCCAGTTTGGTCTGAGCATTCAACTGCAATTGCACAGTTTGCGACTTGGACAGCACTTTCAGAGCTTGGTTTAGGTGCTTCTTTACAGCACTATAACCCGATTGTTGATGCTGATGCTGCTGAAGCATTTGATGTGCCAGCAAATTGGAAATTACGTGCTCAATTGGTATTTGGTTCAGTGGAAGCGCCAGCAGGCGAAAAAGCATTTATTAATGATGCTGATCGTTTCAAAACTTTCAACTAATTGAAAGTTAAAAAAGAGTACCTACTTAGGTACTCTTTTTTTTATGTGTTTTTTGAATTAATAAAAAGGTTAAACCAACGGAAATTGATAAAATTCAAATGTATATTTAATAATAATAAATCGAAAAATTAGCGAGTCACTGCACTGTCATAAAATAGTCACAATCATATTGCATATTGCTCATGATTTCATAGCTTATCAAATATAGAGAAAGAGACAGATGACTTTAAGATTAGGTGTTGCTGCAATAAGTTTATTACTCAGTAGTTCGGTATTTTCAGCAGTTACAATTACAGCGCCAGAGGAAATTGTAATCCTTGCGGTGAATGGTCAAGAAGTCAATTCTGGGTTATTTCGTTCATCTAAAAATAATTATAAAGTTGATGCAGGGGAAACGAGCTTAAGTGTGCGCTATCAAGAATACTTTGAGCATTTAAATGGTGAACATGACATTATTAAATCTGGAGTAGTTACGATTCAAACTCCAGCACTCCAAGATGGGCAAACTTATAAGCTCGCAATGGTAGATGCACCAAAACAATTTGAACAAGCTAAGAAATATGCGGAGCAGCCAACAGTGGCTTTGTATAGTACAAATAATGAATTAATCGTAAAACAAACTGGTGCAAACAATGAAGCAAAACCATGGTTTGCAAGTGGCTTGTTGGGTAAAGTAACCGACTTTACAACTAAATCAACTAAACCACAGCCTGAAGCAGTGTATGCATCGGCTAAACCTACTTCCGCTCAAGTTGTTGTGCCAACTGCAACATCTATGGCAGTAACAGGTGGAGCACAAACGAATGATCAACGTCTAGTGGAAACTTGGCAGAAGGCTTCTAAAGCTGAGCGTCAAAAATTCATGGCATGGTTAGCTGAACAATCAAATTAATTAGTCGCTATTTAAAATAAAGCCGATTTAATATCGGCTTTATTTTTAGAATTTTTATAAATAGCCTAAGTATATTTTATGAATAATTTAAAATTTCGTTTATCTTCATTTGCCGATATTCCACAACTTGTAGATTTAATTAATAAGTCTTATCGGGAACAGCTGGGTCGAAGTTGGACAACAGAGCTCGAGTGGGTAAAAGGACTACGTATTACAGAGCATCAATTAGAAGAACAACTGCAACTTAGGAATTCAAAATTATTGGTAGCGGAAACTGAATTTTCTAAAATTATTGCGTGTGTAGGGCTTACATTTGAAAATAGTCAGGTTGAGATTGGAACATTCTGTACGGATCCTCACGTTCAAAATAGGAGAATGGGTCGGTCTGTTTTAGAATATGCAGAGCAATATGCATTGAAAGAAGATCCACATCTGACTAACGCCGTAATGCATGTACTAGATGTCCGTTCTGAATTGATCGCTTATTATGAAAGACGTGGATATGTGAAAACGGGTAATGAACAGCCATATCCAGTTGAGGCAAATGTAGGCGTGCCAAGGGTGCCTATTAAGCTGGTTGAAATGAAAAAAGACCTCATTTGAGGTCTTTTTGATTTAGGTTAGAAACCAGATGTAATAGCCTAAAAGCATGAGAGGCCAAGCCACCCATGGGCTAAATAGCCATTTCCATAACCAGAAGTTGGGTACGAAACCCACTCCATAAATGAAGCCACCAGAAATACCAATCATTACCAGCATAAGTTGGCTATGATTGTAGTGTCCGTTAGCATCTAGCATGAGTGAAGGGTAAACCAACAAAATTGCAGCAAGAGGCAATGCCAACAGAAAAGAAAGGGCCATTGCAAGTGCTTGAGCTTTTCGATGATTTGATGCTGTCATTGCTTTTGCCATCATTTATTCCTCATCTAAATCTTGATGATGTTCAATATAAAGCGCGCTGAGTACGCCCGCAAAACATGCCATCAAAATGCCTAGGATCCATGCGAAATACCACATTGACTTCTCCTTAATACAAGCTATGCGAGTTTGACTCGATATGTTTGTTAGTGATGACTCCCCACATTTTGTAATAAGACCAACTGGTATAGATCAAAATAAGAGGAACAAATATGCAGGCTGCGACAGTCATAACGCCTAAAGTAAGGTGACTTGATACAGCATCCCACATCGTCAAACTAGAGTTAGGATTGATACTAGATGGAAGTAAGAACGGGAATAGGGCAAAACCAGCAGTTAAAATTGCCCCTACAATCATTAAACTTGTGCCAGTAAAACTTAAGCCCGCTTTTGCTTTTGAAGATGAGAAAATTGCAATGATTGCACCTAAGATTGCCAGAACTGGGGCAACTTTAGTAATTGGATAAGTGCGGTAATTATTCATCCAACCTGGATTGCTATTAGTCACCACTTCTTTAGCTAAAGGATTAAGTGCAGCATTTGGATCTATGGCAACAGCATAGCTATAACCTGGCACTTGTCCGAAATAGAGCCATGCTCCAATCACAAGGAAGCAAATTAAAAATACAATTGCCATAATTTGAGTAGCTTTGGCAGAGCGTTGTTTTAAAGCTTCATCTGTGCGCAACATGAGCCATGCACCACCATGCGCACAAAGCATAGATAGACTCACAACACCGCAAACTAGAGCAAATGGATTGAGAAGGGCAAAAAAGCTACCTGAATATTCAGAGCGTAATGTGTCATCTAAACTAAAAGGAATGCCTAAGAATAAATTGCCAAATGCCACACCAAATACAAGTGCTGGAACGGCACCGCCAATGCAAAGGCCCCAATCCCAAGAATTACGCCATTTTGTATTATCTAGTTTAGAGCGATAATCGAAACCGACCGGTCTTAGGAAGAGTGCGAATAAAACTAACAATAGT
Organism: Acinetobacter sp. Li1LvA2; assembly: GCF_056156705.1. Taxonomy (NCBI): domain Bacteria; kingdom Pseudomonadati; phylum Pseudomonadota; class Gammaproteobacteria; order Moraxellales; family Moraxellaceae; genus Acinetobacter; species Acinetobacter sp. Li1LvA2. The sequence goes on from NZ_JBSICF010000002.1 coordinate 506,932, forward strand.
GCCCAGTACATGCCAGAAAAGGCAACTGAATAGACCATTGGCCAAGCAGCAAATAGTGCACCGCCCGCCGTAATAAACCAGACCTGGTTCCCATCCCAGTGTGGCGCAATCGTGTTGATTGCAGCACGGCGTTCGCTATCGGTTTTTCCAACGAAAGGCATGAGAGCCATAGAACCCATATCAAAGCCATCAGTCAGAGCGAAGCCGATCAGAAGTACGCCAACTAACACCCACCAAATGATTTTTAATAATTCATATTCAATCATGATAAGGCCTCCCCATTAACAGCTGCTTTTGGTTCTTGCTTTTCAAAATGATATTTGCCAGTGTGCAGAGAACTTGGCCCTAAACGAGCAAACTTGATCATTAAATACATTTCAATAATTAAAAGAGCTGTATAGAACGCTGCTAACGCAAGAATTGAACCCCATACATCACCAGTACTTAAACTAGAAGTAGACAGATGGGTTGGTAAGATTTCACCAATAGACCATGGTTGACGACCGCCTTCAGCTACATACCAACCAGTTTGTGCAGCAATCCAAGGAAGCGGCAGCGCAAACAATGCGTATTTAAGTAACCAAGGTTTATTTTCAGCATTTCTTTTTGCTACAGCCCAAGTCGCTAAAATGAAAAGTAATAGCATTAAGAAGCCAGAGGCAACCATTGCGCGGAAAGAGAAAAATAGCGCTGTAACATTTGGAACAGTATCTTTTACAGCAGCTTTAATATTTTGCTCGCTTGCATCAACTACATTTGGTGCATATTTCTTAAGAAGTAGGCCATAACCTAGATCTTTTTGATTTTTCTCAAATGACGCTAATAACTCAGGTGAGCGATTGCCTGCACGTAATTTTTCAAGTTCAGCATAGGCAAGCATACCGTTACGAATACGAACTTCATGCTGTTGCATAAGGTCTTTAAGACCAGTAACTTCTTTAGTTGTTGAGCGAGTTGCAATTAAACCTAAGGCATATGGAATTTTAACTGCATAATCTGTCCGCATCTCTTCATGATTTGGTACGCCAAACAAGGTAAACGGAGCAGGAGCAGGGTGAGTATCCCATTCGGCTTCTATCGCAGCGAGTTTAGTTTTTTGAACATCCCCTAACTCATAACCAGATTCATCGCCTAACAAAATTACTGAAAGTGTAGATGCAAGACCAAAAATCGCAGCTATTGCAAATGAACGACGTGCGAAAGGTAGATCACGTTTTTTAAGCAAGTAGTAACTTGAGATAGCAAGTACAAAAATTGCACCAGTTACATAACCCGCAGATACAGTGTGGACGAATTTAACCTGAGCTACAGGGTTAAAGATAAGCGCGCCGAAATCAACTAATTCCATACGCATCGTTTCAAAGTTAAATGCGGCACCTACTGGGTTTTGCATCCAACCATTCGCCACTAAAATCCAGAGCGCTGACATGTTGGAACCTAGAGCGACTAACCATGTTACGCCTAGATGCTGAACTTTAGTTAACCGGTCCCATCCAAAGAAAAATAGACCAATAAATGTCGACTCAAGGAAGAACGCCATAAGGCCTTCAATTGCTAATGGTGCACCGAAAATATCACCTACATAGTGTGAGTAATAAGCCCAGTTTGTTCCAAACTGGAACTCCATTGTTAAGCCAGTCGTAACCCCTAAAGCAAAGTTAATACCAAATAATTTTCCCCAAAATTTAGTCATATCTTTATAAATTTCTTTACCAGAAATGACATAGGTGGTTTCCATGATGGCAAGGATAAATGCCAAACCTAAAGTTAAAGGGACGAAAAGAAAGTGATACATTGCGGTCATTGCAAATTGAAACCGCGAAAGATCAACCACGCTTTCAGAAATCATCAACGTGTCTCCTTAATGTTGGAAATGTTATCGCCAGCAATATGCTCGGCGACCTGATTGTCGAAATTTTTGGGGATGGTGGGAGCATCAAACCAAATATGTTTAATCGTTAAAAGAAGCACTATTTTTATTATTAGAATAATAGTGATTTCTTTAATTAAGCGACTATTAAGATTTTGAAAATTAAGGCTCATTAATTAAACCTCATTTGATATTAATTTTATTATTAATCAAAATATAATAAAAATAAACATTAAATATATTTAAAATGAATATTTAAATTATTAACCCTTATAAAACAAGTACTTATTAATTTAAAATAAATAACATACTAAAATAGTTTGAATTGATTATTAATTCCTACTAAAACACTTGTAAATAAAATTGTAAAGTTTATTAAAATAGTTTGTTTTAATTAAATACCAACTAAAATGGTTGAGTATAATATTTAGTAATCTTATCACTAATTAAATTAGTCGGAATAATAAATGATTAATTAAAAAGAGAATAATAAAATCAGGGCGTAATGAAGCCCGCAAAAAGTGATAGGAAACTACGAGAATAATTAAGAGTTAATCGGGTGCAAAAAGATCGTTGGATACAGAAATTTTCTTAGCTACATAATGGCTTTTATGTACTCTGACAAGAATAACTTGGGAGTATAATTCGAGTTCGCCGTATTCTGGTTCTACTTGAACGTAGTGGAGTTGACCAAATTCATCACGCACGCGGGCTTGGGCAGAAAATCCAGGTCTGGCATTACCACTGGAAATCGTCGCTAATCGCCCTAAAAGGTTATAGTTGGTATGAGTGAGCTTGGGCTTAATTACTTGGTCAAGGCAGTGGATCATGAACACAGTAAAAAATATTGCGATTACAAGAGCTGGGACGATTAAATAAAATGGGGAAATAAAATAATGCTGTATTGCGAAGAAAGAGAGTTGTAAAAAGTAGCCTGCATAACTGAAATTGATGAGTAAAAAAACGAAAATTAGAGCTTTAGAAAATTTAACATTAAGTAGCGGCGAATTAGAAAGCCAATCGGGCGCAATTTTTTTGAGTAATTGACTTGGACGGAGTCCAATATACATACCAATGGTTTCTACCACGCTGAGCAATATCAAAGCCACTACACTTAAGTGAAATGGCATAAGATAATAATTGAAAAAGAAATCAGCCATGGCAGAAACTCTAATGTTTATAGCTTCAGTCTACGATATAGATACCGCCATCTGAATGTACTTTAAGCTCAACTTTATTTAAAAAATCGCCTAAACATGGTCCAGAAATACATTCACCTGTTTCCACGGTAAATAAAGCACCATGAGTAGAGCATTGGATGTATTCTTGATCTTGATCAAGAAATTGATTTTCTAAATATTCAAGCTCAGTTTGCAAATGAGGGCATAAATTCTGATAAGCATAGAATGCGCCGTCACGTTGCGTAACGAAAATAGTTGTTCCTTGTAAAGTGTCAAAAGCTCTAGCTTCACGCTCAGGAACTTCTTCCGTCATACAGATCCTTTCCATTTCAAGCACATTCCTTCTGAAAATTTTCAAGAAGTTTAGCATAATCATTAATTGCTAAACGTGGACCAAATTGAGAAACAACTTCACTCGAAATTAAGACAGCTAACTGTGCAGCAGCATTTAAATCTTGATGATGGTTGAGGGCATAAAGGAATGCGCCTGCAAATGCATCGCCTGCACCATTTGTATCAACGGCTTCTACATGACGGCCTGCCACATGGAAATGTTGGGTAGGGTTAGAAACTAAAGCACCTTTAGCACTTTGTGTAATGACTACTGTATGATTTTTAAAACGTAATTGGGCAAGAGCATCTTCTACAGATGTTGTATTTGTATACATTAAGGCTTCTTGTTCATTACAAAATAGTAAATCTACGCCATCATCCATAAGTTCTTCCAAGCCTTCGCGAGCGTATTGCACCATTGCAGGATCTGAAAGAGATAGGGCAATTTTAACACCATTTGCTTTTGCAATTTCTCTTGCTTGTTTTACAGCTTTACGCGCTGTTTCACTTGTAGAAAGATAGCCTTCAATATAAAGCCATTTTGCTGTTTTTAATGGTTCAAAATCGATTTGATCTTGAGAGAGTTCAGCAGTGATACCTAAATAGGTGTGCATTGTACGTTCAGAGTCAGGGCTAATGAGTACCATGCAAGTACCTGTCACACCTTCACTGATAGATTTTGGAGTAGTCTTAATGCCAGCTTCATTTAGACCTTGCAGATAGATTGAACCTAAATCATCGTTACCAACACGGCAACCATAAAAAGCAGTTCCACCTAATGCACTAAAGGCTACAGTAGTATTCGCAGCAGAACCACCACTTGCTTGACCTTTGTAGTCTTGGTGCTGTTTTAACTCTGCATAAAGAGCAGCTTGAGTGTCACCATCGGACAACTGCATTGTGCCTTTTTGCAAGCCTTGTTGATTCAGAAAATCATCAGACACTTTAAATTCTTGGTCGATTAATGCATTACCAATTGCAAAAAGATCTACAGTTGCCATATGTGTTGTCACAAATAAAAAAATCAGGTTGCTAAGTTTACACCATTGCTTGGTTTTGCTGTAGTTTGTTGAATAAAATTCAGTTAATTCAAAAAATAATGGAGAAATATTGTTGTTTGAATATTCGTGGGATTAAAGGATAGGTCCTTGATATAAAATTGATAAGCTTTTTATTTAATATCTATCGTATAAATAGAATTAAAACCTTTTGTTCTGGTAGGATAAAACGTTCATGGCTATGTGCTTGATATCAAAGCCGTGGCAATGAAAACTAATACTCAACAAAAACATAGTATTTTACTTGGCTTTTGTTCGCCAATCTCAAGCTGACTCAGGCTATAATGAGACTTATTCACTTATCCGATATGTTAGGAGATCACATGACTGTAGATGTCACTGAAACCATTTCTCAAACTGTTCACCCTGCGTTTCAGTTGCTACGTCAGCACCATGTAGAAGCATTAGATATTTTAGTGTCTGAATATAAGCATAAAGTCACAGGCGCGGTGCATTATCACTTGGCAACTGACTATGATGAAAATGTATTTCTTGTTGCTTTTAGAACACAGCCTATGGATTCTAAAGGCACGGCACATATTTTAGAACATACCGCTTTGTGTGGATCTGAAAAGTTTCCGGTACGTGATCCGTTCTTTTTGATGATTCGCCGTTCTTTAAATACGTTCATGAACGCTTTTACAGCAGCAGATTGGACTGCGTATCCATTTGCTACTCAAAACAAAAAAGATTTCCAAAACTTACTCTCTGTTTATCTTGATGCGGCATTTGCTGCTAATTTGAATCCGCTTGATTTTGCTCAAGAAGGTATTCGTATTGAACTAGAAAATGGACAACCTGTTTATAAAGGTGTGGTTTTTAATGAAATGAAAGGTGCGATGAGTGCACCGTCTGACCAACTTTATCATCAGTTGGCTCATCATTTATTTCCTGAAACGACCTATCATTACAACTCAGGCGGCGACCCGAAAGATATTCCTGATTTAACGTATGAGCAGTTAGTCGATTTTTATAAGGTACATTACCACCCAAGTAATGCTGTTTTCATGACCTTTGGTAATCAAACAGCATATGAATTACAAGAGCAATTTGAAAAACTAGCTCTGCATAAATTTTCTGCTGGAACAACTCTATATTCTAAGCCGGAAAAACGTTTAGCAGCACCAATTGAAGTAACAGAAAACTATGGTGTTGATAGTGATGATTTAAAAGATAAAACTTATCATGTTCTATCTTGGTTATTACCAGAAGCAAATGATGTGAAATTGCGTTTGGGAATGCGTTTGGTTGAAGGAATTTTGTTAGAAAATTCAGCTTCACCACTGCGTCATTACTTAGAAACTTGTGGTTATGCTCAATCAACAGGTCCATTAATGGGCGTAGACGACAGTAATTTTGAAATGACTTTCTACTGTGGTGTTCAAGGTTCAAATCCTGAACATGCACAAAGCTTTAGAGAGGGTGTCTTAAATATTCTGCGTGATGTTGCTGCAAAGCCAATTGATAGTAATTTAGTCGATGCAATCTTGCATCAGATCGAGTTGCATCAGCGTGAAATTAATGGTGACGGTACACCTTATGGCTTAAGTTTAATTTTAAATGGCTTAAGTGGTGCGATTCACCACAACGACCCAATTCAAATTTGGGATGTTGACAGCGCAATTGCACAAGTTAAAGAAGAGTTGAAAGACCCAATGTGGTTATCAAATCTGATTCAAACACATTTGCTTGACAACCCACATCGTGTGCAAATGACTCTAGTTCCAGACCCAACTAAGTCTGTAAAGGAACAAGAAGCAGAAAAAGCACGTTTAGCTGCTATTGGTGAAAAGTTAACAGATGCTGATAAGGCTGAAATTGTTGCTAATACCAAGGCGCTAGAGGAACGTCAGGATACGCCTGATAACCTTGAACTATTACCAAAAGTAGGTTTGGAAGATGTACCTGCTGACTTGCATATTGTGCAGGGGCAGTTACGTGAAATTCTTTGTAATCGTATGGATACGCCGTTGAATCTGTACCATGCTGGTACGAACGGTATTTACTATCAACAAGTACTCATTCAGATTCCTGATGATATTGTGAAGTCACCTTATTTCAATTTGCTTTCTATCTTAATGGGTGAAGTAGGTGCAGGTGAATATGACTATCTTGAACTACAAAACTTACAAACAGCTGTAAGTGGTGGTTTAGGAATGGGCGCTTCATTGCGTAGTAAAGTTGACGACAAAGATAAAATTAGTGCTTGGTTAACCTTAACGACTAAATCGTTAACTCAGAAGTTTGATGCAATTCATTTATTAAAATTAGCATTTGAACAGCTTCGATTTGATGAGAAAGAGCGAATTATTGAGTTATTGCAACAACGTAAAACACGTTGGCAATCTCGCTTATCTGGAGCGGGCCATAGTTACGCAATGCAAATCGCATCACGTAATATGAGTGCATTGGCTCAACGCGACTATCAAAACACTGGTTTAGGTGCATTAAACTGGTTAAGCGAGCTTGTTACTAAGATTACTCAAGACTCTGCTGCATATGATGATTTGATTGCAGAATTAAAACGTATTCATCGTAAATTATTGCAAGCACCTAAACAGTTCTTGCTTGTATGTGAAGAACATCAGTCTGAACGTTTGGTTGAAGAAGTGCAGAATGTTTGGGATAAACTAAACGTTGATGCAACCGCAACAGAGTTAACTCACGTAGAACAGACAAATGATAATAATCATGAAGCATGGTTAATTCAGGCAAATGTTCAGTTCTGTGCTTCTGCCTATCAGGCGGTGGATGTGTCCCATCCAGATGCAGCTCCGTTAATGGTATTGGCAGCTTATTTACGTAATGGCTTCTTACACAGCGCCATTCGTGAGAAAGGCGGTGCGTACGGTGGTGGAGCAAGTTATGATGGGAATGCATGTTCATTCCGTTTCTATAGTTACCGTGACCCACGTTTAGCAGAAACTTTTAAAGACTTTGAAGCAAGTGTGCAATGGCTATTAAATGTGGAACAACAGCCTCATCAGCTTGAAGAAGCGATTCTTGGGTTAGTTGCAAGTATGGATAAGCCAGGTTCACCAGCGGGCGAGGCGATTACTGCGTGTTATGCCTTGTTGCATGCAAGAACACCAGCTTTCCGCCGTCTCTTGCGTGAGAGATTGTTGCATGTAACTTTAGATGATTTACAACGTGTTGCTCGTCAATATTTGGTTGAGCAAACTCCTGTAAAAGCTGTAGTTGCACCTTTTGCCAAACGTGATGAATTGCAGCATTTAGGTTTTACCATTCAACAAGTTAATTAAAATAAAAATTGGAGATGAACATGGCGTTCAGACAATTTGAACGCACATCTTTACAGCTAAGCATGGGAATCGTGCTTAGCTGTTTGTGTGCGTCTGTGACATATGCTGACACCTTGGCACCTGTAACCCCCGCGACAGTAGATGCATGTGTTGCTCTTGCTTCGAATGCCGATCGTCTGGCTTGTTATGACTCTGTATTTAAACCGTCAGCTTTACCAGTTATTCAAGCTGCGGCTGTAACTGAGCCTGCTAAAAAAATTGATACACCTGCTGTGCCACCTGAAACCTTTAAAGAAAAGGTGGTAGATACGGTGAGTAATATCAAAATCATTGGTAAAGCACCAAAAATTGAACCTACTACTTCTTTGTTAGATCAACGTTGGGAGTTGTCTGAAAAAAGTAAACTAGGTGTATGGAACATTCGTGCTTATCAGCCAGTCTATTTGCTCCCTGTATTCTGGACCAGTGACAAAAATGAATTTCCACATAGTCCTAACCCAAATAATACGGTGACAGAAGATCAAAATCTGAAATCAACAGAAAGTAAATTTCAGATTTCTTTGAAAACCAAAGCTTGGGAAAATATTTTTGGCAATAATGGCGATTTGTGGCTAGGGTATACACAATCTTCACGTTGGCAAACATTCAATGCAGAAGAGTCTCGTCCTTTCCGTGAAACGAATTATGAGCCTGAAGCAAGTTTAATGTTTAGAACGAACTATGAATTGTTTGGTTTAGATGGTCGTTTGCTTGGGGTTACTTTAAACCACCAGTCAAATGGGCGTTCAGATCCTTTATCGCGTAGCTGGAACCGGGTAATTTTTAATGTCGGATTAGAGCGCGGTAACTTTGCTTTAATGTTACGTCCATGGATTCGTCTCGAAGAAGACAGCAAAGATGATAATAATCCAGATATGGAAAATTACATCGGACGTGGTGATTTAACAGCATTTTATAAGTGGAAGGAAAATGACTTCTCTTTAATGCTGCGTCATTCATTGAAAGGTGGTGATGACTCTCATGGTGCTGTTCAATTTGATTGGGCTTTTCCAATCAGTGGCAAACTACGTGGACACTTCCAATTGTTTAATGGTTATGGGGAAAGCTTAATTGATTATAACCATCGAGCAACTTATGCTGGTTTGGGTGTATCACTATTGAATTGGTACTAAACAGCTATAAAAAAGCCGCTTTTGAAGCGGCTTTTTTATTATCCAATTTGAATGTTGGCTTGAGGGTGTTTGAGTCGACTTTTTTTAGGAGTAGCGATTAAATAAGCCAGTGTTAAAGGACCAAGCCGTCCAGCAAACATGAGGAGGCTTAAAATAAATAAACTACCATTATGTAAATCTGGTGTTATTCCGCGCGAGAGACCCACGGTACATGCTGCTGAAACAACTTCAAAAAGCAAATTCATAAAATCTGCTTTAGGCTCTAAAAGTAAAAGAATAAAGAAGCCCATGAAGATGAGTATGCTCGTAATAGCAGTCACTGCTAATGCTTTGTAAGTCGTTTCGTGTGCGACTGAATAATTAAATATTCTAATTTCATCTGTACGGCGTAAAAATGAAATTACACTCAGCACTAAAATGACAAAGGTTCCAACTTTGATTCCACCTGCTGTACTCAGTGAACCGCCACCAATAAACATCAGTAACATCATGAGTAAAGAACTGCTATTGGTCATTGCACCTGTATCAATAGTATTAAACCCTGATGAGCGCGGAACAGTGGCTTGAAACCAAGCATTTAATGCTTGATCACCTACACTGAGCATTCCTAGTGTATGAGGATTTTGAGCCTCTAAAGCCCATATTAAAATAAAGGCAACTAGATTAATCACTGTAATGGTTGTAAGAATCAGCTTGCTATTCGGGGTGAGTTTTTTCCATTTTTTATTTTGCTTAATGTCCATGAGAACTAAAAAGCCAAGACCACCCAAAGTGTAAAGTACACTAACAGTTATACAAATCATATAATTGCTTTGGAAACTTATTAAACTATTGGAAAATAGTGAAAAACCAGCATTATTGAACGAGGATATACTATAGAAAACTGCATAGTAAAGACCACGTGCAAACCCATATGTTGGTGTAAAAGCAGTAGTGAGAATAATTGCACCAATAAGCTCAAAAATAAGGGTGTAAGTGACAACTCCTTTAGCAACAAAAGTAACTTTTGATAGGCTCGTTTGACCTAGACTATCTTGAGCCATCATTTGTTGTTTAAGACCAACTTTGGGTGACAAACTTAATGCAGCTAAGATGGCAAAGGTCATAAAACCCAAACCGCCAGACTGGATCAACAATAAAATAATGGTTTGCCCAAAGAGGGTAAAAGACTCATGAATATTTAAAACAGATAGGCCAGTAATTGTAACTGCTGAGGTGGCTGTAAAAAGTGCATCCATCCAGCTGACATTGCCTGTATTCGCAAATGGCAATTTAAGCAGTAAAGTACCAAAAATAATAAAGCCTAGAAACCCCAGGGCCAAGAGTGAAGGAGGGCTTAAATTTAATGTTTTATGGGGCTTGGGATATATAGACATATTCTAGATTTCGCCTCTTATATGAAGCAATTAGAAAGTTTCTTTAACTGCGGTAAATGACCTTCTAAAATAAGAATATCATTCGTTTGCAAGGTGAAATTTTCTTCGGTCTCAAACAAAATTTGCTGCTGTCTTTTTACGAGCAATGTTTTAACTTGTGATGCTTGCTGCATAATGCCATATAAGTTAATGCCATTAAGTTTCTCAGGTATTTCAATTTTTATAATGTAGTGATCGTCTTCTAAAGACATATAGCGACTAACCATTGGATAGTTCAGTGCTTGAGCAACTCGTACACCCATATCTTCTTCAGGGTGAATAATTTTATTGATATTGAGGTGAGACAAAATGGTGTGATGTGCTTTGGTTTTTGCCTTTACCCAAATCTTATCCATACCTAAATTTTTTAAATTCAGTACACACAAAATACTTGCTTCAATATCTTCACCAATTGCGACCACAACTGCATCACAATTTTGAATGTTAAGTTCGTCAAGCACGTGTTCGTCAGTCGCATCGGCAATGACGGCATGAGTTAAAACGTCGGCAAGATTTTCAACATTCTTTTTTACCGTATCAATGCCAATAACATCATGATTTAATTTTGTGAGCTCTTGAGCAACAGTTGCTCCGAAACTTCCTAAGCCAATGACTGCAAACTGTGCCATATTGATCCTTGTTTCCTGATTAGACGTTTATTTTTAAGGAAATTTTCTTTGAGATAAAGAGAGGCAATGTAAATATGAGAGGAATATTAAAAGAATTATATGAATAAGCCGACAAATTTGTCGGCTTATTCATCAAAATTGAAAATTATTTCAAGAAACGTTTGTAGCCGATATTATTCGTAATTTCTGCATACGGATAACTAATCTGCTCAAGAGTTTCAATTAGACCATCAGGGTTCTGTTTCGCATCGGTTGCTTGTAAACCTACTAAAACACGTCCTTCTGCTGCGCCATGATTACGGTAGTGGAACAACGTAATATTATGGGTTGGGCCTAAACGAGTTAAGAAGGTTAAAAGGGCGCCTGGACGTTCTGGGAACTCAACACGAAACAATCTTTCATCATCTATATTTGCATGACCACCAATTAAATAACGAATATGTAGTTTGGCAACCTCATCATCAGAGAGGTCATCTACTACATAATTTTGTTGCTTTAATTGTTCTAAAATTTCATGACGTTCTGCATCACCACCTTTTAGGCTAATACCGACGAATACTTGCGCTTCATCTGTATTGTTTGCGCGGTAGTTAAACTCAGTAATATTGCGTCCATGTAAAGCACGGCAGAAGCCTAAGAATGCACCTTTTTCTTCAGGTAGGGTCACTGCATAAATGGCTTCACGTTGTTCACCTAGCTCGGTACGCTCAGCAATATAACGTAGGCGGTCAAAATTCATATTGGCGCCGCATACAATCGATACAATATTTTTATTGCTGATTTTATGTTCGGTAATATATTTCTTGATCCCAGCAAGGGCCATTGCACCAGATGGCTCAACAATGCTGCGGTTTTCATCAAACGTATCTTTAATGGCAGCACAGATTTCATCTGTATTTACCGTCACAATATCTGGATCAACAATTGGGCCTGAGTTATCAGATTTGCGCAGACGAATAATGTCAAATGGTAAAGCACCAATTTGTGCAACAGCTGTACCATCTGCAAACAAGCCTACATGCGGCAAGATTACGCGCTCATTGGCTTCTAAAGCTGCTTTTAAACATGCAGACTCTTCATATTCAACGCCAATAATTTTCACATGGGGTGCTACTTCACCAAGGTAAGCGGCTACGCCTGAAATTAGGCCACCACCACCTACAGCAACAAACACATATTCTACATCACGCCATTGACGTAAGATTTCATTTGCAATTGTGCCTTGACCAGCAATAACAAGTTCATCATCATAGGGTGGAATGAATACAAGGCCTTCAACTTCGGCACGTTGTTGTGCATATTTATTTGCTACATCAAAACTATCACCATGTAACACAACTTGTCCGCCCAAGCGTTTAACTGCTTGAACTTTAATGTCAGGAGTGGTACTTGGCATAACAATAATTGCTGGAATTCCTAAGCGTTGACCTGACAATGCTACACCTTGAGCGTGGTTACCAGCAGAGGCGCAAATTACCCCGCGTTCGAGTTGTTCTTTAGGTAACTGGCTAATACGGTTATAGGCACCACGTAATTTAAAAGAGAAAACAGGCTGTAAATCTTCGCGCTTAAAACGAATTGTATTATTTAATTTTTGACTAATTCGTGGAGCTGCTTCGAGAGGCGTTTCAATTGCAACATCATAAACCGTTGCTTGTAAAATTTGTCGTACCACACGAGACAGCATGTTCATCTTCCCTATAACAGTTTAAAATAGGAAATTATTGTAGCAAACCCTTGTGCATTTGCGCCGATTATTGGTGCATAAATGTCAAAAAATAGTTGAGTGATGTCATGAGTCTATATGCAACCCAAGATGAAAAGAAACAAGCAGCTGCGAAAGCTGCTTTAAAACACTTACCCAAAGGTGGCATTTTGGGGGTTGGGACTGGAAGTACAGTAAACTTTCTAATTGATTTATTACCTGAATTACAATTAGAAGCTGCTGTGGCAAGTTCTCAAGCAACTGCTGATCGCCTTGAAAAATTAGGCATCGAAGTTGTCGATATGAACCATGTGGGGGGGTTAGATGCCTATGTTGATGGTGCAGATGAAATTGATCGTCATATGCATATGATTAAAGGTGGCGGTGCTGCATTAACACGTGAAAAAATTGTAGCTTCAATTGCTAAGAAATTTGTTTGTATTGTTGACGATTCAAAATGGGTTGATCAACTCGGACGTGATTTTCCACTTCCAGTAGAAGTTATTCCAATGGCTCGTTCTGCTGTGGCTCGTAAGTTGGTGAGTTTGGGGGGGGACCCAGTTTATCGTGAAGGCGTAGTAACAGATAACGGTAATGTAATTCTAGATGTATTTAATCTTAATATTTTAAATGCAATTGATCTGGAAAAAACCATTAACAATATTCCGGGTGTTGTGACTAATGGTATTTTTGCATTAAACCCAGCAACGATTGCAATTGTTGCAACAAATAATGGTATTGAAGAGCGTACTGCACAGTAATGTCTGTGGAAATGCCAGAAATTAAAATTGTTCGACACGTAAGAGCAAGAAAATTGCGCTTACGTGTTGAGCCTGCCTCAATCCGCCTCACAGTTCCTTTGTTTTGTAGTAAAAAACAAATTCAACAATTTTTGGCTCAATCTGAACAATGGTTGACCGAGACGTGGGATAAACAACAAAACGTCCAATCAGCTTCGATTGATATTCCTTCCGAGATTTCCTTCTTTAATAAACAACATCCATTTCAGGTCATTGTTCAAAAGCAGCATCGAGTTTTTCAATTCGATTGGGAAAGTAGTTATTTATTTCTTAAGGACACACAGCCATATTTGGCATTACAAAGTGCAGTGATTGCGTTTGCAAAACAAGAATTGCCAAAACTTTTAAACGAATTAAGTGAACACACTCATTTGGCTTATAGAGAATGTACAATTCGCCGTCCGAAAACTCGTTGGGGAAGTTGTAGTAGTCAGCATAATATTATGCTACATGCAGGATTAGTGTTGATGCCACACGAGATTGCTCGTTATGTGGCTATTCATGAATTAGCTCATACTAAACATTTTGACCATAGCCCAGCTTTTTGGGCAGAAGTTGAAAAATACGATCCATATTTTCAAAAACACCGCAGACAACTTAAATCAAATCCGTTGCCTGCATGGTGGTATGTCTCAAATTAACCAAAACTACATTCTAGTTGTGGTGTTTGTAAGTTATCTGGTGCTTTTCGGCTGTCTAAACCTGCTTTAGCACTCACGATTTTATTTGCTTTAATCGATAATTGTATAAAGTTGTATTGCTGCGTTGAGTTATTGGGTTCGGCGGAACTTGAATTGAGTAAATAACTTGAGCTTGCAGCATCTGTTTGCAATAAATTATCTGTACTGTCCGCACTTAAAGCAGAGCGATAAGTCTGTGATCCTTTAATAAGTTCGATTTGACCATTCGCACGGAAATTAAGCTGGCAACCTGTTGCAGTGTCTTCGTAATGACCCACTAGATAGTCTGTAGCAGGTAGTTTGGGGTCGGAAAGATTAATGCTGGTCAAACCTTGTTTGCAAGGATATGCAGAACCGTTGCAAGTGGCTGTAATGCCGCTAAAACCTACAGCACGACGATAATCACCAGCACCATCTATGCGGAAAAAGTCAGTCGTATTTCCGACAGGTACGACCCCTGAATATTGTTTTTTATCCAGTAGATCGTAACCCGTCTGATCTAAAAGCTGTTGTGAATTAGCCTTAGCTAATTCTAAGGTAGATGTTCTTAAATTGGTTGCAAAATTATCGCGTGTAGCTTTTTGATTAGCTGCGATATCTAACAGTGTATTTTTGACTGGATCAAGATTATCTGGAGCAGGTGGGAAAATAGGCGTGAAGGGTGTTTGATCACCTTGTAGTTTTTTCCCATCTAAAAAGCCATCTTTTGAATCGGTTGCCAAACTTTTAATAAGCTCCTGGTATGTGGTTGTTCCACCATGAACAGTTGACCAATATTGTAAGTAGCCCAAGCTAAGATAGGTATCCACGTATGTACTAGGTTTTATAGAGGAGTACTGCATGAGGGAGTTAGCTGGACTTAAACTTGGAATACCGGCATCTTTGAATGCATTAAGAAGAGATCTATAAACATCTTGAGAAGCTAAATCTACATGCAATTGCTCAATGCGGGTTGGGTCAATCGTTTCTTGAGGAAGTTGTCCTGAGCGTATCACAGCTCGTTGGTAAACCGCTTCACTGCTTGGGCTGATGAATAGGGTTCTACCACTTACACTGTTTGGTGTAATAAACGCATGATAAACACCAGAGAAATTTTGGTATGTTGAAGTAATCGGATCAAATACTTGAGATGAATTTTGAGTCGTAATTTCTACACGATATAAACGACTTAACTTAGCAGTAGGAATTTTGACATTAAAGCTGTTTAAACTCGCAATTGAAGTATCTACTAAAACAGAGTTAGTGGTGTTGTCATATACTTTAAATTGGATATTACGAATTTCTAGAGGAGATTTAACAGTAACATCAGTTGTTGCCTCTGGAGTCGGATCAACAGGTGTTGGAGTGCTTGGTGAACTACCACTACTACTGCCTCCACCTCCGCAGCCTACAAGTGCAGCACTTAAAATTAATGTGCTTAAACCAAGGTAAGTGCGTAATTTTGTTTCTTTTGATTGATGAAGCATCCTAGCTCTCCAAAATTAAATCTGATATTTATTTGCTGATATTTGTTTAGTTCTGACAGTTGAATAAGTGCTATCTAATTGTCGCTAAAATTAAAAAAATTAAAATTACCAAGCATGAAATGGTTTTGTAAGCTTGGACATCCTGTCATACTACAGCACAAGTATAGATTCAAAAATTGAGGTAATGCACGTGATTTCTGTCGGAATTGTTGGTGGAACGGGTTATACAGGCGTTGAACTATTACGTATTTTATTACGACATCCTAAAGCGCAGGTTCGAGTTCTTACTTCACGTACAGAAGCGGGCAAACCAATTGCAGATATGTTCCCTAATTTACGTGGACATACTGATCTTCAATTTTCTGATTTAAATATTGATGATTTAAAAAAATGTGATGTTGTATTTTTTGCTACACCGCATGGTGTTGCGATGCAGCATGCAAAAGAATTGATTGCTGCTGGTACTAAAGTGATTGATTTAGCTGCTGATTTTCGTTTACAAAATCTTGAGCAGTTTGAGAAATGGTATGGCATGGAACATGCGTGCCCAGATGTTTTAGAAAATTCAGTATATGGTTTGGCTGAATTAAACCGCGAAAAAATTAAACAGGCGCAAGTTATAGGTAACCCTGGTTGCTACCCGACTACCGTTCAATTAGGTTTGGCACCACTTTTGAAATCAGCGCAAGCACTGATTGAAACAAAAAATATTATTATTGATGCGAAGTCAGGTGTTTCTGGAGCTGGCCGTAAAGCAAGCTTAGGCATGATCTATAGTGAAAATGCTGATAACTTCAAGGCTTATGGCGTTGCGGGTCACCGTCACCATCCGGAAATTGTTGAAGCATTAGAAAATATTTCTGGGCAAAAGGGTGGCTTTGAAGGGCTCCTGTTTGTTCCTCATTTAGTTCCAATGATTCGCGGTATGCTCAGCACAATTTATGTCGATTTGACAGAAACTGGAAAACAAACTGATATTCAGGCATTGTATGAACAATTTTACGCAAATGAAAAATTTGTTGATGTGATGCCTGCTAACAGTTCGCCTGAAACACGTAGTGTGCGCGGTGCGAATGAGCTTCGTATTGCTTTATATAAGCCGCAGCCGAATAAACTTATTATTCTTGCGGTACAAGATAACCTTGTGAAGGGTGCATCTGGTCAAGCTGTACAAAATATGAACCTTATGTTCGGCTTTGATGAAGATGAAGGCTTACAAGGGATTGGTTTATTACCATAAAAAACTCTTTTTTGCTTCACACACATTTAAATTTCGATTTAAATGTGTGTCTTGACTCTGATCTTAAACACTGAGATGACGATGCAAAACTCTGGACAGACGACTTCGGCAGAAAGTTCGTTGCAAAAGAAAAATTTTTTAAATACTAATAAACCTTTGTTTATTGGTGCGGCTATTTTAATGAGTGGTTGTCTTGCACTCGGCTATACAATTGGACACCGTCAAGGTTTAACTGTTGTAGGTTACGATGCAGATGCAGAGCAATTGGTTGAAGTGGTGCAAAAGCAGAAAACAGCTTTAGATGCAGTTAATAAAAGCCTGAACGCTGCGGTACAAGAGCGTGATGTTGCTGTAACAAATGCAAATGATCTGTTTGAAGCTCTTAATCAGGCTAATGCTGATAAAACGCAGCAAGAAGGTATGAGTAATATCTACCGTGAGATCTTGAGGCAGCGCGGTGGTTTAAGCTTGACCATTCAAAATTTGGCAATTAAACCTCTGCCTGAAAATGCTTATGAATATCAGTTGGATCTCGTACAGGTAAGCCCAAGTAAGCGCCGTGCTTCAGGATCAATTGAGATAAGACTCATTAAAGATACAGAAGTTTTAGTTGTACCACTTGAAGCTAAAAGCTTTAACTTTACTGACTTCGAGCGCTTAACAGGTCGTTGGACGATGCCTAAAGGTTTTACACCTCAATTTATTGAGGTACGTTTAACAGGCGGTTCTGATACACCAGTTATTAAACGTTTTAGTTGGCAGCGTGGTAAACCTGTCGAAACATCTTCTGCTTTCGTGGCAGAAATTCCTCAAGCTGAAGCAAATTCACAATAGTAACATCCTATGCGAACAAATAAGCGTCAAACAAACTTAAAAGATATTAAGGCTTCTTTTCAGCAGTCTGGTTATGTCGATTGGCACTTCCATCCACGCTTAAGTGATTCGCAAAACGAAGATCATGACGGAGAGGTTGTTGTACAAACAGCACCTCCTGAACTCAAGCGTCCGCCATTGTATGCAGTCGTATTAATGAATGACGATTACACGCCAATGGACTTTGTAATTGAAATTTTACAACAATACTTTGCAATGAATCTTGACCAAGCAACTCAAGTAATGCTAACAGTACACTATGAAGGTAAAGGTATTGCTGGGGTATATCCAAGAGACATCGCGGAGACCAAAGCAAACCTTGTTAATAATTACGCTCGATCGCAAGGTCATCCATTACTTTGCCAGATTGAGCCTAAAGCATAAGGGGGTTACATGCTCAGTCGTCAATTAGAAGTATCATTACGTTTGGCTGTTAGCATGGCTCGTCAAAAGAGACATGAGTTTCTTACAGTTGAACATTTATTATTAGCACTACTCGATAACGATTCGGCCGTGAATGCTTTAAAAGCATGTGGGGCTGATATCGTTTCTTTACGTAAAGAATTAGAAGAATATGTAGAACAACATACTCCTAAGCTTGGCGAAAATAGCGAGCAAGCGCCTCATCCAACAGAAAGTTTCGACCGCATTTTGCAACGTGCTATTTTCCACGTGCAATCAAGTGGCGGTGATCGTACTGTTGAAGGCGCTGATGTTTTGGTCGCAATGTATTCAGAGCGTGATTCTTTTGCTGTGTATTTGCTTAAACGTCATCAAATCAATCGATTAACATTGACTCAATACTTGTCTCATGGGACACGTAAAGATGAAGTGCAAGTTGAAGAAGAAGTTGAAGATATTGAGGGTGAAACTAGTGCGGGCAATGCAGGACCATTAGAGCTTTATACGCTGAACTTAAATGTTGAAGCCCAAAAAGGCAAAACTGATCCACTTATTGGCCGTGAAAAAGAAATTGAGCGTACAGCGCAAATTCTGTGCCGCCGTCGCAAAAATAATCCATTACTTGTCGGTGATCCGGGCGTTGGTAAAACCTCGATTGCTGAAGGTTTGGCATGGTTAATTGTGAATGGTAAGGCACCTAAACCTTTAAGTCAGGCTGAAGTCTATAGCTTAGATATTGGTGCATTAGTTGCTGGGACCAAATATCGCGGTGACTTTGAAAAACGTTTAAAACAATTGCTTAATGCTTTGAAGAAAAATCCAAATGCGATTTTATTCATTGATGAAATTCATATGATCATTGGCGCAGGCTCAAGTATGGGTAGCACAATGGATGCTTCGAATTTGATCAAACCGGCTTTGGCTAATGGTACTTTACGTTGTATCGGTTCAACGACGTTCCAAGAATATCGTCAGGTTTTTGAAAAAGACCATGCGTTATCACGTCGTTTCCAGAAAATTGATGTCAATGAGCCAAGTATTGCTGAAACAATTGATATTTTGCGTGGCTTGAAATCTAAATTTGAAGATTTCCACCACGTACAATATGACGATAAGGCATTGGTATCAGCGGTAGAGCTTTCTGCTAAATTCATTAATGATCGTTTCTTGCCAGATAAAGCAATTGATGTGATTGACGAAGCTGGTGCTCAGCGTCGTTTGAAAGCTGAAAGCGATGATAGTTTGATTACGGTAGAGAATATCGAAGATATCGTTTCTAAGATTGCTCGTATTCCGCCTAAAACTGTTTCTAAAGATGATAAGTCAGTGCTTGAAAATCTTGAGCGTGATTTAAAACGCGTTGTGTTTGGTCAAGACGAGGCGATTACCGCTTTAGGCTCAGCGATCAAGTTGTCTCGTGCTGGGTTGAAATCACCAGATAAGCCAGTAGGTAGTTTTGTTTTTGCTGGCCCAACAGGGGTTGGTAAAACCGAAGTGACTAAACAGCTAGCAAAATTGTTAGGTGTAGAGCTTGTTCGTTTCGATATGTCTGAATATATGGAGCGTCATGCAGTTTCACGTTTGATTGGTGCACCTCCAGGTTATGTGGGTTATGACCAAGGTGGGCTATTAACTGATGCGATTCATAAGAACCCACACTGTGTTTTATTGCTAGATGAAATTGAGAAAGCACATCCAGATGTGTTTAATCTGTTGCTACAAATTATGGATCATGGTGCTTTAACGGATAACAACGGACGTAAGTCAGACTTTAGAAACGTTATTATTGTCCTGACTACGAATATTGGAGCAGAAAGTATTTCTCGTGCGAGTATTGGTTTTACTGAACAAGATCATAGTTCTGATAACCAAGAAGCAATGAAACGCGCTTTCTCACCAGAGTTCCGTAACCGTCTAGATAGTGTTATCCAATTTAAGTCATTACCAACAACTGTGATTGAGTCTGTGGTTGATAAATTCTTAACAGAATTGCAAGCACAACTAGATGACAAGCAAGTTGTACTTGATGTGGATCAAAGTGCTCGTGATTGGTTGGCAACAAATGGTTATGACCGCTTGATGGGCGCACGTCCAATGCAACGTCTCATTCAAGAACACTTGAAGAAACCACTAGCTGAAATGATTCTGTTTGGCGAACTTGCAGATCATGGTGGTAATGTGGCTGTATCAGTGAAAAATGAAGATGGCAAAGCAGTAGGCTTGAAACTTGAAGTTTTTGAAGATCATCATACGGCAGAACCAGCGTAACTTATGTTAATTGATAGTCTTGCTATAACCCGAATACTGAGTGTATTCGGGTTATTTATTATCACAGCAATTGCTGAAATTCTTGGTTGTTATTTCCCTTATCTGATTTTAAGAGAAGGCAAGTCTGCTTGGCTGTGGCTACCTACAGCTTTGAGCTTGGCTGTTTTTGTCTGGCTGCTGACTTTACATCCAGCGGCTTCCGGGCGCATTTATGCTGCATATGGCGGTATTTATATTTTTACTGCTCTCATGTGGTTGCGTTTTGTGGACCAGGTTGGATTAACAAGATGGGATATATTGGGTGGTCTAATCGTGCTGTGTGGAGCTGGCTTAATTATTTTACAACCTCAAGGGCTGATTCGTTAACACAATGAATGAATCAAATCTTAAGCGTGAAAATAAGAAGTTTTTTCTAAAAAAAGACTTGTCAAAGCTCTCAACAATGCGTATTTTAGATTTAAGGAACATTTTTTAATATTTGAGATAAAGATGTTAAATCTATCTGTGAACACTAACGCTTACTATTACTTTTGGCAATTTAGATAGTTGCCTGAGCGTATTCGGGCATGAGAAAGTTGCCCATCACAGTTAATACCTGATCGGCAACCCCGATCAGGTTTTTTTATGCTTTATCTTTTTTGAATCGAGGAACTTAAAATGAACAACATGACTTATTCATACTTTAGCAACTTTTATTGGTTTTACTTTTGCTTACCTTTACCAACGAATAGATCCAAAACGCTTAAATAAATGATCGGACTGAATAGATTGCAGTCCCAAGGAAAAACCAATGAATGCCCTAAATACTTTATTGACACAAAGCAATACAAAAGAAACACCAGTTAGTTTACCTGTCCAGTTAAAAGCAAAATATCCGCTTGCACATTCTTTCGTGCGTCAAATTGCCGAACATCGCCAAACTATTCAAAATATTCTTAACGGCAACGATCCTCGGTTAATGGTAATTACAGGGCCTTGTTCAATTCATGATCCGGTTGCAGTACTTGAATACGCTGAAAGATTGCAAAAATTACAAGAAAAAGTAAAAGATCAGATTTTTATCGTAATGCGTGCATACATTGAAAAACCTCGTACAACTGTGGGTTGGAAGGGTTTCATGTATGATCCAAATTTAGATGGTTCATCAAATTTACAACTTGGTTTAGAAAAGTCTCGTGAACTTTACCTTCAAATTATTGAAAAGGGTTTGCCCATTGCGAGTGAAATTTTAAGTCCAATGGCAACAGGTTATTTTGATGATTTATTGGCTTGGGGCGCAATTGGTGCTCGTACCAGCGAGTCTCAGATTCACCGTGAAATATCAAGCCACATGCCATACAGCATTGGTTTCAAGAATGGTACGGATGGTTCAATTCAGATTGCATTAGATGCAATTCAGTCAGCACAAAATGAGCATCAATTTTTAGGAATGAATCAACAAGGCTTACCTTCAGTAATTCAGAGCGCTGGCAATCCATTACCACACTTAATTTTGCGTGGAGCAAATCATGGGCCAAATTACGATTTAGCTTCAATTCAAGCAATACGAGAAAAACACAAACAAAATCTTCCTGCATTAGTTATTGACTGTAGTCATGGTAACAGCAGTAAAGATCCGTTGCGTCAGCCAGAAGTTTTACAGCAAATCGTTGCTGAACGTTTAAAAACCCAAGTAAAGGGTGTCATGATTGAAAGTCATTTGGTTGATGGTAGCCAAAAAATTTCTTGTGATATGACTTATGGGCAGTCCGTAACTGATGGTTGTTTAGGTTGGGAAAAAACTGAGCAACTTTTGTTAAGTGTTTCTGAGCAATTAAAAGTGAAAGAGTTAGCTCACTCTGCTTAATCATTTTTCGACTAAAAAGGGATCTGCGAACAGATCCCTTTATTTTTTAAGAAGCATGTTTTAGTTCTGATAAGAATGTAGTAATTTCATGCCCAAATTTTTTCGGCTCGGTTAATAAAGGTGTATGGCCTGAGCGCTCAAAATATATTGCTTTTGCGTGTTCAACACTATGGGCAATAAGTGTCTGTCCGGTTTCTGGATAAAGCGTCGAGTTGCGACCAATAAAGAAGGTTGTTGGGCATTGTAACTGTTGAATGGCCTCACGATAATCTTCATTGTGATAAAGATAATTTTCGACATACCAAAATAAATAATCTAGACGCTGAATTGGTAATAAGTATTTTTGTAGAAATGGCTGTTTGAGTGCTGTTTTAAAAACTAAAGGGCTAAATGGATTGCTACTTTGTAGTTCAATAAAATCTACCCAAAGACGAACCAGTTCTTGTCGATTTGGTAGCGCTAATTCATAAAGATATTTAGCATTTTTGTGCTTTGATAATAATTGATAGATATCATTTAATAATTGTTTGAACTGGATATGTAGAGGACCGAAGAGACCATACTCCCATGTTGAATCCACAGATATTTTCGGCGTTTGATCGATATGCAAATAGGCTTTTAATTGCTGCGCCAGATGAGCATGCTTCATACCATGCATGGCCGTTGTAGCACCCATTGAATAACCCATCAAGATAAAGTTATCGAGTTTTAATTGTTCTATTAAATGGGCGACATCTTGCCAGTGGCTAGAAATTGCATCTTGTTCAGGGATTGCACAGTTCTTTGAACCCCCAAAACCACGCCAATCTGGAATGATAAACTCATATTCTTTACGGTTTGCATAAATAAAAGGGAGCCATTGCCAGCTTTGCATGCCAAGACCAGATAAAACCAAAACTGGTTCACCACGACCAACACGACGAACAAATAAATTTTCCCGATCGGGCATGGTGTAATATGGCATGACTATTCTCCGGCTAAGCTATCTTGAGCAAAGCGTTTTAATTGAGGGATGACTTGTTCCAACCATTTGATCCATTCACTTTCCATTGTAATTCCAAGTTCTAAGATCATTTTATGGATGTATAACACACGGTCATTTAGATCATTGCTGTCTTTAAAGTCTTTATCATAAATACTTTGATAAAGTTTGAGCTTCTCTTGATGTAGACCAAGATGCCTTAACAGTTCAGGTAATATCTGATTATTGCTCAATTGTGCTTCAGCACGCAATCTAACCATTAAATCATCACGAAGCTGGGCAGGTTCACTTTGTTGAGTCATCCATGAAGCGAGTTCGATACGTCCCAGTTGTTCAACCTGATAGGTTTTTTTTCGACCATTATCCATTTCATTTTCTAAAGTGGAAACCCAACCTTTTTTAAGCATGTTATTGAGTTCACGATAAATTTGCTGGTGAGTGGCATTCCAGAAAAAGCCCATTGAGCGGTCAAAGCGGCGGGCGAGTTCAAACCCTGTACTTGGACGTTCAAGCAAGCTGGTCAATAAAACATGAGGAAGTGACATGGCAATCCAGTTTGTAAGCAAAAGTAAAGTGTGACTGATGAGATTATGCAACATGTTGCATAAAAGTCAAAATTTGATTATAAATTTATGCAACAAGTTGCATTAGCAAGCTTATTGCTAGCCAAAGGAGAAAATATGTCAGCTTATCCGCATTTATTAAAGCCACTTGATTTAGGCTTTACTACTTTAAAAAACCGTGTGCTTATGGGGTCTATGCATATTGGGTTAGAAGAAGCACCGCAGGGATATGAGCGCATGGCTGCGTTTTATGCTGAGCGTGCAAAAGGTGATGTGGGGCTGATTGTAACTGGCGGTGTTTCTCCGAATGATGATGGTGTTGTATTTAGTCATGGTACGAAGTTAGATACGGTTGAAGAAGCTGAAAAGCATAAAGTGATTACTCAAGCTGTTCATGAAGCTGGGGGCAAAATTGCTATGCAGATTTTACATACTGGACGTTATTCTTATCAGGCAAATAACGTTGCTCCTTCAGCAATTCAAGCACCGATTAACCCAATTAAGCCAAAAGCTCTAAGTTCTGCCGAAGTGCAGCAGACCATTGATGACTTTGCAAACTGTGCCAAACTTGCTCAGTATGCGGGTTATGATGGCGTGGAAATCATGGGTTCTGAAGGTTATTTAATTAATGAGTTCATTGCCGCGCGTACGAATCATCGTGATGATGAATGGGGCGGTAGTTACGAAAACCGTATTCGTTTTCCTATTGAAATTGTAAAGCGTACACGTGCTTTAGTGGGTGAAAACTTTATCATTATTTATCGCCTATCGATGCTTGATTTAGTTGAAGGTGGTTCAAGTATTGAAGAAGTGATTCAGCTTGCAAAAGAAATTGAAAAAGCAGGTGCAACTATTATTAATACAGGGATTGGCTGGCATGAAGCTCGCATCCCAACAATTGCGACCAAAGTTCCTCGCGCTGCGTTTACATGGGTTACTGAAAAACTTAAAGGTGAAGTCTCTATTCCCTTAGTTACTTCTAACCGAATTAATACACCAGAAATGGCTGAACATGTATTGGCATCAGGTCATGCTGATATGGTTTCTATGGCACGCCCAATGCTCGCTGATGCTGAATTTGTATTGAAGGCAAGCGAAGGCCGTAGTGATGAAATTAATACATGTATTGGCTGTAACCAAGCTTGTTTAGATCACATTTTCTCAATGAAAATTGCAACTTGTTTAGTGAACCCGCGTGCATGTTATGAAACTGAGCTTATTTTTAAAGATGCACAAGTTCAAAAGAATATTGCTGTTATTGGTGCAGGACCTGCGGGTTTAAGTTTTGCTGTATATGCAGCTGACCGTGGTCATCAAGTTAAAATTTTTGAGGCTAGTCATCAAATTGGTGGCCAATTTAATATTGCAAAGACTGTTCCTGGAAAAGAAGAGTTCTATGAAACCTTACGCTACTTTGCTCGCCAAATTGAGTTACGACCAAACATTGAATTAATTTTGAACCATAAAGCAACTTATGAAGAGTTGAGCCAAGCAAATTTTGATGAAATTGTGGTTGCAACTGGTGTAACACCTCGTCAATTACAATTTGAAGGTATTGATCATCCTAAAGTACTTAGCTATTTACAAGTTTTAAAAGAACGTGTGCCAGTGGGACAGCGTGTAGCCATTATTGGGGCGGGAGGTATTGGTTTTGATACGGCTGAATATCTCACTCACGAAGGCGAAAGTGGCAGTTTAAATCCAGAAAAATTCTACGAAGAGTGGGGAATTGACACTCAATATGAGCATGTAGGTGGTTTAAAACAGCCAAAAGTTGAGACTTCTGAACGAGAAATCTATTTACTGCAACGTAAGACTGCTGTTGTGGGTGCAGGTTTAGGTAAAACTACAGGATGGATTCATCGTGCGGGCCTTAAAAATCGCCAAGTTAAAATGCTTGCAGGGGTTCAATACGACAAAGTGGATGATCAGGGCTTACATATCACTATAGATGGGCAACCGAGTGTGCTTGAGGTTGATCATGTTGTGATTTGTGCGGGTCAAGAATCTTTCACTGCAATGTATGACCAATTAAAAACAGATGGAAAAAATGTTCATTTAATTGGTGGTGCTAAAGAGGCAGGAGAGCTAGATGCAAAACGTGCAATACGCCAAGGCGCTGAATTAGCAGCAGTACTCTAAATTTTAAATGGGCATTTCTTTATACGGAAATGCCCCTAATTTCATTGGTTAAATTACAGGATAAAATAACAATGCCACTTGAAACTACAAAACAGTCTTTAGAAAAATGGCATCACATGGTTCAGGCAGGTAACTTGTCTGATCTAAATGATTTACTGGCAGATGACGTGGTTTTTCGTTCACCGGTTGCCTATAAACCTTATGAAGGAAAGCAGGTCGTTTTCTTCATTCTTACCAATGTCATCCAAGTGTTCGAAAACTTTACTTATCATCGTGAGTTTTATACAGAAGATGGTGAGAATGTAGTGCTTGAGTTCAGCGCTAATGTCAGTGGCAAGTCATTAAAAGGTATTGATATGATTCGTTTTAATGAACAAGGCAAAATTGTTGATTTTGAAGTAATGATTCGTCCAATGAGTGGCTTAGCAGCATTGGCTGAACAAATGGGTATAAGAATTGCCAAGTTTCAACCGCAATAATTTTAGTAAAATAGCCTAAGTAAGATAGAGACTAATAGAATGTGGCTAAAACTTTCAACTTTAGCATTGTTACCTGTACTTTTTGTGCAGGGAACAAAGGTTCGTAAGAATACACCACGCTTGCTAGAAGCCAGTGGTGAAAGAGAAGGCATGGTTGGCAAGGGCAGACCATTGTCTCTGCTTATTTTAGGAGACTCTGCTGCAGCGGGTGTTGGTGTTGAAACACAACAAGACGCTTTATCTGGCGCAATTATTTCTGAGTTACAAGATCAATATTTGATAAGTTGGAAACTTCATGCAAAAACAGGTGATACTACTAAGCAGGTTTTTCAAGCTTTACAGTATTTTGAGCCGCAAAATTATGATGTTGTTGTTACGTCTATTGGCGTTAATGATGTGACAAAATTAACGTCAGCAAATTCCTGGATAAAACAACAAAAGCAATTATTTGAATATATACAAGCACGTTTTCAGCCTAAACTCATTATTGTTTCAGGCGTTCCACCCATGCAACATTTTCCAGCTTTACCCAATCCATTGGCTTGGCTGTTTGGAAAATACGCGGAGCAAATGAATCAAGTATTATATAAATGGGTAGAAGCACAAAACCAATTTAGATTCATTCAATATGATATTGAAAGTTTTCAAGCTTTGAATCTGCCTATGGCAAGTGATGGCTTTCATCCAAGCAAAGAAATTTATGCAATTTGGGGACAGCAGGTTGCAGCATTAGTGCGGCAATCATTTAACTCATAATCAGAGGTCGTGATTGGATATGGGCATATCTACTTTAAATAAAATTAAAGCTTTCGGTTCAGAATTGTTTGACTCAGTACTCGGTGCTGAACAGCCAAAAATTTATTATGACCCACAAGGGAAAATTAAAGATGTTTTGGATAAGTTGCCCCAACTTAAGCAAAAATATCGTCCTACGCCATGGTTAACTAACAATCATGTCCATCTTTTATATTTCGATATTATTAGAAAAAAAACCATCAAGCTTGAATATGACCGTATTGAGCAACTCAGCATGAAAGATGGTGGCGTAACTGCCATCGCGTGGTATGGGTATGATCTCCCTGCAGATACTCCCACAGTGGTTATCATGCACACCATTACAGGGACACCTGAAAGTATGCGTGAATTGGTCAGAGATATTCATCAATATACGGGTTGGAGAATAGCACTATGCTTACGCCGTGGGCATGCTGGTTTACCTATGCCTGTACCACAGATTTCTCTTTTTGGGTCAACGAGCGATCTTAAAGAGCAGCTTACGCATATTCAAAGTTTGTTTCCTGAATCGGATTTGTACGCAGTCGGTTCTTCTGCTGGCACAGGATTGTTAGTTCGTTATTTGGGTGAGCAAGGCTCTGACACACCATTTAAAGCTGCTTTTGCAATGTGTCCAGGCTACAACACTGAGATTGGCTTTAAAAATGTTCACCCGTTTTATAGCAAAATGATGACCAAAAAGTTGTTCAAATATTTTATTCATCCTTATCAAAGTACTTGGAACCAGGTTACTTCTTTAGAAAAAGTTCTTGCAACGACTAGTCTCGAAGAGTTTGAAAAAGAATACTTTGAAATGGCAGGCTTTCAGGACTATCAAAGTTATTGTCAGGCAATTAATCCAATTTATGTATTTGAAAATGTCAAAATTCCATTAATGATTCTTAATGCAGAAGACGATCCAGTATGTTCTATTAAAAATTTAGAGCCGTATAAAGAAACTATTCAGCAAATGAGTAATATTGCAGTGGTAACCACTAAAAAGGGAAGTCATTGTGGTTTTTATGAAGGTTGGAAAAGTACTTCATGGGCAGCCAAATTAATATCGAATTATTTTATGGTTGACCATAAACAGTGATCGTGTTGCCGTAATGGATTAAATAAAGCCCATTTAATAAATGGGCTTTATTGTTTTATCGGATCAGGATAAAAGTAATTTTGAATTTTTTAGTCCAATTTTGATTTTAGTGCTGGCAACCAGATCTTTTTCGTCAGTTTGGTTAGGATGAAAATCAAAACGATAATAGTCAAAAAATTTCGGAGTTAAAACTTTATATTGTGTTGTCATAAAACTAAGAAACTTACGCCAAGATTTAAAATTAAGTAGTTGGCGATCACGTTTCATAAGAACGAATTGATAGATTGTTGAGAAGCCAGTAATTAAAAATAAACTTAAAGTAAAGACGGTGATACGTGGGAGATATGCACTTAGCCCACTTCCATACAAGTGTTCATAAAGGTCAAAGGCCACAGCTTTATGCTCAGTTTCTTCAATACTATGCCATAACCATAAGTTACGAATAGTTGAGTCTGTCATCAGTTCATTAACAGACTGCATCATGCTTACTACAAGTACAGCGGTGTAGTGTTCAAGGCCTACCGTCACAAGTAGGTTCCATTTTTTACTAAAAACTTTTTCAATACTCTTTAAAACAAGACCCGTTACTTTTTCTAAAGATTCTGGATCTAAACCATGTTGCTGTGCACTCACATGAAAAGCATGATGTTCTTTAGAGTGCATTGCTTCTTGACCAATAAAAGCACTAATTTCACGATCTAGAAGTTCATTCGACTTTGCTTTTGCACGTAATGCTCGAACTGAACGAACAAAATATGATTCACCCTCGGGGAACAATGTAGATAAACCCGTAAAATAATGTGTAAAAGTGGGTTCGTTATTACACCAATAGCGAGGTACATTTTCAAAATTATAGTCCATACGACGGACTGGAAATGAGGCAGGCACGCGATTTGATACGGTATTCATTTTAAGCTCCAATCTTCTTTTAATTGAAGTTCCAAAAAGGAACTTGATTAAAAATTACATATCAGAATAGGGAACGTCAATGCTTTTTCAAGTGAAAGAGGTAGGTTGTCCTAAATTGATATCTAGGAAAACTTTAAAGACAAATTGGAATGAAAAAGTAAAACTGATGAGTGAATTGATAATTTTAATAATATTTAAAAAGCCCAAATCAAGTGTTTAATTTGGGCATATTCATACGATAACTTAGTTTTTAAGCGCTGGTGTAGCAGCAGCAATTGCAGCGGCAACAGCATCATCTTCAGTTTGAGATGGTTCTGCTGGCTTAGTAGGTTTAGACTGAGCTTTCTCAGGCTTAGGCTCTGCTTTTGGCTCAGGTTTAGGTTCTGGCTTAGGCTTCGGCTCTGCTTTTGGTTGTTCAGAAACAGTTGTTTGTGAATTTTGCTCAGAATTGGCAGGACGAGTTTCACGGCGAATTTCAGTTGTAGTATTCGCTGTTTCTTCGTGATGAACTTCGACTTGCGTTGGTTCCTGAGTTTGAGTTTCTTCAGTTTTAACACTTTCTAAAGACTCAAATTTTGCAGGTTCAGCAGGTTTAGGTTCTGAAACAGCAGTTTCAACCTTTTCTTGCTCTTCTTCTGGTGTTTCTTTTTTGACGCATGCGGTTAACAATAGTCCAGCCGCAATAGCAGCACAGATTAAAAGTTTTTTATTTGCCATTGTCCTAAACAACATTTAATTGAGGAGCTCGCATTATAACAGCAAAAGAGAATGAAAAAATCATGTGAGATTGACCTAATTTTTTATTAAAAATGCTGATAGAATAGCCAGTTGTTTAATGATCTTTGAATTGGTGCGGTTTGACTTTGCTTTATAGGGGCAGAGTACAGTAAAATTGCCCAACATTGTAGGCCGATTTCGGCTTGATTGTACGAGAAACTTAATGACCCATTTTATTTTTGTTACTGGTGGTGTGGTTTCATCGCTAGGTAAAGGTATTTCTGCTGCTTCAGTTGCTGCACTTTTGGAAGCCCGTGGCTTAAAAGTCACAATGGTTAAAATGGATCCTTACATTAATGTCGATCCGGGGACAATGAGTCCTTTCCAACATGGTGAAGTTTTTGTCACAGAGGATGGTGCCGAAACTGATCTAGACTTGGGTTATTACGAACGTTTCTTACGTCGTGCGAAAATGACCAAACTGAATAACTTTACGAGTGGTCGTGTTTATCAAGATGTTCTAAATAAAGAACGTCGTGGTGACTACTTAGGCGGTACGGTTCAAGTTATTCCACATATTACTGACAATATTAAAGAACGCGTACTTCGCGCTGGTGAAGGTTACGACGTTGCAATCGTTGAGATTGGTGGTACGGTTGGTGATATCGAATCACTTCCATTTATGGAGTCAGTTCGTCAGTTAATGGTTGAGCTTGGTCATAAACGTACCATGCTTATGCATTTAACTTTGTTGCCATATATTAAATCGGCAGCAGAGCTTAAGACGAAACCAACTCAGCATTCTGTAAAAGAATTACTTTCAATTGGTATTCAGCCAGATATCTTAATCTGCCGTACTGAATATGATGTAGATGTTGATACTAAACGCAAAATTGCATTGTTCACTAACGTGGAAGCGCGTGCTGTTGTGGTATGTAAAGATGCAAAAACAATTTATCAAATTCCACGTACGTTCTATGAACAAAATGTTGATGACTTGATCTGTGAGCGTTTTGGATTTAATGATCTTCCAGAAGCAAACCTAGAAGATTGGGACAATGTAGTCGAAGCATTACTCAATCCTGAATATACTTTGCGTGTAGCTATGGTTGGTAAATATGTTGAATTACCAGATGCTTATAAATCTGTTAATGAAGCATTATTGCATGCAGGCATCAAAAACCGTGTGAAAGTACAGATTGACTATGTCAATGCTGAAGAGCTTGAGAGCCAAGACGTTTCTATTTTGCAAACTGCTGACGCAATCTTAGTCCCAGGTGGCTTTGGTGAGCGTGGTACTGAAGGCAAAATGAAAGCTATTCAATATGCACGTGAAAACAAAGTTCCATTCTTAGGTATTTGTTTAGGCATGCAATTGGCTGTAATCGAATATGCACGTCATGTTGCAGCAATGCCAGAAGCATCTTCTACAGAGTTTAACCGTTCTACCAAGTATCCATTGATTGGTTTAATTACTGAATGGTTAGATGAGCGTGGCGAGTTACAACAACGTAGCGTTGAGTCTGATTTAGGCGGCACTATGCGTTTGGGTGCACAAAAATCTGAATTGGTTGAAGGCACTAAAACACGTGAAGTCTATGGTAAAGCAGAAATTACTGAGCGTCATCGTCACCGTTATGAAATGAATAATCGTTTCATTGAGGCGATTGAACAAGCTGGTATGAAGATTTCTGGTTACTCTTCGGCACAACATTTGGTTGAAACTGTAGAAATTCCTGAACATCCTTGGTTTATTGCTGTACAATTCCACCCGGAATTTACAAGTTCACCACGTGATGGACATCCGTTATTTGCTAGTTTTATTGACGCTGCGAAAACACAGCATCAAAAAAGTAAATAATGCGATTTTAAATAAACTGGGAAAGTTTAAATGTCACAATTAAAACCACAAGAAGTTGTACGTTTAGGCGATATACAAATGGCAAATCATTTGCCATTTGTATTATTTGGCGGAATGAACGTACTTGAATCAAAAGACTTAGCTTTCGAAATTGCGGAAACTTATGTTGATATCTGCAAACGCTTAGATATTCCTTATGTATTTAAAGCGAGTTTCGATAAAGCAAATCGTTCTAGTCTGCATTCGTTCCGTGGTCCTGGACTTGAAAAAGGTATTGAATGGTTAGGCGATATTAAAAAACATTTTAATGTTCCTATCATTACCGATGTTCATGAGCCACACCAAGCTGAAGCAGTTGCAGAAGTAGCTGATATTATTCAGTTGCCGGCTTTCTTAAGTCGCCAAACTGATCTTGTTGAAGCGATGGCAAAAACACAGGCTATTATTAACATTAAGAAAGCTCAGTTTTTGGCACCTCATGAAATGCGTCATATCCTGAATAAATGTTTAGAAGCAGGAAACGATAAACTAATTCTTTGTGAGCGCGGTTCAGCATTTGGCTATAACAACCTAGTTGTAGACATGCTTGGCTTTGACATCATGAAAGAAATGAATGTTCCTGTTTTCTTTGATGTAACACATGCGTTGCAAACTCCTGGTGGTCGTGCTGACTCGGCAGGTGGTCGTCGTGCTCAAATTACAACTTTAGCACGCGCTGGAATGGCAACAGGCTTGGCTGGATTGTTCTTGGAAGGTCATCCAGATCCAGAACATGCAAAATGTGATGGACCTTGTGCATTACGCATGTCGCAGCTTGAACCATTCTTGGCACAAATAAAAGAATTGGATACTTTGGTTAAAGGATTCAAAAAGTTAGACACCCATTGAGTTTTTACTCATTTACGCTGCTTTAATCGCAGCTCATATTCATTCAACAGAGGAATTGTTCATGAGCCAAATCGTTGACATCCGTGCACGTGAAATTTTGGACTCTCGTGGTAACCCAACCATCGAAGCAGACGTAATTTTAGAATCTGGGGTTGTTGGTCGTGCATGTGCACCATCTGGTGCTTCAACTGGTTCTCGTGAAGCTTTAGAACTACGTGACGGTGATAAATCACGTTACTTAGGTAAAGGCGTTAAAACTGCGGTTAACAACGTAAACACGATTATCCGTGACGCTTTAGTGGGCAAATCAGTATTTGAACAAAAAGACATCGATAATGCGATGATCGAACTTGATGGTACTGAAAACAAAGAAAAATTGGGTGCAAATGCAACTTTGGCTGTGTCACTAGCTGTTGCGCGCGCTGCTGCTGATGAAAAGAAAATTCCTCTTTTCCAATACATCGCTGACTTACGTGGTCAAAAGATTTTGACTATGCCTGTACCAATGATGAACATCATCAATGGTGGTTCACATGCAGACAACAACGTTGATATTCAAGAGTTTATGATTGAGCCAGTAGGCTTTACTTCATTTGCTGAAGCATTACGTGCTGGTGCTGAAATCTTCCATTCACTAAAATCAGTTTTAAACAAAAAAGGTTTAAACACTGCTGTAGGTGATGAAGGTGGTTTTGCACCAAACTTGCGTTCAAACGAAGAAGCAATCACTGTTATTCTTGAAGCTATCGGTCAAACTGGTTACAAAGCTGGTTCTGATATTATGTTGGCGCTTGACTGTGCATCTTCAGAATTCTACAAAAATGGTCAATATGTTCTTGCGGGTGAAGGCAATAAAGCATTCACAAGCAACCAGTTCTCTGACTATTTAGCAGGTCTTGTAAACCAATATCCAATTATCTCAATTGAAGATGGTTTAGATGAATCAGATTGGGAAGGTTGGTCTTACTTGACATCTATCCTTGGTGACAAAATCCAATTGGTAGGTGATGACTTGTTCGTTACAAACCCTAAGATTTTACAACGTGGTATTAATGAGAAAGTAGGTAACTCTATCTTAATCAAATACAACCAAATTGGTACGTTGACTGAAACTCTTGATGCAATTTACCTTGCTAAAGAAAATGGTTATACAACTGTAATTTCTCACCGTTCTGGCGAAACTGAAGATTCAACTATTGCTGACTTAGCAGTAGGTACAGCAGCTGGTCAAATTAAGACTGGTTCACTTTGCCGTTCTGACCGTGTTTCTAAGTACAACCAATTACTTCGTATTGAAGAATTGACTAAAGCTGCTTACCGCGGTAAAGCTGAGTTTAAAGGTTTAAACTAATCTTTAAATAAAAAGTTAAAATTAGTTTTTTAACATTTTAAGGTGCTATTTTTAATAAAAAATAGCACCTTTTTTATTATCCTAGACGACGGGTTTTTAACGACTTAGCCCAACTATGGTGTTTGCAACGAGAACATTCTTGATCGAGTGTATTTAGAATTTTAGTTTCACCACATTTCATGCATGAATAAAAAGTATTGATTTTAAGTACGTCAGCTTTGCAATAAGCATCTGGGAATAGGGGGAGTCCCCATTTTACCTCTTCATCTTCATAGTAAAGTAAACTCAGGATACCGTCAGACTCCAATAAGGCTGTTCTCACTTGGCCTAGATGTTCAACATTTTGTTGGCGCATCTCTGAGAAAAACTCATCATGTGAATATGATTGTTTCTGGAAATCTTTGTAAACTAAAAGTCCATCTTTGACTACACAGAGAGCTCTTCCTTCCAATAGGTCTTCAATTTTCTTATGTTTTACCATTGCCCAAGTTACAAGGCGGTAGAGAAAAAGAATAACGATAAATGCGACAAAAGCATGTGCGATAGGTAAATCCTTAGTAAACATTGGATCGCCAGCCGCGGAACCTAAACATAAAATAATTGCGAGTTCAAAAAGGGAAAGTTGGCGAATACCCCGTTTACCTGATAGTCTTAAAAAACTAATAATAATGATAAACATGACGAAACATCGAACCAAAATTTCCAAAATAAAGGGCCAAGTTGTGTCACCTATGAAAATATTAAAAAAATCCATTTTTTTCTCCCTTTTAATAGGTCGATAAAGTCTTTCTAAAATTCTTAGCAAATTAAAAATTGAAAAAATATACTTTTTAAGTAGTTGTTGGTTAAAAATTCAAACTTTATGTGATTTTGTATAAATTCTACTATTTAAAATATTTATTAAAGTAAACATATAGTTGAAGCTTCAATCGTAGAAATAACACTAAGAAAAAAATGATTGTTAAAGTTATTAAATAAAATAAAAATTTTGATCTGTATTACCTAAATTTAGTCTCTCAATTTTTATAATGTTTGGTCTTAATATATATATGATATATTTTAATTTATTGTGTTTTAAGCGAATTTCATATGATGAGAAAACAATATCATTTTAGAAAAGTTGAAAATGATACTTATATTTGGGATGTAGATAATTTAGTAGAATTAACTAGAAATTTTAAAGTAAAAGAAATTTTGCTATCAGAAATAAAAGAATTAAATGAACCATACTGGTATCCAGATTCTCATCCCACTACTCAAGATATCATTGATCATATGATATTAATTCAAGAAGCAGATTTGTCTTATCCAATAATACTATGTTCACATGGGAGAATAATGGATGGTATGCATAGGGTAGGGAAAGCGAAAATTTTAGGTGAGGTTAAAATACGTGCTGTACAATTTGATAAAGACCCTCAACCAGATTATATCAATGTTGATGAGGATGATCTGAACTGCGATGATTAATTATCAATAATTGCGAATATGACTTAAGGGCAATCAGGACTGTAGGGAATAGCATCTAAACGTTTTTGAAAAACATTTGGATTCAGTATATTTTCATACATTTGTTGATATGTTCGTTTATGATCTTCAATATGATGATAATCAACGATTTCTTGAAGTTTATCTTTATATTCTATATGTCCCGCATGAAACATCGCTGCATAATGGCCCCACAGTGCATATTGATATCGTATGGCTGCCTTTGGAATTAAATTTATTTCGTTTAAATAGCTATGAGCCGTTTTTTCATAACATGCTTTTATTTCATGAGCATCTTTTTTCATTTTTCTTAAGAAAATACATTGCATCTCTTGTAGTTGTGAACTATCTGTTTTATTTAAAATTTTTTCGGTAACTATATATGCGTCTTTAAGGCAACCTAAGTGAATAAGTACTTTGCGTTTGGTTTTTAAAATATCTAAATTATTATCATTAGAGGGAATTTTTTTTAATAAGTTTTTAAATTTTCTATGGGAAGTATCTTGTGGTTGTCCAGCTTTTAGACTGTAAACAATATCATTATATTCAAATATATAAGGGTTGGCAGGTGTATATTGTTTATGATTGCTCTCCATATTAATTATTTTTGAAGGGCTATCATCAGTAGGGTGATCACAAGCGCTTAAACCTAAGCTTACTAAAGAAAACGCTAAAATTTTGTGCACTACAGTTTATACCTTTATTCTCTTTCATGAGATTTATGAAGAATAATAAAATATAAAAGAAAATACTGTGTAGTTTTTTATTTCTCATGTTGATGAGCAGTTCAACAAACAATTTGAATTTGAAAATTGGTTTATATATTTTTGAATCAATAATATAAAGCCTGTGGTCTCAGCATTATGCTTCCACAAGATCAATACTCAATCTGTTAGAAATCCAAATTTTGATGTCGTGGATAGCGATTCTTTAATGCAATGATGAATTGGCAATTTAAATTAAACAAATAAGAATAATTATTAACTACAAGTTGATAACAATTATCATTCGTGTTAATTTTTGTGCCGAACTTTTACTACTGTGTAACAAGGAACAAGGTAGTGGAAGGTTAAAAATATGGTTCAGCACATTGGTTATTATGGAATTTTCTTATGTACAATCCGCCCTTTAGAAAAGCATTTAGAGTTCACCCTTTAGCAATTTCTATGGCTTTAACGGTACCTTCATTTCTTTATGCCGAACAAACCGAAACAACCACTTTAGCAACGATAAAAGTACAAGCAGAACAAGAAAATCCGGCCGTTACTGAAGGTTCAAGGAGCTATACAGCAAAAAGCACAAATACTTCTACAAAATTAAATTTATCTCTTCGTGAAACTCCTCAATCGGTCAAAGTTTTAACCCGTGAATATTTAGATGATCGAAAAATCGATTCCTTTCAAGATTTAATGAATAATATTACGGGTGTTTCAACCTCACGTACCGATGAACGTCAAAGAGTTTATGCACGTGGTTTTGAGGTGGATTATTACTTAATTGATGGAATACCTAGTACTACAAACTTAGGCACTGGAGATTTAGATTTAGATATTTATGATCGTGTCGAAGTCGTAAAGGGTGCCAATGGACTAACCACAGGTGCGGGAAACCCAGCAATGGCCCTGAATATGATTCGGAAACATGCAAACTCAAAAGAACTCACTGGTAATGTCAGCACATCTTTAGGTTCGTGGAACTCTTGGAGTAGCTCAGCAGATGTTTCCACGCCACTTAATGCAGATGGATCATTGCGTGGTCGCATGTTTGTAAAGCATTCTGATGAAAAATCATTTATGGATTTTTATGAGAAAGAACGGAATGTATTTTATGGTGCGGTTGATTATGACTTGAGTGATAAAACAAGCATGTCGCTTGGGGCAACTTATCAAGAGTTACATCGTGACGGTATCCGTTGGGGCGGAACACCTGCTTTTTATACTGATGGGACTCGTACCAATTTTTCCAGAAGCTTAACAGTAAGTGCACCTTGGACTTACTGGGATGTAAATACAACGGCAGTATTTGCAAACTTAAAGCAGAATTTATTTAATGACGTTAATTTAAATATTGCTTATACCTTTCGTAAGGAAGACACAGCTTCTATGTTGTTATATACAGCTGGAAAAGTAGACAAGGCAACCAATACCAGTCCATTAAAAAATGAAGAGGACAAGGATAATGTCTCAGTATATGGCGCAAAAGCTGCAAATGAAGAAAACAATATTGATGTTTTTATCAATGCTCCATTTACGCTTTTTAATCGTCCGCAAGAAATCATTATTGGTGGATCCTGGAATAAAAATGAGAAAACAAAGGATATTTTTGGCGGATCTAACACCAATCAAGACATTGAAAAGTATTTAGGTGGACCACTTAATTATAATGATATGGCTCAAGAGTTGCTTCAACCAGTAGTATTAAATGGTAAAAATGCGCTGAATGAAACCACACAAACTGCCGCATATATTGCTGGTAAATTTCAGATTCTGGATCCTTTGAAAATTATTGCTGGGGCGCGTTTATCAAATTGGAAATATAAGTCTGAAAATGATAAAGGTAACCGTGAATTTAACAATGAATTAGCACCCTATGTTGGCGCTATTTATGATTTTGCCCAAGATCATTCTGTGTATGCGAGCTATACAGAAATTTTTAAACCTCAAGAACGTAAAGATATAAATGATCGATATATAGATCCGATTACAGGTAAGAGTTATGAGGCTGGCTTAAAGAGTGAATGGTTTGGAGGACGGTTAAATACAGCATTGTCAGTATTCCGAATAGAACAATCTAATTTTGCTGAATCGATACCGGGAGTATTTATTGTTCGTAATGGTACACAAACTACAGAGCAGGCCTATCGCGCTGTAGATGGGGTTAAAAGTAAAGGTTTTGAGTTTGAAGCTGATGGCGAGATTAATGACAATTGGGGTATTAACTTTGGTATTGCTAATTTTGAAGCAAAAGATGCACAAGGCACAAAGGTTAATACGACAAACTCTCGAATAACCTCGGATCTATTTGTTAAGTACAAACTTGATCAATGGAGTGCAGGGCTTGGTTTAAATTATAAGAGCAAATACTATACGGGAAGTGGAAACTCTCGTATTGAGCAAGATGCGTATGTTTTAGCAAGTGCGATGCTTGGCTATCAAGTGGATAAAAATATCAAACTTCAATTGAATATCGATAATATTTTTGATGAAAAATATTATGAAGGTATTGGTGCTAACTCAATGAATTGGGGCACACCAAGAAATGCAATGGTGAGTGTTCGTTATAGCTTCTAATTACTGGCTCATTTAAATCTCTATTGAAAAGTCCTCTTGTGAGGACTTTTTTCTATTTAATCAATATAATTTCTTGATACGCAGAATAGCTTTTATATACATAGAGTGATTTATAAGCAGTTGTACTTATAAACATGATTTCCCTTTCAAATTCTATTCATTTTTGACAAAATGAAACATGTCACAATGGTCAATTTAAAGTAACATGCGCATTAATAGTTTTGCACTGATTTTGCAGGAATTTTGCATGCTCTTTTTAAATTGTTATACAATACAAAAGCTTAATCAAAGTTTTTAATTAAAAATCTTAATGATATGTTAGAAGTATTTCGATCCACTTCAAGCAAACTGATATTGCTACTTGTTATTGTTTTAGTAGCTATCCTGCAATATCAATTTTGGTTAGGTGAGGGTGGCTATATCCCTCATCAAGCTCTCATGCAACAAATTCAGCAACAAGCTGAGGTAAATGAAGAGCTTAAAGAACGAAACCGTATTTTGGCAGCAGAGGTTTTTGACCTGAAAAATGGTACAGAAGCAATAGAAGAACATGCCCGCCTTGATCTTGGTTTGGTTAAACCTCACGAGACATTTGTTCAAATGAGTACGATCAGTACCCATTACAAACCTATTTATATTGACCCGAACGCTAAAGTTGATTTGGAAACGAATGAGACACCTGCATCCCCAGATATCCCAGACTAAATTGTGGGCAGTGATTCCAGCTGCAGGATCAGGAAGTCGTTTTTCTAAAACTGAATTGAAGCAGTATCAATATATTCAGAATAGAACTGTTTTAGAACATACGATTGGCCGTATAAGCCAACTTCCATTAAATGGTTATGTTTTGGCAATTGGTACACAAGATACCTTTGCTCAGACTCTAGCATTTCAAAATATAGATAAGGCACATTTTTGCATTGGTGGAGCTGAGCGAGTCCATTCGGTTTTAAATGCGTTAAATCATCTTTTAAATTTTGCCGATGAAAATGATTGGGTTCTTGTGCATGATGCGGCTCGCCCTTGTGTAACCATTGATTGTTTAAATGCACTTGTGACAAATGCAATTGAATCAAATGAGAGTGCTATTTTAGCAATTCCTGTTCGTGATACTTTAAAGCAGGTTAAGTCAGGCAATC
Organism: Acinetobacter sp. Li1LvA2; assembly: GCF_056156705.1. NCBI lineage: Bacteria > Pseudomonadati > Pseudomonadota > Gammaproteobacteria > Moraxellales > Moraxellaceae > Acinetobacter > Acinetobacter sp. Li1LvA2. Next base: position 546,812 of record NZ_JBSICF010000002.1, read on the forward strand.
AAATTGATAAAACAGTTAGCCGAGATTTATTATGGCAAGCTCAAACTCCTCAAATTACTAAAATCGGTAAACTAAAAAAAGCAATTGAACATGCTTTAGAAAATAACGTCACTATTACCGATGAGGCAAGTGCACTCGAGTATATGGGTGAAACTGTACAGGTCGTAATGGGTCGTTCGGATAATATAAAAATTACCTATCCAGATGATTTAGAACTTGCACGTTTGATTCTGCAATCTCAGTCTTAATTCTATTATTTTTAACTTGCTTGGTTGATTTGCCCATCTAAGCAAGTTTTCTACATATCTATTTATAACCACTCATATTCTTTTACATTGATAAGTTTTAGGATTTATCAAGATCGGACAACTATACTAGATAATGTTCGATCATCGAACAAAAAATATTTATACCGAACAAAACCATGGTTTGATAACTAGATCAAATTACAAAAATTATCAAGAATGTTTAAAAGGAAATCTAAGGGAAACACTCGGGATTGAGTGAAATATCTATCTGTTCATTCTGCCTCTGTGTGCCTAAATCTCTTATCTATTCCTTCCTGAATGAGCACAATGGAGTTGTCTAATGATTGACAAAAGTAAGTCCTCACTAAGCGAGGTACTATCGCAGATTAAAGATGGTGCAACCATTCTGATTGGTGGTTTTGGTACCGCAGGACAACCCGCTGAACTCATTGACGGACTCATTGAACTGGGTATTAAAGATTTAACAATTGTCAGCAATAACGCCGGTAATGGCGATTATGGTCTGGCTAAACTGCTTAAAGCCGGTTCGGTTAAAAAAGTAATCTGTTCTTTCCCGCGTCAGTCAGACTCTTATGTGTTTGATGAACTGTACCGTGCCGGAAAGGTCGAGCTTGAAGTGGTACCACAAGGTAATCTGGCTTGCCGTATTCAGGCAGCGGGTATGGGTTTAGGCGCTGTATTTACCCCAACTGGCTTTGGAACACTTTTAGCTGAAGGCAAAGAAACCCGCCAGATCGATGGTAAAGATTACGTACTCGAATATCCAATTAAGGCTGACTTTGCCTTGATTAAGGCCTACAAAGGCGACCGCTGGGGCAATCTGGTTTACCGTAAATCTGCACGTAACTTTGGCCCAATTATGGCGATGGCTGCAGATGTCACCATTGCTCAGGTTTCTGAAGTGGTTGAACTCGGTGGATTAGACCCAGAACACATCATCACCCCAGGTATTTTTGTACAGCATGTTGTACAAGTAGCGCCCGCACAATAAGCAATAAGGAGAAATAACATGAGCTACCAGAAACTCAGCCGTGACCAGATTGCAAAACGTGTGGCACAAGATATTCCAGATGGTGCCTATGTGAACTTGGGTATTGGTTTACCAACCAAGATTGCAAGCTACTTACCTAACGACAAAGATATTTTTCTTCATTCTGAAAATGGTTTGTTGGCTTTTGGTCCACCGCCAGCGGCAGGTGAAGAAGACCCTGAACTCATTAATGCGGGTAAAGAGTTTGTGACCATGCTTGAAGGCGGCAGCTTTTTCCACCATGGCGACTCATTTGCCATGATGCGTGGTGGTCACCTTGATATTGCCGTGCTTGGCGCCTTTCAGGTGGCAGCAAATGGTGACTTGGCCAACTGGCACACAGGTGCACCGGATGCAATTCCTGCGGTAGGTGGTGCGATGGATTTAGCTGTAGGTGCTAAAAAAGTATTTATCACTACTGACCATGTGACCAAGCAAGGTGAGCCAAAGATTGTGGCTGAGCTGAGCTATCCAGTTACGGGTAAACACTGCGTTGACCGTATTTACACCGACCTGTGTGTGATTGATGTGACCAAAGATGGTTTAAAGGTGATTGAGAAAGTGGAAGGTCTTAGCTTTGATGAGTTACAGGCTTTAACTGGTGCAACTTTGATTGATGCGACTCAAGGGTAAGGAAGTAGGGAAATGACATTAAAAAACGCTTATATCATCGATGCCATCCGTACCCCATTCGGCCGTTATGCCGGTGGCCTTGCTCCTGTCCGTGCCGATGACCTTGGTGCTGTGCCAATTAAAGCGCTCATGCAGCGTAACCCGAATGTAGATTGGGAACAGGTCGATGATGTGATCTACGGCTGTGCCAAT